>JBBQNA010000138.1:0-9393 GCA_038329515.1 Candidatus Limnocylindrales bacterium | reverse complement strand
GGGCGGCGATGGCAAGTGCGGTGAGCGGCGTGGCGGATGCCGGCTTGATGACCATCGTGCAGCCTGCGGCCAATGCTGGCCCGAGCTTGCGCGTGATCATGGCCGCTGGAAAGTTCCAGGGCGTGATCGCGGCCGCGACCCCCACGGGTTGGCGGAGCACCAGGAGTCGCTTGTTCGGGGTGAACGCCTGGATGACCTCACCGGAGACTCGCTTCGCTTCCTCCGCACTCCACTCCAGGAATCCTGCCGCGTACGCGATCTCGCCACGCGCCTCGGCCAGCGGCTTGCCCTGCTCAGCCGTCATGACGGCCGCCAGGACATCCTGGTCCCGGATCATCAGCTCGTACAGCCGCCGGATCAGCCTGGACCGCTCGCTGCCGGGTCGGCGGCCCCATTCCCGGAATGCCCGATGTGCGGCATCTATCGCCTGCGTGACCTCGGCTGCGCCGCACCAGGTGACCTCCGCGAGGACGTCATCGGTCGCGGGGTTCCGGACTGGCCGCGTCCCGTCACTCCCAGACTCCAGCCATTCGCCATCGATGAGGGCTCGGTGTTCGTATGTGTGCACGACGTCTCCTCGAGTGTGCCCGCCTATCGGCGGGCGGTCGGTGCCAGGGGCGTCCAAGTTGCTGGCGGTCCACGGCCTCGCCGACTCGTCAACCGATCAAGGACGGCAAGGTCGCCCAGCTCTCGTACGGTCACGACATCCACTGGTTGCCGAACGGGATCTTCATCCTCGAGAACCTGGTCAACCTTGACCTGCTGCCTGCACGTTGTTGAGCTGGATGCCGGAGTGGGTGCTACTTGCCTGAGGCGCCCCAAGCGAGATCAGGTGCCGGCGTATGCCGCGAGGTGCTCACCGGTAAGTGTGGAGCGGTCCGCGATCAGGTCGGCGGGTGTGCCCTGGAACACGATCCGGCCGCCGTCCTGGCCGGCGCCGGGACCCAGGTCGATGATCCAGTCGGCGTGTGCCATGACCGCCTGGTGGTGCTCGATGACGATGACCGACTTGCCGCCGTCCACGAGCCGATCGAGCAGTGCGAGCAGCTGCTCGACGTCCGCGAGGTGGAGACCGCTGGTCGGCTCATCCAGGACATAGATACCGCCCTTCTCGGTGAGGTGGGTGGCCAGTTTCAGCCGTTGCCGCTCGCCGCCGGAGAGTGTCGTGAGCGGCTGGCCCAGGCTGAGGTAGCCAAGGCCGACGTCCGCGAGCCGGACGAGGATGGCGTGTGCGGCCGGCACGCGCGCCGCGCCGGCGCCGAAGAACCGCTCCGCCTCGGTCACGGACATCGCGAGCACCTCGCTGATGTCCCGGCCGCCCAGGTGGTACTCCAGGACGGAAGCCCCGAATCGCTTGCCCGCGCACTCCTCGCAAGTGGTGGCGACGCCCGCCATCACGGCCAGGTCGGTATAGATGACACCGTTGCCGTTGCAGGTGGGGCAGGCACCCTCGGAGTTGGCGCTGAACAGCGCCGGCTTCACGCCGTTGGCCTTCGCGAACGCGCTACGGATGGGGTCCAGCAGACCGGTGTACGTCGCCGGACTGCTCCGCCGCGACCCGCGGATGGCCTCCTGGTCGACCGACACCACGCTCTCCCGACCCGCCACCGAGCCGCGGATGAGGGAGCTCTTGCCCGACCCGGCCACGCCCGTCAGCACCACCAGGACGCCCAGCGGGATATCGACGTCCACTGCCTGGAGGTTGTTGGTGCTGGCGCCGCGGACCTCCAGCACGGCCGTCCGGGTGCGCACCGTCGGCTTCACGGAGGCCCGGTCATCCAGGTGCTTGCCGGTGATGGTGCCGCTGGCCCGCAGCCCTGCCACGGTGCCCTCGAACATCACTTCGCCGCCGGCGGTCCCGGCGCCGGGGCCCAGGTCGACCGCGTGGTCGGCGATGACGATGGTCTCCGGCTTGTGCTCCACGACGAGCACCGTATTGCCCTTGTCGCGCAGCCGCAGCAGCAGCTCGTTCATACGCTGGATGTCATGGGGGTGGAGCCCGACCGTCGGCTCATCGAAGATGTAGGTCACGTCCGTGAGCGACGAGCCCAGGTGGCGGATCATCTTGGTGCGCTGTGCCTCGCCGCCCGACAGCGTGCCCGACGAACGCTCCAGCGACAGGTAGCCCAGCCCGATGTTCACGAACGAATCGAGCACCTGCCGCAGCGCTCCCAGCAACGGCGCCACGGTCGGCTCATCGAGGGTATGTACCCACGCAGCCAGGTCGCTGATCTGCATCGCGCACGCATCGGCGATGTTGACGCCACCGATACACGACGAGCGCGCACCGTCGCTCAGCCGGGTGCCGCCGCAGTCGGGGCAGGTGCTGAAGGTCATGGCCCGATCCACGAACGCCCGGATGTGGGGCTGCAACGCCTCCTTGTCCTTGGACAGCATCGACTTCTGGATCTTGGGGATCAGCCCTTCGTACGTCAGGTTGATGTTGTCGACCTTGATCTTGGTCGGCTCCTTGTACAGGAGGTCGTGGAGCTCCTGCTTGCTGAAGTCACGGATGGGCTTGTCCGGGTCGAAGAAGCCACTGCCGCTGAAGATGCGGCCGTACCAGCCGTCCATGGTGTAGCCGGGGATGGTGAGTGCGCCGCCGTTGAGCGACTTGCTGTCGTCATAGAGCTGCGACAGGTCGAAGTCGGTGACGGTGCCCATGCCCTCGCAGCTCGGACACATGCCGCCCGTGATGGTGAAGCTGCGCTGTTCCTTGGTCGTGGACCCGCCGCGCTCGAAGGTGACCGCGCCCACGCCCGAGATGGACGCGACATTGAACGAGAACGCCTGGGGCGAGCCGACGTGGGGCTGGCCGAGGCGGCTGAACAGGATGCGCAGCATCGCGTTGGCGTCCGTGGCGGTGCCCACGGTGGAGCGGACATTGGCGCCCATCCGCTCCTGGTCCACGATGATGGCCGTGGTCAGCCCGTCCAGCACATCCACGTCCGGACGAGGCTGGGTGGGCATGAAGCCCTGCACGAACGCGCTGTACGTCTCGTTGATCATCCGCTGCGACTCGGCGGCGATGGTGCCGAACACCAGCGAGCTCTTGCCCGAGCCGGAGACGCCCGTGAACACCGTCAGCCGGCGCTTGGGGATCTCGACGCTGACGTCCTTGAGGTTGTTCACCCGGGCGCCCTGCACCCGGATGAGGTCGTGGCTGTCAGCAGCGTGCTGCGCTGCGGGTGGTCGAGCGGTCACCGGGTGAGGATAGTCGACACACGCCGCGCGTCAGCCGCGCCAGCATGCGGGTTGGTATGCTGCGGCCGGCGCCGACCCAGGATGCGCCTGACCCGCTGCGCACGGCCCCCCGGCGGTGGCGCGGACCGGGTCACCCAGCACCACGAGGGGGTTCCCATGGCCAGATCGATCCGGTACCGGTCGTCCACCGCGAAGACGTTGGCGGCCCTGGTTGGGGCGCTCGGCGTCCTGCCAGGCGCAGTGAGCATCACGTCCGCCAACGGCAGCACCAAGGTGGATGCGGTCAAGGTGGTCGCCGAGGCGAACTAGCGGGGACGCGCCTCGATGACGAAGGCGCGGATGCGGCCGTCCACGTCCGTGGGCCCGAACCGCTCCCGGATGGCCGCAGCGGCGACTTCGGTCGCCTCGGTCAGGCGTGCCGGGTCGCGTGCCTCGATGGCGGTCCGCAGCGGCGTGCCCTGACACAACCCGACAGCCGGGATATCGCACGTGGCGGCGCGACTGCGTGTCTCCAGGGCATGGATGGGCGTTGACGCGTCGAATCCGGCCGCAGCCAGGTCCGCTCGGATATGCCCTGCATCGAAGTAGCCGTGGGGCACCCGCGCCATGAAGTCGGGCGGGTCATCCGGGAACATGGCCGCGAGTGCCTGGTTCGCCGCGTGTGCGAACTCGTTGGCCTCGATACGGTCCCAGGTGTTGAACAGGAATGTGCCACCCGGCCGCAGCACGCGCCGGACCTCCTGGTACGCAGCGACCCGGTCGGGGAAGAACATCACCCCGAACTGGCATACGACGACATCGAACGAGGCGTCAGGGAAGGGCATCGCCATGACATCCGCCTGCTGCCACGTCACCGGCCGACTCGTGCCGATGGCCGCAGCGTGATCGACCATGGGCTGGTTCAGGTCCGTGACCGTGATGTCGGTGGTCTCAGGCAGGAGGTCGACCATCGCCCGCGTGACGACGCCGGTACCGGCCGCGACCTCCAGCACGGACGAGGGCGCAAACGCGACCAGCCGCTGCGCCATGTCACTGGCGTACGGCTGGAAGATGAGCGGCACCATGATGCGCTCGTAGAGTTCCGGGATCGATCCCGCGAACCGCGCCTCACCTGCTGTGTCGGTCATGGGCCGGGATCCCTCGATACGGGTGCGTCCACAGCGCCGATCATGGCACCCCGGACGATCCTCCGCATCGAGGACGGATGCAGCCCAGTGGCGTCGAGCCCTCAGGCCCGTGGCGCCACTGGTGGGTACCGCTAGACGGTGCCGCGGCCCCGTCGCGAGCCGGTGAACATGCCGACCACGAACACCACGATCACGGCGCCGACGACGGCGATGATGATCGACTGGATGTTGACGACATCCTCATTGGCACGCCCGGTGCCGATGCCCAGCAGGTTCGCGGCGAACCCACCAACGACGGCACCCACGATGCCCAGCACGATGTGCCCGATGATGCCCATGCCCTCGTCACCCTTGACCAGGAACCCAGCGATATATCCCGCGATCGCGCCGAGCACGATCCACGCGATGATGGTCACCAACATCACGACCTCCTGTCGAGAAGCTCTCTCGTTGGCCACGACCCGCACAGATGCCACGTGGCTGCGGACACCTTCCCATGGCTGCCATGCCAGATCGACCCCCCGGATGCGTCAGGGCATCACGGATGCGTTGCGATCGGGGCGACGACGCGCAACACACCGGCCCGGGTCTGGAACGTGGCCGGCGTGGTACCCAGGTCGTTGGCATCCCCGCGCACCGGCAATGGGCGGGCGCTCGTGATGGTCACGGACGCGGAGCGCTCCGTGCGCACATGTGGCGCGTATGCCCGGCGGCCAAAGGCGATGCTCGTGAAATGGCGCAACAGCTCCCACTTGGAGTAGCGCTCGAAGACGCGCACATCGAACATGCCGTCGTCCAGGAGCGCCTGGGGCGCGATGGCGAAGCCGGTGCCCATGAAGCGGCCGTTGGCGACCGCGACCAGGAGGGCCCGCGTCGAGAGCCTGCGCCCCTCGTCCAGTTCGATGGTCATGCGCGATGGTCGATATCGGAACGCCGCGATGATGGAGTGCACGATCGCGGCGTAGTCGCCGTGGTCCACCTTTGCCGTGTCCCGGAAGACCGCCGCGTGCAGACCCACGGATGCGGCCTCGTAGAACAGGGTGTCCCCGGACTGCCCGACATCGATGACCCGGACGTGGCCGTCCTGGAGGACCTGCGCGGCCGCATCCAGGTCGCGGGGCAGGTCCAGCATGCGCGGGATGTTCATGATGCTGCCGAGCGGCAGGATGCCGAGGGCGGTGTCGGTGTCCAGCAGCTCCCCGGCGACGAGTCCCATGGAGCCGTCACCTCCCGCTGCCACCACGGTGTCATAGCGCGCCTCGACCGCCTCTCGCACCAACGCCAACGCGTGCTCCTCGGACTCGGTCTCGATGAGTTCGTCACCCAGGTCGAAGCGGGCCATCAGGTCCACCAGCGAGTCCCGGGACGCAGTGTTGGTCGGGATGCCCGCCTTGCGCCCTGAGGCCGGGTTCCAGAGCACGCGGATACGCCTTCCACGAGCCGGTCCTCCGGATGGGCCCGTCATGCGAGGAACCTGCGGGCCCGCAGCTGCCGGTACAGCGCCACGAGCGCCGCCAGGTAGCTGAAGCCCAGGAGATAGGAGGCCGTCACGTCCGTGGTCCAGTGATGGCCCTGGTAGATGCGACTGGGGCCTACCAGCGCCACGAGGCCCGCCAGCAACGCCACCATCAGCCGACGAGGCCAGATGGGCCGCACCACCATGCTCACGACCACGGACAGCCAGCCATATGTGCCGACGTAGCTGAGGACGTGGCCACTGGGAAAGCTGGTACCGCCCAGCTCTGCCGCGACGACCCGGAGGTCCGTGCCCGCGACCGGACGCGGACGCCGCATGAAGGTCTTGATGATGGTCGACAGCAGGGCGGTGCCCCAAGCGAGGAGCTGCATCGCAGCCTCCAGGCGCCGGTGCGCGAGCCACTGGCCGCCGATGAGCAGTGGCGGGATGACACGGCTCTGGATGGGGAAGCCGAACCACGACACGACGGCCATCGCGCGTTCCAGGATCGGGTGCCGCACGGCCTGGAGCTTCATGGTGATGGCCAGGTCCAGCGCGTCGCTCCGACGTCGCCGGACGAGGGCTACCAGGCCACCAAAGCCGATGACGCCCATCACGCTCGCCAGCAACGGCAGCCGGGACTCGTCATCTGCACGTGGCGCGGTGCGTGCACGTGGCGCGGTGCGTGGGGGCATCCCGCGAGACTACCGATGCTGCGGGGCCATCGCATCTCTGCCGGCCCAGCCGTGCGTTGCGATCGCATCACAACGGGCTGCGGCCGGCGCGACGATCGGCGGACGGCCCGATCGCAAGGCTTCTGCAACACTTCCCTGCCGCACCCGAGCGGCGGACGACCTGCTTGTGCGTCAAGATGCGGCGGGGCGCGGACCAGGCCGCGGCCGGATGGGAGTCATGTCGTGTCCACGCAACCACTCGTGCTCGTCGCGGACGACGAGCCGCGTATTACCAAGCTCGTCTCCCTCGCGCTCAGCGAGGAGGGGTTCCGGGTCATCACGGCATCCGGCGGCGGCGAGGCACTCGCCAAGGCTGAGGAGTACCGACCCGACGTGGTGCTGCTGGATATCGTGATGCCCGACCTGGACGGCATCGAGGTCATGCGCCAGCTGCGCGCCACGCGCCCGGTGCCGGTGATCCTGCTGACCGCCAAGGGCTCCACGGCCGACAAGGCAAAGGGCCTGGATCTGGGCGCCGACGATTACGTCGCGAAACCCTTCCACCCGGACGAGCTGGCTGCCCGGGTACGGGCTGTGCTGCGGCGGAGCTCGGGTGTCGCACCCGGGTCCGGGATCGTGGCCTTCGATGACATCGAGATCGACCTGGAGCGCCGGATGGTGACCCGGGACGGGCAGCTGGTCCAGCTGTCACGGACGGAGTGGCTGCTGCTCCAGCACCTCGCCACCAATGCGGGCAAGGTCGTGCTGCACACGGAGCTGCTGACCAAGGTCTGGGGACCCGAGTATCGGGACGACCTGCAGTACCTGCGGGTGTGGGTCAGCCGGGTACGCCGGAAGTTGGGTGCGGAACCCGGCGAGCCCGGCCGGATCAAGACCTTCCAGGGCATCGGCTACCTGTTGGACGTGGAGGCGCCATCGGCGCCCAAGGGTGACGCGCCTGACACGAGTCCGGTGGCAGTGCCCGGCTGACAGGAGCCAGGACGTACCGATGACGGTCTGTCGCGGGGATGGGACGGATGTCACCGGTGTCGTCGTGCGGCTGATATGTCGATCCGGCAACCATAGGAGTGGCACCACAGCCCCACGGAGCGCCACGGATCATGGCCCCATTGCTCATCATCAATCCACCCGCTGACGAGACGTTCGTGCGTGCCTGCAACGAGGCACTCGCGGAGGATGCATCCGACCCCGCGCGACTGCAGTCGAAGTTGCGCCTGCTGTACCCTTTGGCCGTCGTGCGACCCAGGGAGCTGTCGGCGGAGACCATCATCGTGTGGTACGTGTACCGCGACGGACACTGGATCTCATCCACCTGATCCCGGAGTTCCATGTGTCTGAGGTCGAGGAAGACCTGAAGGCGACCGCCGAGGCGATCACGGTCGGTGCACGGCGGCTGGTGGCCATCGAGGCAGCCAAGCTGGAGCTGGACCCCAAGGACCCCATGGTGCCGGTGCTGTCGGCCGAGAGCCAGGAGATCTCCCGGCGTCTCGTGGTCCAGACCGAGGTCGAGGACGCGCTCGCCACGACCCTGGCGGACAGTCTCCCGGACCAGGACACCGTCGCGTCGCGACACCATCGGCGGCGCGTTCCAGACAGTAGCCCTGCAAGACGATCGAAAGGGCGGACCAGCGACCGGGCATGACGTTGGCGACGGCCGGACGCGCACCATGCTGCATGGGACGAGTACGACTGGAGGACGCCATGCCCGACTACCGCCGCAGCCAGACCATCCAGGCGCCGCCGGAGCGGCTGTTCGACTACCTGTCCCAGATCGAGAACCTGCCGCGCTACTTCCAGGGCATGACCTCGGCCGACCCGGGCGACTCCCCGGGCCAGATCAAGGTGACGGCAGACGTGAACGGCAAGCAGGTGGCCGGCACGGCCGAGTTCCACGTGCTCCAGGACGCGAATCGGATCGAGTGGGCGGCCGAGGGTCCCAACGAGTACCACGGCTGGCTGCGGGTCCATGGTGAGGGTGACCGGTCGGAGGTGGAGGTCCACATCGCGACAGGGCGGACCGCCGAGGCGGGCGACATCGAAGCGGGCCTCGAGCGCACCCTGGGCGAGATCCGTCGTTTGGTCGAAGCCGGAGTGGCCGACGAGGCGGTTGGCGGCAATTAGACGCCGCGATCAGGGCGTGGGGATGAACTCGTAGGCAGGCCTCAGCGGGCCGCCGCGCTGCGGCTCGACCTCTGCGAGGAACGGGCCACCAAGCACGATCAGGCGGTCACCCGCCCAAGTGGCGCTGCCGATGATGGGCTCCCGCAAGCCTGGTGCTCGCGGGAGCCGCCGCCAGGCATCCGTCGAGGGGTCGTAGGCCAAGCCGCGGTGTCCCGGGAACAGCAGCAGGCTGCCTGTCCACGCGGCGGGTGAGCCGGTCGAGCTGGTCCATGGCGCACTGACGGGGACCGTGCCGCAGGGGGTGACGGGATCGAGCACCAGGTCGTGGTTCGTGGGCTCCCCATCCACCAGGCTCTCGTCGGACCACTGGTAGGCGTTCATGAGCAATACGGATCCGGGTGTGGCGTGGGCGACCGGCATGCCGTTGCCGGACATGGGCAGCGGACCGAGGTCGCGCCACACGTCCGTAGCCGGGGAGTAGGTCGCGGCATGCGCAGTCATGCCGTCGTAGTCGTGGGCAAGGTCATATCCCACGACCACCAGCTCTGCACCGGTCCAGGTCATGGTGCCCATGCCCGGCGATACGGGCGCATCTGCGGTCTGGCGCCAGGTGTCCGTGGCCGGCGTGTAGGCAAGCAGCCGAGTCCGGGGTCGTGCCCGTTCCTCGAACGCGCCCCAGGCCAGCATCTCCGTGCCGGTCCAGGCGGCGAGGTCGGTCAACGGACCGGATGCACCCTCGGGCGACGCGGTGGAGCGCCACGTATCCGTGGCCGGGTCATAGGCCGCAGCC
>JBBQNA010000137.1:0-9464 GCA_038329515.1 Candidatus Limnocylindrales bacterium | reverse complement strand
CCGACGACGCCCTGGCGCTGGTCATACAGGCGCCGCAGCTGTGCGGCGACCTCGGGCAGCAGTTCGATGCGGCCACGTCGCACGAGCAGCAGCACCAGGTTGCGGGGACCATCGGTCACGACATCCGCCATGACCTGTTCCGCGACGGTGCGCCGCGACTCGAACGAGAGTGCCGGATCCGCGAGGACTCGCATCAACTCCGGCACGCCCAGACGCGTGGTGGCGGTCTCAAGGGCGGCGACCCACGTCTCCAGCGAGTCGTCGCGCTCCGCGATGGAGAGCGCCGCTTCGGCGTATCGACGGGCAGTGCTGCGGGGGGTGGGCATGGATGTGGTCGCGACCTAGTTGCGCGACGCGGACGACGGACCAGGCACGGTCGCCTGGGCCAGGAACTCGTCCACGAGCCGCCGCTCGCGATCGCTGGTCATGGTCTCGCCCACGACCTTGCCCGCTGCCTGGAGTGCCAGATCGGCGACCTGGCCCCGGACTTCGGCCAACGCCCGGAGGCGTTCGGCGTCGATCTCGGCGACCGCCTGCTCTCGCAGACGCTCGATATCGGTCCGCGTGTCCGCGACGCCCTGGGCGCGAGCGTCGTCAGCGGAACGCTGGGCGCGCACGATGATGTCGTTCGCTTCCCGGCGTGCCTCGGCCAGCACGGCCTGCCGCTGGTCCGCGGCGGCTTCCCGGTCGCGCCGAGCGGCGTCAGCGTCCAGGAGACCTTGCTCGATGCGATCGCGTCGCTCATGGAGCTGCCGGACGACCGGCTTCAGTGCCAGCCTCCAGGCAAGCACGAAGAAGACCAGGAAGTTGAGGGCGCTGACGATGATCCAGAACAGGTTGATCTGGAATCCAGTCTCCTCCTGCCCAGCCTCTGCGGCGAATACCAGGGCATCCCTGGCAAAACCGCCGGCGACCGCAAACAAGTCCACCACGTGATCTCCCTAGTCGGTGCCGACCGTCTCAGCCGCCGCCGAGGAAGATGGCGAGCAGACCGACCACCACCGCGAGCACGCCAAGGCCTTCCGCGAACGCGGCGAGGATGATGGCGAGACCGCGGATCTGACCGGCAGCATCCGGGTTGCGGCCGATGGCGCTAGCCGCCATGCCACCCAGGATGCCGATGCCGATGCCCGGGCCGATGACGCCCAGAGCGGCGAGACCCGCGCCGATGTTTTCCATGTTGTGGAGTCCTCCCTGAGAGATGGCCGGGCTGGTCCGCCCGGATACCTGTGGCCTGATGGTGGGCGGCTAGTGAGCCGCGGCTGGCTGGGGATGAGCGGCATCGTGCACGGCCGACATGCCTTCTTCGCCCAGCTCACCCTCTTCGTGGTGATGGGACTCGACGGCAGCGATCGTGAACATGAGCGCCAGGGTGCTGAAGATGAGTGCCTGTACGAACGTGAGCATGATCTCCAGGCCGTACAGGGCGACCGGCAGGATGGTGACCGTGAGGGCTGTGAGCACGCCCAGGGCGACCTCGCCGCCGTAGATGTTGCCGAATAGTCGCATGGAGAGCGTCAACGGCTTGACGAACTCGAGCATCAGCTCGATGAGGCCCACGAACAGGGCGATGACGCCCGCGCCGATGCCATTCTTGAACTCGTAGAAGGGGAAGAACTTGCCGGCGTAGCCCTTGAAGCCGAGCTTTCGGAACCCCTCGATATGGAAGGTGAAGAAGGCGACCAGGGCAAGCCCGATGGTCACGTTCACGTCGCTGGTGGGTGCGCGCAGGAACTCCACCCGACCCACGACCGGGATGAGGCCGCTCCAGTTGAACGCCAGGATGAGGATGAAGAGGGCCGCGAACAGGGGCACGTATGGCGAGGCGGCCGCACCACCCATGCCCTTGGCAAAGCCCTCCAGGGACTCGATGCCCCACTCCAGGAAGTTCTGGGTACGACCCGGTACCGCCGATCGGCCGCGGGACATGAGGATGAGCACGACCAGCACGATGAACGTGATGATGATCATCGTGAACAGCGAGTCGGTGATGCTGACCTGTGCGGAGATCATGCCGGTATCCGCAGCCCCTCCGCCGGCGACCCACAGGGCATGCGGAGCTGGCAGGTGGAGGGTGCTTTCGATGAAGCACTCGGGGTAGGCGCATGCTGCTCCGGGCTCACCCTTTGGCGACGGCGGCACCACGATGAACGCGAGGACGTCCAGGAAGATGACGAGCACGATGAGGATCGCCAGCCAGGGCCGCCCCTTCCTGGGCGCACCGGCCTCCTGCACCTGCGTCACCGCGTCACCGGCGCTCGTCACGTGTATCCCCCTGCGGTGGGCACGCCGTCAGGTCGTGCTCGTCAGTCGCCTTGATCCAGTCGTTTCAGGAACCTGGTCAGCAGCCGATAGTCGACCACAGCCCCCAGGGCCGCGCCACCGATGAACCCGGTCACGACGAAGAATGGATTCGTCTGTAACTGCTGGTCCAGCCAATGGCCCGCCAGTGCACCGAACAGGGTCGTCACGAACAGGACGAACCCGATCTCCGAGAAGAGCGCAAAGTAGCCAAGCGCCTGTGCGTGACCGTTCATCGGCGCTGCCAGTGCGCCCGGAGTATATCAGCGCCACGCCACGCCAGCGACCGGTTCGTCATCAGGCGGGTCGGGTGCCGTGGCCGGGGGTGCCGGAGCCGGTGCTGTCGGGGGTCGGATGGCTGCTCGTGGTGACCTCGTCCGGCTCGTCCGGGTAGCTCGCGGGGTCGAGTGAATCACGCGTCCGGCGCGTCAGGAGGTACAGCGCGAAGCCGCCCCCGATGACGATACCCAGGAAGGCATACAGCGGTCCGGCACCGGAGGATGAAAGCAGCAGACCACTGACGCCGAGGGCCGCGGCGATGGCGTAGATGAGCAGCACCGCCCCCCGATGCGTCAGGCCCAGGTCCAGCAACCGGTGATGGAGGTGGCCCCGATCCGCCTCGAACGGCGATGCCCCCGAAGCGAGCCGACGGATGATGATCCAGAAGGTGTCGATGATGGGCACACCCAGGACCAGGAGGGCCACGGCGACCTTGGCCGTGCCCATGATCGAGAGCACCGCCAGGACATACCCAATCACCATGACACCGGCGGTGCCGATGAACACCCGCGCGGGGTGGAAGTTCCAGGGCAGGAATCCGGCCAGGGAGCCAGCGAGCACCGCGCACAGCAGCGCCACCAGTGGCTCGATTGGCGCCGCGGTGACGGAGATGACACCCAGCGTCAACGCTGCGATGAGCGACACGCCCGTGGACAGGCCGTCGAGGCCGTCGATCCAGTTGATGCAGTTGACCATGCCCACGATCCACAACGCCGTCAGCACGATGGGCACGACCGGCACCACGAGATCGTCCGTCAGGTGGAACGCCAGCAGCTCCCGCAGGTCGAGGTCCGGCCTCCCGAGCGCTGCCCCCAGGAACTGGAACGGGTTCGCGATCTGGACGAACAGGATGCCGCCGGCGATGGCGATGCCTGCGAGCGCGAGCTGTCCCAGCAGCTGATAGCGAGCCCGGATCTGCCATCGGTCGTCGATGAAGCCCAGGATCATCGCAACCACGACGCCCAGGAACAGGGCGTTGACCTGGGGATCCCGGATGGAACTGGCCACCTGGTTCGGCCACGACGGCGGTCCGACCCCGATGGCCACGATGCCCACGATCAGGAACGTGGTGCCGACTGCGAGGCCGCCGAGTCGAGCCACCGGCAGGCGATGGACCCGACGTGCCGAATCGGGATTGTCGATGGCACCGACATGGCGGGCGATGCTGATGGCGACCGGCGTCAGCAGCCAGCTGACCATCGCCGCCACGGCGAAGGCGCCGACGATGAACAGGATCACGTCAGTCGACACCTGGAGCTTCACCCTAGTCGCGCTTCATGGCGGTTCAGGGCAGCCCGGGGACCGGGAATCGGGCACAGATGTCGTGGACCTCGCTGCGCACAACCTTGAGCGCGGCTGCATCGTCGCGCTGGGTCAGGGTGCGCACGATGAGCTCGCCGACCCGGCGCATCTCGGCGGTCCCGAAACCGCGCGTTGTGACCGCCGGCGACCCGACCCGGATGCCCGACGAGGTGTTGGGCGGCAGTGGGTCGAAGGGGATGGCGTTCTTGTTGACCGTGATGCCGACTTCGTCCAGGAGGTGCTCAGCCTCCTTGCCCGTGACACCCAGGGGGGTCACGTCGACCAGCACCAGGTGGTTGTCCGTGCCACCCGACACGAGCTTCGCGCCCAGCCCTGCGAGCGTGGTCGCGAGCACCTGGGCGTTCTCCACGGTGCGTCGCTGGTCCTCCCGGAACTCCGGCTCAAGGGCCAGCTTGAAGGCGACGGCCTTGGCCGCGATGACGTGCATCAGCGGTCCACCCTGGATGCCCGGGAAGACGGCCTTGTCCACGGCGGCTCCCAGGTCGGCGCGCGCGAAGGTGATGCCGCCGCGCGGTCCCCGCAGCGTCTTGTGGGTCGTGGTCGTGACCAGGTCCGCATGCGGGAACGGGCTGGGGTGCAGCCCGGCAGCGACCAGGCCCGCGATGTGGGCCATGTCCACGAACAGCAGGGCGTCCACACCATGGGCGATGGCAGCCATGCGCTCGAAGTCGATGATCCGGGGATAGGCGCTGGCGCCCGCCACGACCATCTGCGGGCGTACTTCCTGGGCCTGTCGCTCGAGGGCGTCGTAGTCGATACGCTGGTCGTCGGCACGCACGCCGTAGGCGTCGACCTGATACAGCTTGCCCGAGAAGTTGAGCTTCATGCCGTGGGTCAGGTGGCCGCCATGGGCGAGGTTCATGCCCAGGATGCGGTCGCCCGGCTTGAGCACGCTGAAGTAGGCCGCCATGTTCGCCTGGGCACCCGAATGGGGCTGCACGTTCACGTGCTCCGCGCCGGGGAACAGGGCCAGGGCACGCTCCTGGGCCAGCCGCTCCACGACGTCCACGAACTCGCAGCCGCCGTAGTAGCGCTTGCCGGGCAGGCCCTCGGCGTACTTGTTGGTGAGCCACGAGCCCTGCGCCTCCAGGACGGCCTGCGCGACGTAGTTCTCGCTCGCGATGAGTTCGATCTTCCAGCGCTGCCGGTCGCGCTCCCCGAGCATGGCCTCCCAGAGTTCCGGGTCGACGGCGGAGATGGGGGCGTCGGCGATGGTCGGCCCGGCGGTGATGGTCATGGGGTCCTCCTGGGTCGGCCCGACAGGCCCGGCTACGCGTCAGTGTACCCGCGGCCGGAGCATCGGCCGAGCCACGGCTGCGGGTGCCACGGGATGCTCAGCGAGTGGCTGCATGGAGCGCGGCGAGGTCGAGCGCACCGGCACGCAGGATGGTCAGGCCGCCATCCGGGGCGACTGCGACCACGGTCGAGGGCACACCGCCCCGCACCGGGCCGTCATCGATGACCACGCCCAGGGACGGACCCACGGCAGCCAGCAGCTCGGCGGTGGTGCGGGCATCCGGTTCGCCGCTGCGATTGGCGGAGCTGACCGCGAGTGGCCCGACGTGACGCGCCAGTGCCCGGGGGATCGCATGATCGGGCAGCCGCACGCCGAGGGTCGCTCGACCGCCCGTGACGGCCTCCGGCATCAGGACGCCCGGCAGCAGTGGCAGCACGAGCGTGAGGGCACCCGGCCAGCAGGCGCGTGCGAGTCGCTGCGCGGCCTCCGGGACCATCACGAGATGGACGACCTGGTCCAGGCCATCGATGAGCAGCGCGATGCCCTTGTCCAGTGGCCGCTGTTTGGCCACCACGAGCGCGGCCAGCGGCGCGGGCAGGGGCATGACACCCAGCCCGTACACGGTCTCCGTGGGCATGCCCACGATCTCGCCACGCTCCAGGACCTCGACGGCAACGTCGAGCGCAGCGGGGTCGTCCGAACGCAGCACGAGCGGTGTCATCGGCGGTACGCGCCGATCTGGCGCAGCTCCGCGATTCGCGGCCGCCCGCCGAGGTCGTGGTGGATGATCACGGACCAGGTGCTCGGCAGAGAGTCGGCTACGGCCGTATTCATGGCCGTGTCTTGGTCGGCTCCCATCTCCAGCAGCGCCGTGCCGCCGGGCAGCATCACGTCCGGCAGACCGGCCAGCAGGCGCCGCAGGAGGTCCATGCCGTCCGGTCCACCATCGAGCGCCAGCAGCGGCTCCTCGCGCACTTCCGGCGCGAGCGTGGGCACGACCTCGGTCGGGATGTACGGCAGGTTGGCCAGCAGCAGGTCCACGGGCGCGCGGTCGGGGATGTCCAGCAGATCGCCCACCACGAGCTCGATGCGGTCGGCCACGCCATGCGCGACCGCGTTCTCGATGGCCACGGCGAGCGCGTCCGGGGAGACATCACTGGCGACGAGCTCCACCTCCTGGAGGTAACCCCGTTGGCGCAGCTGGGCCGCGAGCGCGACCGCGATGGCACCGCTGCCGGTGGCCACATCCCATACCCGCACCGGCGGGGCGCCCGGCGGCCGCGGCGCGCCGGTGAGCATCCCGCGGACACGCTCGAGAGCGAGGTCCACCAATCGCTCCGTCTCCGGTCGGGGGATGAGCACCCGGGCATCGACCGAGAAGGCAAGGCCGTGGAATTCCTGGATGCCCCGCAGGTACGCCACCGGCTCGCCTGCCGCGCGCCTCGCGAGGAGGGCCTCGAACGTGGTCGCGGAGCCGTCACCCACGACCGCATCGGGATGCGCCAGCACCCCCGTTCGGCCGACGCCCAGCACGTGCGCCAGGAGCACCTCGGCGTCCAGGCGTGGGCTGCCCGCACCGGTCTCCCTCAGTTGCCGGGTGGCCACGGCAAGCAGCTCGCCCACGGATGCCATGACCCGTGCCCCGTCAGACCCGCACGACCACGTCGAGCGTGCCCGAGCGCCGGAGCACCTCCACACCCGTCGAGCCATCCGTACGCCGGACCAGCAGGTCAACGACCGCGTCCCCGACCACGAGGTTCTCCAGGCGGACCTCCGGCAGCCAATGCGGCAGCGTCGGCGATACCAGCTGCAACTCGTGACGCGCGGCATCGGGTGCCAGTCCCAGCATCGCGCCCAGCAGCTGGAAGATGCTGCCGGATGCCCAGGCCTGCGGCGAGCAGGCGACCGGATAGGGCACTGGATAGGGCGATGCCGCGCGATCGAAGCCGCAGAACAGCTCCGGCAGCCGGGCGTCGCGGAAGAACTGCGTCGCCTCAAGCAGCGCCCCCGCCACCCGGCCTGCCTCGTCCCGGTGGCCATAGCGCCACAGGCCTGCCGCACAGATGGCGTTGTCGTGTGGCCAGACGCTGCCGATGTGATAGCTGATGGGGTTGTACCCGGCCATCCGCGACGAGAGCGTCCGGATGCCCCAGCCGCTGAAGAGGTCGGGGCCGAGCAGGGATGCCGCCACCTGCGCCGCGCGCGCAGGCGAGCTGATGCCACTCCACAGTGCGTGGCCCGCGTTGGACGTGACGGAATCGACTGCCTGCCCGTCACCGTCCAGACCCACCGAGTAGGTGCCTGCCTCCTCCAACCAGAAGCGCTCCTCGAAGCGGAGCCGGAGCGACTCCGCAGCCGTCTCCTGTCGAGCCGCCGTCGCCATGTCACCCCGACGCCGCGCCAGGCGCGCCATCTCCAGTCGACCCCGGAACACGTACCCCTGGACCTCGACCAGCGCCACCGCACCGGTGGCCAGACGCCCATCCGACCATCGGATGGCATCCGCGGAATCCTTCCAGCCCTGGTTCAGGAGCCCGCCATCCGACCGACGGCGATAGGCCACGAAGCCACTCGGATCGGCCACCTGGTCGATCCAGTCCAGCGCCGCCAGCGCGTTCGGCCACAGCCGGTCCACCAGATCCATGTCGCCCGTCCAACGTTCGTACTCGCCCAGCAGCACCAGCCACAGCGGCGTGGAATCCACCGAGCCGTAGTAGGGCGTGTGGGGGATCTCGCCAACGGCGGCCAGCTCGCCGGTGCGCAGCTCGTGGAGGATCTTGCCCGGCTCCGCGTCGCGCCAGTCGTCCCGGGTGGTGGCCTGCAGACGCGCCAGGATCGTCAGCGTGTCGTGCGCGATGCCCGGCCGGATGGACAGCATCTGGAGCGACGTGATGATGGAATCACGACCGAAGAGCGCGTTGTACCAGGGGATACCGGCAGCGATAAACCGCTCCCCGGGCAGCGGACCCGAGTCCACCAGCAGCCGCAGGTCGGCCATGCTCCGGTGGAACGCTCGGTCCGCCGCGGCGTTGGAGCTGGTCACATTGGTGGACGTCGAGTGCCACGCCCGGTGGGCAGCCTCGGGATCGTCAGCGGGACGCGCCCCGGTGGCAGGTCGCTGCTCGCGCCTGGAGGGCAGCGGCGTGTCCAGTACCTCGGCCGTGATGCGGATGCCAAGCGACCACTCACCGCCCGGCGGGATGGACACCGAGAAGCTGAGCAGGACACCCTGGCCGGACCCGTCGGGATCCTCGTTCGCGGGGACCAGGCGTGATTCGCCCACCTCCGACACCTGGATCCAGGTCCGTCGGAATCGCTGGTCGAGGCCGATGTAGCCAAAGCCCACCAGGTCACGGCCCATCTCCGTCGGGCGGCGCTCACCGCGCATGGCCCGCTGGACGCCTCGGACCTCGAACAGGTCCGCGAAGTCCGCATCGAGGGCCAGGGTCAGCACGCACTGTTCGGGATGCAGGGTGTAGTTGTGGATGCGGATGCGCTCCTCGAAGGCGTCCGCGATGATGCGCTCCCGGACGATCCCCAGCGACTGACGTGACAGGACCGCGGCCGCGTCGCCCTTCTCCATCGGGTTGCGCACCAGGTCAGGATTGGTCATCTGGATGGTGCCCCGCCAGCTCGCGCCGCCACCGGTGCGGAGCACGACTGGCCGCTGGCCGTCGACCCGCAGCTCATGGCGTGAGAGCACCCGCGTGTCACCCAGGTAGAGACCCAGGCCGCGCTGATCGTTGCGCACGTCGCCGTACGGGTCACTCAGGAGGAAGTACCGGTCGTGCTTCAGGACCAGCGTGCCGGTCAGGTCCGTGGCGCGCCGGATGTGATCGGCTGCGGTGGCGGTGGGGTCTCCCAGCCCGGTCACGCGGCCCCCTGCTCGTCCAGGTTGGCCAGGCGGCGTGCCTGGTCGGTGGTGATGAGGGTATCGATGAGCCGGTCCAGGTCGCCGTCCATGACGCCCGAGAGGTTGTGGAGGTCCAGCCCGATCCGGTGATCGGTGAGGCGGTCCTGGGGGAAGTTGTAGGTCCGGATCTTCTCCGACCGGTCGCCGGAGCCGACCATGCCCCGGCGGACCGCGGCTTCCTCCTCGTGCGCCTTGCTCTGCTCCAGCTCGAGCAGCCGCGCACGCAGCACTGCCATCGCCTTGGCCTTGTTCTTGTGCTGGCTCTTCTCATCCTGGATCTCGACCACCAGCCCGGTCGGCAGATGGGTGATGCGCACCGCGGAGTCGGTCGTGTTGACGCTCTGGCCGCCCGGTCCGGATGCCCGCTTGACGTCGATGCGCAGGTCGCGTTCCTCGTCGATCTGAACCTCT
>JBBQNA010000136.1:0-9491 GCA_038329515.1 Candidatus Limnocylindrales bacterium | reverse complement strand
CAGGGCGCACCTAGCGCGTCCGCCAGCAACGCGCCGAGCGGCAGGTCCTGGGCCTCGAGGTTGACCGCGAGGCGCACGGTGCCGGTGCGCGCATCCACGTCTCCCGGCACGGCCACTCCGACGGCGCACAGCGAGCCATCGGCGACACCCGCAGCGGCAAGCGCGGCGCGCGCGACCTCGACGGCCACCCGGAGTGGCGCATGACGGTCCGTGGGTCGCTCGGCACGGCCCAGGATCTCGTCAGCGCTGTCCACGGCCATCGCGGCGGTCTTGGTGCCGCCGATGTCGATGCCCAGGACGACGCCGCCGGACAGCACCATCGGGACGACCACGGTCACGGGTTCCAGGCCACCGTGCGGCTGCCTCATGCCAGCATCAGCGATCATCGTCATGCGGCCTGGCTCAGCCCGAGCTCGGAGGTCATCAGCAGCGCCGCAGCGCCCAGCTCCACGATATCCGAGCCCAGATGGCCCAGCCCGATGCGGGTGCTGTCCACGAGCAGTGGCAGAGCGCTCCGGTGCGCCTCGGACCGGACGGCATCCAGCCACGGCTCGCCGAACGCGGTCATGGAACCGATGAGCACGATGTCGTGGATGTCCAGGGCGCCCACCAGATGGCCCAGCATCCGGCCGAGATAGCGGCCCGCGTCGAGGACGACCTGTACCACGCGGGGATCACCCGTATCGAACGCCTCGAGACACTGCTGCAGCGCATCAGGGTCGGCCGGCGGCAGGTGCACGACATCCGGCGCGCCATGCGTGATCGCCCGGATGCGTGCCTGGACCGAGCGCAGGCTGGCCACTGTCTCGAGACAGCCGGTCCGGCCGCAGCGACACAGCAGGTCGTTGTCAGCGACCGAGATGTGCCCGATCTCGCCCGCCCCGAAGCCGTCGCCCTGGTACAGCCGGTCCTCGATGATGATGCCCGCACCGATGCCGTTGCCGACCTTGACCACGACCATGCCCCTCGCCGGGGTATGGCGGCCGAAGGTCCACTCCGCGAGGGCCGCCGCCTGGGAGTCGTTCGCGATGTAGACCGGCAGCCCGGTTCGGTCCTGCATCCGCGCCCCGAGGTGGAGGTCGTGCCAGTCGAGGTGGACCGCCCAGCGCACCGTCCCCAACGAGGTATCGACGAGCCCCGAGGTGCCGATGCCGATGCCGAGGGGCGGCTTGACCGCCACCCGGACCAGTCGATCGATCAGCTCGTCCAGGCGCGCGAGTGCCGCGTCGCCATCGCGACCATCGAGGGTCAGTCGCTCGCGGTGGCTGATGTCACCCGCCAGGTTCACGATCGCGCCCTGGACCTGTCCCTCCCCCACGTGCACGCCGATGAGTTGGCGCGCGTCCCGCGGGATCTGCAGCAGGATGGGTGCCTTGCCGCCATTCGACGGCCCACGGCCGATCTCCTGGACCAGGCCGGCAACGGCGAGCTGGCTGACGACGTCCGACACGGTCGTGCGGGTGAGATCGGTCCGACGCGCGATGTCCGCCCGGCTGATGGGCCCCAGGCCCGCCAGGGCGCGCATCACGAGCCGCACGTTGTGCTCGCGCGTCCCCTGGTGTGTCGCCTTGACCAGCGATCGCATCCTGCGACGTCATCCTCCGTTCGACACCTGCCACGCGCCCCAGCCCGACTTTGGCAACTGTCTGGACAAAGAGCCTACCGAGCGGCGCCGGACTCTGTCAAGTGAACGAACGAAGTGGAAACGTTCCCGAATCCCCTGTCGTGCATCGCAACGTGTCGCACCGGCGGCACCCCATCTGCCATAGTCCGGCGGTGGGACCGGCAGGCGGCCAGGCTCGATCGCAGCCCGATCCGCTCCAGCACGCGGTCGACGAGGCCGCCCGGTTGCTGCACGCGGATGGCGCCATCGCGTACCTGCTGGACGCGTCGGACGGGTTGCTCCACTGGGCGGCGGACGCAGGCATCAGCGCGATCGACGAACGTGCCTGGATGCGATCCCTCGTGGTGCCCCTGGGAGTCGGCATGTTCGGCAGCGCGGCCGCCGATCGGTCCATCCGCATCACCGCCGACTACCCCGCGGACACCAGCTTCACGCATGCCTGGATGACGGACCAGGTCGTGCGCACGGACTCGATCCGGGCGATGGTCGTGGCGCCGCTCATCAACGAGGACGAGCTGATGGGCGCACTGGGCGTCTACACCAGTCGCGTCGGCTCGCTCGGTGAGTGCGATGCGTCCCTGGTGCGGGCGCTCGCGGACCATGCAGCGTCATCGCTGGCGCGAGCGCGACTCATCGACCAGCTGGCGCGGTCACAGCAGGAACTGGCCCGCCGGGTCGAGCAGGAGGCCATCCTGCGGGCCATCACGGCCCGAATCGCGGTGCTCCAGGAACCGACCGAGGTGCTGCAGCGCATCGTGGACGAATCGCGCCGTCTGCTGGACGCCGATGGCGCGCACCCGACACTCATGTCGGAGGTGGGCGACTTCCTGGTGCCGGCCGTCATGGCGGACACCACCGATGCCGCGACGACTGCCTGGCTGGCGGCGATGGAGTTCCCGCTCGGTGGTGGTATCAATGGCCTCGCGGCGTCGGAACGGCGCGTGGTCTGGACCCGCGACTACCTCAATGACGAGCGCATCCCTCAGTACCCGGAGGACCGCGACGTCGCCATCCGGATGGGTCTGGGCTGCATGGCAGCCGCTCCCCTGCGGGGCAGCAAGGACATCATCGGTACGCTGGCCATCTCCTACCCCGAACCGCGAGACGTACCCGAGCATGACCAGCAGCTGCTCCAGGCGCTCGCCGACATGGCCGCCATCGCGGTCGCCAACTCCCGCCTGTACCAGGGGACTCCACGACTCGGAGCGGCGCTACCACTACCTGCTCTCGAACTCGCCGGACATCGTGTGGCAGACCGACGGCGACGGCCTGTTCACCTTCCTGAGCGACAGCTTCGAACACGTATCGGGCGAACCACCGGCGGAACGGCTCGGCCAGCACTTCGCCACGGTCGTGCACACCGATTCCGGATCGGTGCCGGGGGATGCCTACCAGCGCATCAGCGTCGAACCGTTCCCACAGCAGTCGTATCGGTTCTTCCTCCGTGATCGAGAGGGATTGCCGGTGCCGCTGGAGCTGCGCGCGGTGGCGGATGTCCGCGATGGCGCGTACGGCGGCGCGCACGGCATCATGCGCGACCTGCGTGACCAGGTCCGGCTGGAGGATCACCTCCGACGGCAGGCCGCGGACCTTGGTTCGGCGCAGGAGCGCGCCCGGCTCGCACAGGAGCTCCACGATTCCGTGACCCAGGCGCTGTTCAGCATGACCCTCACGACGCGCAGCGTGGAACTGCTCATGGACCGCGACCCGGCTGCCGCGCGTCAGATGCTGGGCGAGCTGCGAGAACTGGAGCGAGAGGCACTGGCCGAGATGCGGGCACTCATCTTCGAGCTCCGGCCGGCCAACCTGGAGCAGGACGGCCTGGTGCAGGCCATCCGGACACATGCGGCGGGTATCCAGGGCCGCGTCGGGCTGGTGGTGCAAGTCGAGTGTGCGGTCCCCGACGAGCGTGCCGCCCTCGAGGTGGAGACCGCGCTCTACCGCATCACCCAGGAAGCACTCCACAACGTCGTCAAGCACGCGGACGCGAGCAGGGTCTCGATCTCCCTTGTGGGGTCGCACGGCTCGGACATGCGCCTGAGCGTCCAGGACGACGGCAGCGGCTTCGATCCCACGGTCATCCCTGCGGGCCACATGGGCATCGCGGGGATGCGCGCCCGGGCAAGCCAGATCGGCGCCACGATCGACGTCAGCAGCACACCCGGATCAGGTACCCGCATCGAGGTACTGGTGCCCCGCGAACGCCTGCAGCCTGAGCCCGCCTGACGGCGGCGCGCCTCGCTTTCCGGCCTCGCTGTCGCGCCTACGTCGTTTGACGTAGGACCGGAACCGTCGGAAGGCCGATGCCGGCGCATGCCGTGGCGTCCAACGTGGCCGGGTGACCGGTCCACTTGCCCCTGTGCGCGTGCTCGTGGTCGATTCGGACCGTCGCGTGCGCCAGAGCCTGGCAGGCCTCATCCGCATCTCGGACGGGCTGGACCTGTCCGGCGTGGCTGCCGACCCGGTCGCCGCCGTGCACCTGCTGGAGGACGATGGCACAGACGTGCTGCTCATCGACCCACGCCTGCCGGAAGCGGAGATGGGCCTGGCGCTCCTGGCCGAACTGCATCGTCGGTGGCCGGATGTCGCCATCGTGGCCATGAGTGGCGTCGATGGTGTGGAGCAGCCGGCGATCGGCTGTGGCGCGCTCGCGTTCGTGTCCAAGTCGGTCCGTCCGGAGCAGCTTGTGGACACGCTCCAGAGCTGTGGCCGGGCGGCGCGCGATGAGGCATCCTTGCAGGGACCGTTGGACGATGGAGTCCACACGGGCGGATGATCCGTCCGTCAGCCAGCATCCCGGACGAGGACAGCCGTGAGTGACGTCCCGACATCCACACCTGACGAGCAGCCTGATGACGCCGACCGGAAGATCAGGGTGCTGCTCGTCGACGACCACCAGGTCGTCCGGCGTGGGCTGCGGACGTTCCTCGACCTCCAGGACGACATCGAGGTCATCGGCGAGGCGAGCGACGGTGCGGCGGGTGTCGCGCAGGCGAAGGCACTCCGACCAGACGTGATCCTGATGGACCTGATGATGCCCGTCCTCGACGGTGTCTCCGCCATCGCGGCCATCAAGGCGGCCCAGCCGGAAGTGGAGATCGTGGCCGTCACGAGCTTCATCGAGGAGGACAAGGTGACGTCCGCTCTCGAAGCGGGGGCCAGTGGCTACCTGCTCAAGGACGCGGACGCGGACGCCGTCGCCAATGCCGTGCGCGCCGCACACGCTGGTGAGGTGCATCTCGATCCGGCCGTGGCGCGGCTGCTGGCCCAGAGGATGCGCGAGCGAAAGCACGCACCGCAGCCCATCGAGCCGCTCACGGAGCGCGAGAAGGAGGTCCTGTCACTCGTCGGACAGGGCGCCAGCAACAAGGAGATCGCGTCGGCGCTGTTCATCACCGAACGCACCGCCCGGACACACGTGAGCAACATCCTGGGCAAGCTCGGCCTGTCCAGTCGCACCCAGGCCGCCCTGTACGCGGTCGAGAACAAGCTCGTCCAGCCCCGGGCCTGAGTCGCTCGGTGCTCGGCGTGGCACTGCAGCGAGTGCGTCGGGACACTTGACGTAGGCGCGTCGGCGTCGACTGTCGCGCCCAGGTTCACGACCTCTGCCGGATGGTCCGGCACGCGCCGTCCAGCATCCTTCTGTCATCGGCCGCAGCCACCCGGTTGCGGAGAAAGGAGGCAGAAGATGCACGGACACAACCGAGAGCTGGTACAGGCGAGGCAACAGGATCTGGCACGCGAGACGCGCAACCGCCGATGGGCGGGAGAGCTGCGGGGCAGTCGACGGCGCGAGGGCGCGCTGTGGATCTTCCGCCTCACCCGACGCTAGACCCTCCTCCCCTCCACCTCCTCATCCAACCACGAACACGGGCCGACGACACCACATGCCGCGGCCCGTTTCGATTCGCACCGGGGCAGCTCAGTCGAGGGGGGACCAGCTCACCACACCGATGCGGGCCGTGTCCTCCGGCAGTCCCCATGCTCCGTCCGTCTCGACGGCGTCCGAGCGCAGCAGTCGCTCCAGCTCAGCGTCGCGTGTCGAACCTGGACGCAGCCACAACTGACGACGGGCCCGATCATGCAGCGCTTCGAACGAGGCGTATGCGGGCGGCTCCCGATCCACCAGGCGCACCTCTGGCAGGCGACCGCGCGCGATGAGCAACGTGAGGAGCTCCGTCAGCGCCGGCAATGCCACACGCGGCTCGCCATGGATCGGCGCCCAATACAGCCGCCCCACGGTGGTCATGGCGCCCTCGCCCATGACCGCGACGCATCGGCGCGCAGTGGCGGCCTCCAAGGCGTCCAGGAACGGCCCGATGTCCTCGATGTCGTAGCCCACGTGGGCGATGAGTGCGACATCGGCCTGGAAGGGCACCAGGACCGCCGGGTCGGTCGCCCACCCCGTGGGTGGCCAGCGCCCTTCGGTGGCCGTCACGTTGTCGAGGGCCGAGTCCACCACGCCGGCGTGGAGCGTGTCCAGCATCGAGCGGGACGGATCGACCGCGACGACCCGACGCGTCAGGCGCGCGATGGCGAGCGCATAGCGACCGCCACCTGCGCCCACGTCCAGCCAGGTATCGCGCGGCCGAGCCATCGACTCCAGCAGCTGCCCTACCGCGTCCAGTGGCGCCGCCGGCTCGAACCGGAAGCGATGGGCCGTCGGGGCATAGAAGTCGGCGGGGTCGGCGACCTCGCGACAGCGGTCCGTCTGAGTCCGCTCGGCAACCACCCGCGCAGCCCAGTCCTGCAGGCACGCCGCGGCGCTCGGACGCAGGGCATCGGGCACGGTCGGCGTGGGCAGCGGCACCTCCCGATCGTACGCTACGGCCTGTGAACGAACCGCTCGGCGCCGACGCCATCATCGATATCCTGGGCCTGACGCCACACCCGGAGGGCGGCCACTACGCCGAGACGCGGCGTGCCGACACGGCACCCGGCGAGCGCCCCACAGCGGCCCCGATCCATGTCCTGGGCAGCGACCTGCGCGCCGGCGAGCGACCACAGGTGATCGTGCCCGTCGGCGATCGGCAGGCAGCCCGGAGCACCGGCGAGTGCACGCTGGTCGGTTGCACGGTGTCGCCCGGGTTCCGTTTCGAGGGCTGGGAGCTGGCAGCCCGGCTGGGAGCCGGGTCAGGATCGGGGACGCCTCGGCTCGTAACGACCCAGGCCCGCGGATCGGGCATCCACCGCCCGCGGCTCGATGACCTTCGCCAGCTCGTCGTTGGACAGCTCTGCCGTACGACCGGCCTCCGAGAGTGCCGCGAGCTTGGCTTTCGCCACCTCACGGGGGAGCAGCTCCAGGCCCGCCGACATGGCGAGCCCGACCCGACCAGGCCCCCGTCCGCCGAGTGACGCCGCGTAGCGTGCGCCCCAGACGCTCACCGCCTCGGTGTCCGGGTCGGGTGTGCGGGCGTCCCCCACAGCCACGATGAGTCCGCCTGCGCCCGGCGCGCGTGCACACAGGTTCCAGTCGTCAGGTGCACTGATGAGGTCGAACAGGTAGCTCGCGAAGGGCGAGGCGAACAGGCGCTCGTGCGGCACCCCCGTGGGCGGTCCGCCTGCCAACGCGAGGCTGAGATGACCCTGTGCGTCCTCGCTCACGAGGCCCAGTGCCGCCTCCAGCAGTTCGAGGGAGTCGAGATCCGCCGGATCGATGGTGCCGATGGCCGGTTCCGTGAGCTGGACCACGGGCACGCCTGCCTCGAACAGGGCGGCGATGACCGGCACCAGGTCGGCGGCGCAGTCCCTGGCCGGGCGCTGTACGTCGCGCGCCGTCGTCCACGGACCCAGCAGGCACGCCTTGATGAGTGGCGGCTCGATGCCGGCCACCGCCGCATAGTGGTGACCGACCGCATCCGCCGCATGCCACGCCCCCACGACCGCGGTAGGGTCCCTGCCCCTGACGGCATACACGTGCCCATCGGTGAGCATGCCCAGCCCCGCATCCAGCTGGTCCGCGATGGTCGCCACCAAGCGTTCCTGGGGCGTGCCGTCGATCTGGGGATACGGTCCGATGAGCGTCGCGAACACGCACGCAGCGTACCCTGCAACGCATGATCGACAGTGCCCCGGCCCAGATGCCCGTGCCTCTCGCCCGTGGCGCCAACGGAGCCGTGGCCAGCCCGCACCACCTCGCCACGCAGGCCGGTATCGGCATCCTGCGCCAGGGCGGTTCGGCCGTGGACGCGGCCATCGCCACGAACGCCGCACTCGCGGTCGTGGCCGGCCACTCGTGCGGACTCGGCGGTGATGCGTTCTGGCTCATCGCCGACCCAGCCACGAACGAGGTCGTGGCACTCAACGGGTCGGGTCGGTCGGCGGCTGGCGCGACACCCGCGGCGGCGGCGGCGGCCGGACTGACGCAGATGCCCGAGCGGGGTCCCTGGTCGGTGACCGTACCCGGTGCCGTCGACTCCTGGGGTCGGGCGCACGAGCGGTTCGGACGCCTGGCGTGGGCCGACCTGCTGGCGCCCGCCATCGAGCTGGCGGCGGGCTTCCCCGCCAGCCCCGGCTGGATCGGCGCCGTCGAACGCGCTGCCACGCTCTTTGGTACCACCAGCGATTGGGCGCTCTCGTATCGAGCAGGTGGACGTCCGTGGCGACTTGGCGAGAGGGTCCGATTGCCGGCCCTGGGCCGGACGCTGGCCATCCTTGCGGCAGAAGGGCCGGACGTCCTCTATACCGGTTCCCTCGCGGTCCAGGCAGCCGGCTACCTGGAACAGGCGGGCTCCCCCGTGCGCGGGGCGGACCTTGCCGCGCATCGGTCCGACTGGGGGTCACCCATCTCGACCACCTATCGGGGTGTGACGTCCATGTCCCACCCACCCAACAGCTGTGGCGCGGTGGCCCTCGAGACACTCGCCATCCTCGACCACTTCGATGCGCCGCCACCGGGTGCGTTCGATGGTCTGGGCGTCGCGGACGCCCGTTGGGTCCACCTCGGCCTGGAGGCATCGCGCATCGCACTCGCGGACCGAGATCGGTGGCTGACGGACATCGATGCCATGGAGCCGGGTGCCCTCGACCAGATCCTGGACCGCCAGCGGGCAGGTGCGCTGGCGGCATCCATCGACCCTGACCACATCGGCGCGGTCGTGCCATCGTCGCTGCCGGCCGGCGGCGGCACCGTCTACCTGTGCACCGCGGACCGGGACGGCGGCGCGGTCAGCCTCATCGAATCCAACTACGCGGGCTTCGGCTCGGGTCTGGTCGACCCAGCGACGGGAATCGGGTACCAGAACCGAGGGGCATTCTTCCGCCTCCAGCAAGGTCACGCCAACTCTCTTGCGCCACGCAAGCGAACGCTGCACACGCTCACGCCCGGGATGCTGCTGCGGGACGGTCGGCCGTGGGTGGTCCACGGCTCCATGGGCGGCGAGATCCAGCCCCAGGTCTTCGCCCAGGTCGTGTCCGCGATCGTCGATGGCGGCGTGGGCGTGGCCACGGCCGTCGGGGCGCCGCGCTGGGCAGCCGATGTCCCAAGGCACATGGGGCCGGCATCACTCACGGTCCTGGAGTCGCGCTATCACCCGGAGGTCGTGGACGGACTCCGCGCTCGGGGTCATGTGCCGCGCATCATCGATGCGTGGTCGTCCGCCATGGGTCACGCCCATGCCATCGAGATCATCCACGACGGCGAGCCGGAGGGCGATCGGACGTTCGCGGCAGCGACCGATCCACGCTCGGAAGGGCTGCCGGGCGCCTGGTAGCCGGTATACTGCCAGCGGCCGGTCGCGCCGCGCTCACCGCCTCCGTGGCTGGCCCATCTTCGCGCCAGCTGCGCAACCTGCAACCAGACGCACCACCATCCGGAGACCCTGTTGAGCTCGAACATCAGCCAGAGCTACCCCAGTGGCAGCGAGAC
>JBBQNA010000135.1:0-9511 GCA_038329515.1 Candidatus Limnocylindrales bacterium | reverse complement strand
TCTCCTCGCGGCTCGACGATGACTTCGATGAGCGGGCGACACTGGACCTCGACTACATCGACCGCTGGTCACTGTGGCTGGACCTGCGCATCGTGGTCCGCACGCTGCCGGCGTTGCTGCGCCACCCGGGTCACTGATCGGAACCGCCGACCGGCTCGTGATACCTGCCGTGCCGCCGCGGGTGACGGTGTCGCTGGTCACCTACAACGGCATGCGCTGGCTGCCCGGCTCCATCGCATCGCTCCGCGCGCAGACCGTCGCAGAGTACGAGCTCATCGTCCTGGACAACGCGTCCACGGATGGCACCAGGACCTGGTTGCGTGACATGGCTGACACCGACGAGCGGATGCGGCTCATCGAGTCCAACGAGAACCTGGGCTTCGCGCGCGCACATGACCGGGTCATCTCGGAAGCGCGCGGCGACCTGGTGCTGCTGCTCAACCAGGACGTGGAGCTGGACCCCGGATTCCTGTGGCACGCCATCGGCGCGTTCAGCAGCCGTCCGGAGGTCGGGTCGGTGCAGGCCCGCGTGCGCCGCTTGGGACCGAATGGCGAGCGCGCCTCGATGCTCGACACCACGGGTCTCGAGGTGCACCGCGACCGACGCTTCGTGAGTCGCGCCCAGGGGCAGATGGACGGCGTGCAGCACTCGACGCCGGGGCCGGTGTTCGGGGTCGACGGTCCGGTGCCGGTCTACCGACGCGCCGCGCTCCAGGACGCACGCCTGCCGCGACGGGGTGGCTGGGAGATCCTGGACGAGGACTTCTACATGTACAAGGAGGACGTCGACCTGGCGTGGCGTCTGCAGGCGCTGGGCTGGTCTGCGTGGTACGCCCCGGACGCCATCGCGTGGCACGCCCGCGGCGCGGGCGGCGCGCGAACCTCGACCATCCGGGACATCGTGCGCACCAACCGGTCACTATCGGCGAACGTCCGGCGCTGGTCGTGGCGCAACCACCGGCTGATGCTCCTCAAGAACGAGCGCGTGCGGGACGGCATGCTGGACTTGCCCTGGATCCTGCGCCGGGAGCTGCTATCGCTGGGCTACATCCTGGTGGCTGACCCGGTCGTGGGGCTGCGGGCGATCAGCGACCTGATCCGGCTGATTCCGGGTGCGCTGCGCAAGCGTCGCTCCCTGCAACGACGGCTGCAACGAAGCCGTGCTGATCCACGCACCGGGCAACGCCCGCCGTTCGACATCCGTCGCTGGATCGAGCGATAGCGGTCGTCCTGAGGGACGTATTTGACACTTGGGAGCCTCCGGTCACGGTATGGGGTGTCGAAGGTCCAGACCGCAGGGAGGCTCCCAAGGCGCATCGTGCGGCGCGTCTCGACCAGTTTGGGCGGCAGCTGCTGATCCATGGCGTGATCCTCGATGGGTGGGACCGTCGCGACGGCCTGAGAGGCCCAGGGCGTCAGCCCTGCGACCGGCCACGAGTGGGTCCGCCGGTATCGCCTCGAGGGAACGGCCGGGGCTGGCCGACCGGGCGCCCGCCCTCGGGCGCTATCCCAGCGCGTCCGTTCCGGCGTCCGCTCCGGCGCTACCCCCAGCGTCCCCTCCGGCGTCCGCTCCGGCGTCCCCTCCGGGCGCGCTTATCCGGATTCCCCGAACGAGACTGCCTCGTACCGCTCCCTCAGGCCCTCCAGGCTGACGACCTTCCGGTCATTCCGTGATCTCGTCACGTTCCGGGCCTGTGACGCCCTCGAAGTCGACCTTCGGCCCGGTTCCCATTCGGTGAATCCGCACAGTCGCGCGCTCCTCCGCACTCGCGCCGTGGACGCGTCGACGAGTCGTGCACCTCGAGCGCTGGCGAGGTGCCGGACGCCCCAAGGTTCAGCGACCCTGAGCGCGGGGTGGGTATCGATGGGTCTCGCCGCGGACATGTCCAGGCGGTTGCCGTGCCAGCCATATGCCAGCTCCCCGGGCGGGTATCTCCGGTCTGCGCGCTTGCCGATGGCATGGCTCCAGCTGAGACCGATGTACACGCTGCTTCACGAGGCCCGACGCGTTGATGACGACCTCGGGCCGTGCGACCTCCAGCGCTCGATCGATCGATCCCGGTTCCGCCGCAGCCACGTGTTCTATCGTCCGCCGCGGGTCGAACAGTTCCCGCCATGGTTTCCCGGCAAGGCCGCCGCGCAGCGTCACCCACACCTCGTGGCGCTCCCGGGCGGCGATCCACAGCCGGTGACCGAGCTGGCCGTTGGCCCCCAGGATGAGCAGTCGCATCGGACTCCCGGTAAGACCCGGGGTGCAGCGCGGATCGCTGACACTACCGGTCACGCCCGGCGGCAACGGTTGCATCGTTCCTGTCGCGTGTCAAGGCTCCGGGCCGGAGCGCATCCGCATCGCGAACTGCCTCAGGCGGGGTGGACCTCGGGCGGTTCGCTGGCGGACGCTGCCGCACCCGCAACCAACGTGCTTGCCTCCAGCAAGGAATCGATGGTGCCGGCATCGTGCCAGCTCCCCGTGTAGTGGCGTGTGTAGAGGCCGCCGTTGCCGACATAGTGGTTGAGCACGTCTGTGATCTCGAACTCGCCTCGCCCTGACGGCGCCAGGTGCTCGATGACATCGAAGGCGTCGGGTCGCAGGAAGTAGACCCCGATGGGGATCGAGTCGCTCTTGGGCTGCTTCGGCTTCTCCTCGAAGCCGACCACGGCGCCGCCGGCGTCGAACTCCGCCACCCCGAAGCGGGTGGGGTCCTCGACCCGGTAGAGCAGCGTGCCCGCGCCGCATGGCCCGGCCGCGAACTCGGTCGCCTCCGCGACCAGTGGCTCGCCCCGCAGGATGTTGTCACCGAGGACGACGCAGAACGGCTCGTCGGCCACGAACTCGCGAGTCAGCCCGATGGCATGCGCGATGCCCAGCGAGTTGCGCTGGTATCGGTAGGTCAGGTCCAGGTCGAAGTCCTTGCCGTCAGACAGCAACTCCACGATGTCCCCAATGCTGCGGCCGCCGAGGATGACCATCACCTCCCGGATGCCCATGCCGTGGAGCGTCTCAAGGGGGTAGTAGATCATCGGCCGGTCATGGACCGGCAGCAGGTGCTTGTTGGTGACCAGCGTCAACGGATGCAGCCGCGAACCGGTGCCGCCCGCCAGCAGTACGCCTTTCATGTGGATCCCCTTGCTGGGACACGGGTCACATCCGGACGGGCGCGTCGTGCGGCAGTGTACCGGGGCGGGGTACGGCGATGTCCTGCGGGCGGGCCGCAGCGGAGCGTGCTCCGGTAGCATGCCAGTGCCGATGGATCGCGTGCCACCCCCGATCACCCCGCGACCCCTCCAGCTCGGGCCGGCACTGGTCCACCGTGACGGAGGCCGCCTCACCATCCGGAGCTCACTGGGCGCCGCTGCGGAGCTGTGGCTCAGCCTTGAGGGTCCGAGCATGATCCTGGACGCGGTCGAGCCACGCATCGAGCCACTCCTGCCCATGGCGCTGCTGGTCGCCGGAGCAGCGGGACGGGACCTGGAGGTCCACGCGCCCGTCGATGCGGCATACCTGGTCACCCTCCGGCTGGGCTACCTGCCGCTGCTGCGGACACTGTTCGGCTTCCAGGTGACCGGCGTGGAGGCAGCTGGGCCGGATCAGGTGGGCTTCCCGATGATGTCCCCTGACGGCTCGCGGGCCGCCGGACCGGCGGCGCTGCTGTTCAGTGGCGGCGTGGACAGCAGCTACTCGTTGATCCGGCTGCGCGAAGCCGGCCATCCACTGCAGCTGCTGGTGAATGTCAACGCGGGGGCGCACGGACCCGATCGCGACCTGATGCGACGGAGATACGGGCGCGTGCGGTCATTTGCCCGCGATGTCGGCCTGGATGCCCTGCTCATCGATACCAACTTCCACGAGCTACTCGCCATGCCGCACCTGCAGGCCTGGCAGTTCCGCAACCTGTCGGCGGCGATGGCACTCGTCGGCGCGGCCCAGGGCTGCGTCGTGTCGTCCACCTACTCGTATCGAGACCAGGGCTTCGAGCGCGCTCACAAGGAGATCGACTACCTTGGGGTCGCCGTCAGCGCGACGTTCGCCTGGTCACGGATGCCCGTGACAGAGGTCGGCGCCGACTCCACGCGCATCGACAAGGTGCGCGTGGTCGCTCAGGATCCATGCAGCTACCGGCTGTTGGAAGTCTGCGTGAATGGCCCGTACCAGCTGGCCGCGTCGGCGACCGACCCGGTGAACTGTGGTCGGTGCTCCAAGTGCATCCGGACGATGCTCACCCTCGACCACCTGGGCGGGCTGGGTGCCTACGCGACCCAGTTCGACATCCACACGTTCGGCTCGCGTCGATCTGACATCCTGGCTCAGGTGCTCCGTAGCGACGACCCCAACGACCGCGAAGTGATCGAGGCCATCCGGGGCGAGACGCGACCCGTCGGTCCGCTCATGCGCGTTCCGGCGCCCGGCCGCATCTAGGCATGCGGATCTGGGCATGATCGACGAGCAGCACCGCGACACCCCCATACTGCGTCTCCAGGCACCCGTGGCGTCGTGGCATGACGAGCGGTTGACCATCACCTGTGCCCTGGGCGAGGCGACCACGCTGATGGTCAGGCTCCGGGGACCCAGGTCGGTGCTCCGGCGTGTCCAGCCGCGGATCGAGCCCTTCCTGCCCATGGCGCTCCTGATCGCCGGCGTGGCTCGGGCGGACCTCGAGGTCAGCGCGCGAGTGGACCAGACCTACCTGAGCACCCTCCGACTTGGCTATGTGCCCATGCTGGAGCGGCTGTACGCGTTCCCTCGGACCCAGCTCCGCGTGACGGACCAGACCGATCGACCGGCCGGCTGGTCGCCCCGACGTCGCCTCCGGCGTCATGGCCTTCCTGAGCCCGCGATGCTCCTGTTCAGTGGCGGCATCGACAGCCTCTACTCCTACTACCGGTTGCGGCAGGTCGGCCACCCCCTGACCACGCTCGTAAACGTGAATGCCGGCGCCCATGGCCCGCACCGCGAGCTGATGGAGCGCCGGTTCGAGCGGGTCAGGCGGTTCGCGACCGCGGCGGGCATCGAGGCGTTGCTCATCGACGCCAACTTCCACGAGCTGCTCCAGATCCCGCACAAGCATGTCTACCCGATCCGGAACATCGCGGCCGCATCCACGCTCCACGGTGCCGCGGCCGGGCTGATCTCCTCCAACTCACGAGCGTATGACGAGGTCTCGTTCGAACTCGTGGGCGACTACATCGGCAACATCGGCCCGGCGCTCCTCAGCAGCTTCGCGTGGGCGGGCATGCCCCATATCGAGGTCGGCTATGAGGCCGGCCGCTACGCCAAGTTGGCGAGGGTGGCGGAGGAGCCACCCAGCTATCGGATGCTGGACGTCTGCGTCGATGCCGCATACCAGCTCGCGGCGGGGCCTGGCGATGTCGTCAACTGCGGTCGCTGCAGCAAGTGTCACTGGGTCCAGCTGGCGCTGGAGCACATGGGCAGGCTGGACCGCTTCGGCACCCAGTTCGATCTCGCACGGTTCGCCAGCCACCGGCAGGAGAGCATCGACTACGAGGCCGAGCACGCCAAGGTCGGCTATGTCGCCCCGTTCGACCTGGGGCAGCCGATGCCGCCAACGGTGGTCATCGAGGCGCCGACCCGTGTCTGAGACGGCAACGTCCCGGCTCGTGCTCCGGGCGCCCGTCGTCGCCTGGGACGGGCCGCGACTCATCCTCCGCTGTGCGCTTGGCGATGTCACCTCGCTGGAGGTCACGCTGCATGGATCCCGGGATCTCCTGGGCCGTATCGAGCCGTGCATCGAGCCGTTCCTGCCGATGGCACTCCTGGTGGCGGGCGCCGCGCGTGCCGATCTCGATGTCGAAGCCCCGGTCGACCGGACCTATATCAGCACGCTGCAACTCGGCTACATGCCCATGCTGCAGCGCCTGGGTCTGGACCAGTGACGCGGCTCCGCCCGGCCCGCACTGACCTGGTATTCAGCTCGGTCGGCGACCGGTCGGTGCACCCGATGTGGGTCGCGGGACGGCGGCGCCATTTCGACCTCTCCCTGTATGACTATGCGGGCCCGAGCGACCGGTACCGGCCGGGGACGGTCCACCACGTGGCCCGCGCGGGCACCAAGTTCGAGAACTTCGTCCATTTCCAGCGCACCGCGACCGACCTGCTGTCGAGGTATCGGCATGTCCTCGTGCTGGACGATGACATCGAGATGGACAGCCGCTCCATCGATCGGCTGTTCGCGATCATGGCGTCCCGGGGGCTGTGGCTCGCGCAGCCGGCATACACCCCCGATAGCCACGTCCGCTGGCCCATCACGGTCGCGGTGCCGGGCCTGCTGCTCCGCTACACGGATTTCGTCGAAGTCGGCGTGACCGCATTCGCGGTGCCGCTCCTGCCCCGGGTCATGGATGCCATCGCCGGGTCGCGATCGGGGTGGGGGCTGGACATGGTCTACAGCCAGCTCCTTGGCGATCCGCCTGACCGTATCGCGATCGTCGACAGCGTGACCTGCCGCCATCCTCGCCGCACGGAGTCCGAGATGGACGCCGTGATGACGAGGCCGGAGATGCAGGCAGAGGGCCGCGACCTGCTGGCGCGCTATCGCGACGGCCAGTGGCTGCAGCCCACGGTCTACTCGTCGGTCCCATTGGCGCGCTTCGGTCGCGGCCGATGACGCCCATCGGCCTGTACTGGTGGCGGCATCAGGATCAGCGCATCCGGAACGTGGGCGACGAACTGAGCCCCCTGATCGTGGCCATGGTCAGCGGCCGACCCGTCACGTATGCGCCGATGGCGACCTGTGACCTCGTTGCCACCGGCAGCCAGGCAGAGGTCGCCTTGGAGATCCGTCGGGACCGCCCGATCCATGTGTGGGGTACGGGCTTCCAGTTCGAAGGGCCACCTGTGGAGCCGACGCACGCCCGGGTCGCAGCCGTGCGTGGGCCGCTCAGCGCCGCCCGCCTCGGACTGGCGGGGATGGTCGCCATGGGAGACCCCGGGTTGCTCGCGGACGGCCTGCTCGACCGGATGCCTCGGGTGCGGCACCGGGTCGGGCTCGTGCCCCACTACGTCGACCTGGACCTGCCCGCGGTCAGGGCCTGGAACGGCCTCCGTCACGATGTCGTCATCAGCCCGCTGACGCCGCCTCGGGTGTTCATCCGCGCCATCGCTGCCTGCGACGTCATCCTCTCGTCCAGCCTCCACGGCCTGGCCGTCGCGGACGCGCTGGGCGTGCCCAACCGGTGGGTCCGGCTGTCCGACCGGGTCCGCGGGGATGGCTACAAGTTCCGGGACCACCTCCAGTGCGTCGGCGAGAAGGACGACTCACCCATCGAGCTGCCAGCCCTCGGCGCGCTGGACGCCCCGGCGCTGGAAACCATCGGGAACGCCTATCGCCGCGCCGGCCTTGAGGAGATACGTCGCAGGCTGGTCGCGAGCTTCCCACGGATGTGAACCGCTTCCTCCCTCCGCGCCTGGACCATGATCCCGCGAGATGCGAGGTATCGCTGGAGTCGACGGTCCTCCACCAGCCTCCCATCCTCGATCCCGCTGTCCACCGCCAGGTCGTCGAGTTCTTGCTGTGCGTACCAGGCGGGGAACGTCCCTCGGTGCTGCATCTCCACCATGTGCACCCACGTCTCGCCGACGCCCTGAGCCTGGCCCTGCTTGAGTGCTTCCCTTGCATGACCAACCTTGCGCATCATCTGGCCGCGCGACCGCATCGGGTAGTGGAGGATCTGGATCGGCGACTGGCCCTGCCACCGTTCGGCCCCGGGAACGATCGCAGCATGGTTGCCGGGCGCCACCACGACCGCGGCGTGCGCCCGGTGGCAGACCTTCCCGGGGAGCGGTCGTCCGAGGGCGTTTCTCGACGCTAACTCGCGCACCACCATGCGATTCGCCCAGGGTCCGATGTGCTCGGGCCGTGGAGCAAAGTTGGACCTCGGGGCCTCCAGGATCCCAACATCCGAGGGAATGCTCGCGAGCGTCGATCGAAGGTCTCCCGAGTGCGGCCACCAGAACTCATCTGCGTCGTTGTTGATGACCCAATCCGCAGCGTGCTCCGTGGCCGCAAGCCGAGCCATGCGCGTGACCCATTCGGACTGGGCGAACGTCGACTGCGGCTCGTACAGGTATCGAAGGTGGCCGGCGCGTTCGTGGTCGCGAAGGATCCGGGCCGTTCCATCCACGGAGCGATTGTCGGTGGCGATCACGAAGGTCACACCCTGTGCCAAGTGGTACCGGATGTTGGCGTCGACGATGTCCGCCTCGTCCCGGACGAGGAGCGTCATCACGATCCTCATCGGGCAGCGTCCCGCGCATGTGTGCCGAGGGTGTTCCCTGGCCGCCTCATCCCATCCCCCCGACAGGGTCGTTCTGGATCGTCGTCCCGCTCCGGAGTGTACCCGGGGGACGAATCGTCCCACGCGCAGCGTCAGCGTCCGGTGACGTATGGTCCGGGGCATGGTCGACCGTATGGACGTGTCCCTCGTGGTGGTCGCGTATGACATGGCGCGGGAGCTGCCGAGGACGCTGCGATCACTGTCCCGCGAGATCCAGCTCGGCGTCGACGACATCCGATATGAGATCATCGTCGTGGACAACGGATCACCCGATCCGGTCGTCCCTGCGGTCGATGGTTCGTGGCGTGTGCTGCGGATGCCGACTCCTTCGGTGTCGCCGGCGCCCGCGGTCAACCTCGGTATCGCATCCAGTCGGGGACATCTGATCGGGGTGTTTGTCGATGGCGCGCGGCTCGCGTCTCCCGGACTGGTACGGGCGAGCTGGATAGCGGCCAGCTCGATGCCCAGGCCCGTCATCGGGACGGCGGCGCTGCACCTCGGGCCGGACCTCCAGTCCCGGAGCATCGGCAACGGCTATGGCCAGGGGGCGGAGGATGACCTGCTGCGTGGCATCGGCTGGGAGGACGACGGCTATCGGCTGTTCGACGTGGCGGTCTTCGCAGCGTCTTCACAGCAGGGATGGTTCGGACCTCTCGCGGAGAGTAACGCCTTGTTCCTGAACAGGGACATGTGGCAGGAACTCGGTGGCTACGACGAGCGCTTCCGTCTTCCTGGCGGAGGCCTCGTCAATCTCGACGCCTGGGCCCGCGCGTGCGCCCTCGCTCGGGCCGACGTGGGCGTGCTCGTTGGCGAGGGCACATTCCACCAGTTCCATGGCGGCGTCAGCACCAACGCGCCGATCAGCCCGTGGCCCGTGTTCCATGCCGAATACCGGCAGATCCGCGGCCGGGCCTATGAGGTCCCCGTGATCGAGCCGGCGTACCTGGGGACGCTCGGGCCCAACGCCCTGTCGCTGCTGCAGCGCTCAGGTCTCGCGACATCGCCGCCGTGAGCCTGCTGACCATCTGCATCCCTGCCTACCGCTCCGAGCGGTTCCTGGCGTTCACGCTTGCCGCACTCCAGGCGCAGACGTTCCAGGACTTCCGCGTCCGCATCGCGCTGGAACCCGTGGAGGAGGGGCCCACGGTCGACGCCTGCCGACCGTTCCTGGAGGATCCCCGCTTCGAGCTGGTGATCAACAGCGAGCAGCTGGGCTGGG
>JBBQNA010000134.1:0-9672 GCA_038329515.1 Candidatus Limnocylindrales bacterium | reverse complement strand
TTCCTGTGGGTCTGGAACGACCTCCTGGTCTCGCTGGTGTTCCTGAGCGCCAACGCCGACCAGTCCGTGATGACCCTGGAGCTCAGCCGACTGGTGGGTGGCCGTGGTCAGCAGTGGCACCTGCTGACGGCGGGAGCATTCGTGACCATGCTCCTGCCAGTCCTCGTCTTCCTCGCACTCCAGCGCTACTTTGTGCGTGGGATCCTGTCGGGATCCGTCAAGGGCTGACATGGCCCACGCACCACGGCTCGCGCGACCGATCCTGCGCGCCTTCGCAGGTCTCGCGGCGCCTGTCGATGTGCTGGACGCCATCCGGTCCGGTGGCGCGGCGGGCGTGGCGCTGTACTGCGCCCTGAACGTCGAGTCGCCGCGGCAGCTCCGGGCTCTGGCCGCGGCCGTTCAGCAGGCGGCGTCGGAGGGTGGTCAGCCGACCGCAATCGTGGCCATCGACCAGGAGGGTGGTCAGCTGATGGCCATCGGCGAACCCGCGATCCAGTTCGCGGGCAACCTGGCTCTGGGTGCGACCGGCTCGGTGGAGCTGGCCGGCCGGGTGGCGGTCGCCATGGGCCGTGAGCTGGCCGCGATGGGCGTCAATGTGTCCTGGGGTCCGGACCTGGACCTGGCGACGCTGCCGACGAGCCCCGCGGTCGGCACGCGATCGTTCGGGGATGATGCCCGCATGGCAGGGGCGCTTGGTGCCGCTACGGTGGCGGGGCTGCAGTCAGTCGGCGTGGCGGCCGCGGCGAAGCACTTCCCGGGCAGCGGCGAGACACTGGCTGACCCGCATCATGGTCTGCCCGTGGTGGACCTGACGGCGGAGGTGCTCGAGAGTCGCGAGCTAGGCCCGTTCCGGGATGCCGTGGCGGCCGGCGTGCGTCTGATGATGGTCTCCCATGCCGCGTACCCCGGGCTGGAGCCGGACGGGGATGCCGGACGCTCGGCGCTCATCTCGCCGGCCATCCTCGGCGAGCTGTTACGCGACCGGATGGGGTTCGGCGGCGTCGTGGTCACCGATGCCCTGGACATGGGAGCCGTGGACCAGGCCGATGTCGCGGGAGCGGCCATCGCGGCCATCGAGGCGGGCGTGGACCTGCTCCTGGCGGGACCCTTGCAGGCCGAGCGGCCCGAGGAGCTGGCACGCCTGATGGCAGGGTTGCATGCGTCGCCCGCGACGGAGGTCGCTGCCAGCCGGGTGGCGGGGCTCCGGCAGTGGTTGGGGCAGGGGAGGCAGCCGGACCTGGACGTGGTCGGCTGCGCGGAGCACGCCGCGCTTGCCCGGGAGCTGGCGGAGCGATCGGTGACGCTCCTGCGCGACGACGCGAGCCTGCTGCCGCTGCGGCTGGTGCGCGAGACGCGGTTGCTGGTGGTCACGCCCATCCCGGCCGACCTCACCCCGGCGGACACGTCCTCGAGGGTGGAGATCCGCCTCGCGGAGGCCGTCCGGCGACGACACGCGACGACCCATGCCATCACGCTATCCATCGACCCGTCAGGGGCCGACATCGAGATCGCCCTGGCTGCGGTTCGTGCAGCGGACCTGGTCATCCTGGGCACCATCGACGCGTTCCGACATCCGGGCCAGCGGTCGCTCGCCAGCGCCATCGCTGCCACGGGACTCCCGGTCATGCTGGTTGCGCTCCGGATGCCCACCGACGCTGCAGTCCTGCGCGACCTGCCCACGGTCATCGCCTCCTACTCCATCCACGACCCGTCGACCGAGGCGGTCGCGGCGATGATATTCGGCGAGTCGCCGGCCACCGGCCGAGTGCCCATCTCCGACCGAGCACACGAGGAGCGATCATGAGCCTGCGCGACGAGATCCACGAGCAGCCCGAGGTCGCCCAGTGTCTGCTGACTGGCCAACGCGCCACCGTGGAGGCCATCGCTTCGTCCCTCGCCGATCGCGACATCGATCTCGTGCTCATCGCGGCCCGGGGTAGCTCGGATCATGCGGCGATCTACGCGCAGTACCTGTTCGGCACCCTGCACCGGATCCCGGTGGCGCTCGCGGCACCGGCCATCAGCTCCGTCTATGGCGTGACGCCCAGGCTGGAACGAGCGCTCGTCATCGGTATCTCCCAGTCGGGGCGCTCGCCGGATGTGGTCGGGGTGCTGGAGGCGGCACGTTCGCAGGGTGCCCCAACCGTTGCGATCACCAATGACCCGACGTCAGCGCTGGCCGCTGCGGCCGATCATGTCATCGACATCAGTGCTGGCCAGGAGCACGCGACTGCCGCCACCAAGACGTATTCCATGAGCCTGCTCGCCGTGGCGATGCTGGTCGCGGCCATGGAGGGCGGCACCGGCTTTGGTGGTGACCGGGCGGGGCGGATGCGGGCGCTTGCTGCACTGCCGCAGGTGATGGCGACGGCCCTTGCGGGCGAGGCGCATGTCGCTGCGGTCGCGGAGAGCCGGACCGAGCTCGACCGCTGCATCGTCCTGGGCCGTGGCTTCGAGTACGCCACGGCACGGGAGTGGGCGCTCAAGCTCAAGGAGCTGGCCCAGGTCGCGGCCGATCCGTACTCTGCGGCCGACTTCCAGCATGGTCCGCTGGCGCTCGTCGAGCCGGGCTATCCCATCCTGGCGGTCGCGCCCACCGGGGCGACGCTCGCGGGTATGTCGGAGCTGTTGCGGCGTCTGCGTGATGAGCATGGTGTGGACCTGGTCGTGATCTCTGACGACGCCGAGACCCAGGCCATCGGCGCTGCGGCGCTGCCGACGCCAACGGCCCCCGGCGAGTGGCTGAGCCCGCTGGTGTCGACGCTGCCTGCCCAGCTGTTCGCGTACCACCTGACACGCGCGCGGGGCCAGGATACGGAGCAGCCCCGTTGGATCAGCAAGGTCACGCTGACCCGATAGGCGTCAGATGGTGACGACCTCGCCTGGCTCGGGTGACAGCACCCGGATGTGCGCGAGGCCCAGTGCGGCCAGCTCCGTGCGTAGCTCGTCGGGCGTCCCCGCCAGCGCTGGGAAGGTGCCGTAGTGGATGGGCACGACGGTGGTGACGCCCAGCAGCTGCGCGGCTCGCGCCGCTGCGCGCGGTCCCATCGTGTAGTGGCCGCCGATGGGCAGGAATGCCACGCTCGGCCGATGCAGCTCACCGATGAGGGCCATGTCCCCGAACAGGTCCGTGTCGCCCGCGTGGTAGATCCGCGTGCCGTCCTGCAGCTCGACCACGAAACCGACCGGCTCCCCGAGGTACACCGCTCCGGCTCCCTCGACCGGACCGCCGGACGAATGCTCCGCCCGCACCATGGTCACGCCGATGCCCGCAACCTCCACGGTGCCGCCCTTGTTCATGCCCACGAGTCGTGAGTCATCGTCAAGCTGCGGGCCGACCCACAGGCTCAACTCGTGGATGGCGGGCCAGGCTGGCTCCAGCCGCTGTGCGATATCGATGGCGTCGCCCAGGTGGTCGTTGTGGCCGTGGGTCACCAGCAGCACATCGCAGGCCTCGAGAGCGTCCGCGCTCCGGGGCGAGAGCGGATTGCCGAACCAGGGGTCGATGACCACGACCGTGTCGTTCACGGAGACCAGCTCCACGCACGCGTGGCCGAACCAGATGACCCGGGTACCGAACTGTGTGTCCATGTTTCCTCCAGGATGGCGGGGCTGCCGGCCCAGTATCCTGCCGTGATGGAGCTGCTGCAGCGGGTCACGGGTCCCGTCAACACCAATGTCTGGATCCTGGGCGACGAGGCCAGCCGGGAGGCGATCTGTATCGATGCCGCGACGCCGTCCGTCGGCTGGATCACGGACTCACTGGCCGCGCGGGGCTGGACCCTCAAGCTGGTCATCAGCTCGCACCGCCACTGGGACCACATCGGTGACAACGCCGCAGTCGTCGATCGGACCGGTGCCGTGCTGGCGGCGCACGTGCTGGACCGGCACGGACTGGTCGATCCCAGTCCGGTCTTCCCGCCGCCGTTCCCCATCCCACCCAGCGTGCCCGCGCTGGACCTGATGGAGGGCAGCGTCATCCGGTTCGGGGGCATCACCCTGGATGTGCTGCACACGCCGGGTCACACGGAAGGGTCCGTGTGCCTCCTGGCCAACGGCGAGCGGCTGCTGTTCAGCGGCGACACGCTGTTCGCGGGAGCCTGGGGCAGGACCGACCTGCCGGGTGGATCGGCAGACCAGATGGTCGAGTCACTCGGTCGTCTGGCGGTGATGGATGGGGACCTCGCGATCCTGCCTGGACACGGCCCGCGCAGCACCATCGAGCGTGAGCAGCCGTGGCTCCGCCAGGTGGTCCGGGAGCGACACCTGCCGATGTGACCGCAGGTCAGCGGGGCACCAGCGAGAGGATGGCTGCCAGCATCGCAGCCACGTCAACGCCAGCGAGCACGATCCCCATCACCCGCAACGTTCGGGCCTTGGCCGAGCCGTGCTCCGGCTCTCGACAGCGGGCAGCCAGTGTCCGGGTGCCAGCACCCCGGTTTCCGGCGCCAGCTCAGAGGTTCGTGAGGCGCACCACCAGCAGGATCGCGACGAGGGCGACCAGGAAGACAACGAGGGCCGTCACGACCCGCAACCGGCGCGCCTGGCCCGCGATCGCCTGGCGCAGCTCGAGCTCCGTCGAGAGGTGCGTCAGCATGCTGGCCCGGTCAGCCGCCGCCTGGGATTCCAGCGCAGCGAGGCGGTCAGTCATGCGGTCCAGCTGCCCCTCGACCTTCTGGACCCGGACGCTGGTCGCCGTCGCCCGCCCTGCGACGGCGGTACCGAATGCGGGTGTGTCCGTGATGTCAGCGGCGATGGTCGCGCCAGGCTCGAGTTCCGAGAGCAGCTCCGTGATGCGCCGCATGCCCGCAAGCACCGGGATGTCAAGGTCCTGATCGCCAAGTCGCCCGTCTGCGAACGCGGCCTTGATCTCCGCGCGCGTGACGTTCCGTGGCTCATCGTGCAACGCGCGCAATAGCTGTTCGCGACTGCGGGGTCGTCGCCCGGTGCGTGCGGCTGGTTCGTCGATCATGACGTCGAGAGTACCCAATAGCTGTCCCGAAAGGCCTCGGTGCTCGCGTCGAAGATGGCCCGATGGTCCGCTATGCGCACATCGCGGACGTCGATACCGGGTGGCAGTGGCGGGACGTCGATGCCCTCGAGGTCGCCGCGCACCATCAGCGACTGGCGGCGGATGGGCCGGAACCCGTGCTGCCGCAGCAGCGTGGTATTCGCCACGTTGCTGTCCGCACCCCAGGACCGAAACCAGCGATCCTGACCGGTCGTCGCCCCGGCAGCCTCGTGCGCGTCTCCGATCTCACGCGCCCGCTGCAGCCCAAGGCCGAGCATCGCCGTCCCCACCCGCTGCCGCCGCCAGGCCGGATGCAGCGCCCCGATGACGTCGTAGCGGCGGCCGCCTGCCGGGTGATCGAGCCATTCGACCTGGGTCAAGGCGATGAGCTCGCCATCGACCTCGGCCAGCAGGATGTCGGTCGCCGGGTCGCAATTGGTGAGGTTCTGGTACTCGCTGTCGAGCGTCTCGACGATCAGCCGCTCAGGGTCTGAATCAGCGGCTGCCTGTGCATTCCAGACATGCGCCATGGCGGCGTGGTCAACGCGGCCGCGATATCGTCGGAATCGGAGTCCCGGGATCTTCGGCACGTCCGCCACGCCCACGATCCCGTCGTCGTCCGCCATCGTCCCTGCCGTGCTCATGGCCGACGACCGGTGGCGTCCCGGTCCCACGTCCGAAAGGTCGCGAACCGTTCGAAGCCGAGTCGCGTGTACAGTCGTTCGGCCATGGGACTCGGCTGGAGCACGGCCGGCAGCGCGGGTGCAGCATCGATGGTCCAGCGGGTGACCGCTGTGGCGTAGCCCCGACGCCGCGTATCGGGCAGCGTCGCCACCCCATAGACGCCCAGCACGCTGGCGTCCGTGAAGCCCATCGCGACCGCCACCGTGTGGCCCCCCACGATGCCTCTCCAGATCTGGAGGCGCGGGTCCCGCAGCAGTGCCGGTGCGTGCCAGATGTACGGGGGGCGGGGTGGCGACCCGAAACTCAGCGCTGCCGCACGTTCGAAGTCCGCCAGGGCGTCAACATCGCGCACCAGCTCGATGACCAGGCCGTCGGGCATGGCCCACGGGCTGGGTGCCGGCGCGGCGCCATCGGAGGATGGTGCGCGGACCATCCAGGCGTGATCACCGGCGAGCGAGAAGCCCTGACCGGGCATGGCCAGGTCGGCCCAGGGGTCGGACACCGACGACCACCCCGCGCAGGCGACCCGTTCGCCGATGACCGCCGCAGACGCACCCGGTCGCACCGCGATAGCGTGGAAGAAGATCGCCGGCACCTCGTCCGGTGTCAGCCACAGCCCGTCTCGCCACTCGGTCGCGAAGCCCAGGGACCGCACATGGAGGTCATGCCAGGCGGCCAGGTTCGCGGCCGCCGCCGCGGTCAGGAAGGGGGCATCGACCGCGGCCGGGGTACCGGCCACGGATGTCCCTGTGACGTCGATGCCGCCCGTGGTGACGGCATCGGAGGTCACAGTTCGCCGCGCTTGCGGGCAGCGGCGTCACTCGCCTCGCGCGAGATCTTGCCCCATGATCGGGCGTTCGCCTTGCGGGCAGCAACCTCTGTCGCCCTGGCCACGACCCCCAGCTCTCTCTGGAGGGCCCGCCGAGCCTGAAGCCGGTCCTGCTTGAGCTCGCCGGACTCGATGGCCGCCTGGATGGCGCAACCGGGTTCCACCTCGTGGGAGCAATCGCTGAACCGACACTGGGCCGCGAGGGCCTCGATGTCCGCGAATGCCAGCTCCAGGCCGTCCTCGCTCTCGGCCAGCTCCAGCGATCGCATGCCTGGGGTGTCGATGAGCAGGCCGCCGCCGGGCAACTCGAACAGCTCGCGGGCGGTCGTCGTGTGGCGACCACGCGAGTCGCCCTCCCGCACGCTCTTGACCGATTGGCGCTCCTCGGCGAGGAGGGCATTGGTGATGGTCGACTTGCCGACGCCCGATGAGCCCAGCAGCACCATCGTCCGACCAGCGACGAGGTAGCCGGCCAGTGCGTCGAGACCATCGCCCAGGACCGCACTCGAGGTGAGCACCGGCGCGTCGCCCGCGATGGCCTGCACCTCGGCCACCCGCGCGGGGAGGTCGTCGCACAGGTCTGCCTTGTTGAGCAGCACCACGGGCGCTGCGCCACTGGCCCAGGCCAGGGTCAGGTAGCGCTCGAGCCGGCGCATGTTGAGGTCGTGCGCAAGTGCCGCGACGATGACCACCGTGTCGATATTGGCGGCCACGACCTGCTCCTGTGCGCCCCCCAGGGTGCGCCGCGCGAACTGGTCGCCACGTGCGAATCGACTGATGCGGGGCAGCACTTCCCGGAGCGCCGCCCGATCGTGGTCGACGGGCTCGAGTGCGAGCCAGTCACCGACCACCGGGAAGTCGGCACCCGCGAGGGCGCTCCGACGGAAGCCACGCTGGACGATGACCGCGTGATCCTGGGTGGCACTCCGCGCCCGGATGGCGTCGCGTGCCGCTCCCACCACACGCGCCGGGAACAGGCCCGCCGCGGCGTGCGCGGCGAAGGCTGCCTCGCGATCCGGGGTCCAGCCCAGGTCCGCGAGGCGTGACTGAGCGAGCGTGCGCATCAGCCCACTCGCTTGAGCTTGCCGGTCCGCTTGGCATATCGTTCGGCGCGGCCGAAGACCCAGATGCCCAGCGGGATGAACACGAAGGCCATGATCAGCAATGGCCAGACGTCCGCCCAGAGGTCCGTGATGGGTACCCCGTCGATGAGTCCTGCGCGCACACCCTCAAGGACGTACGTCGCGGGCGAGAACTGTGACAGGAACTGCATCCAGTCCGGCAGCACCGTGACGCTGTAGTACACGCCGCTCACGAGCAGGATGAGTGACTGCAGCACGAAGGTCATCTGGGCGCCCCGCTCCACGTAGAGCAGGGGCAGGACCGCGGCCATCATGCCGATGCCGATGAAGGACAGCGAGCCCAGGATCATCATCACGGCACCGGTGGCGAAGTTCGCGCTCGACAGGTCGAGCCCGAAGAACAGCGTGAGCACGACCAGGATGACGGCGGTATGGATCAGGCCATACATCACCGCGAACATGGTCGAGCCAAGCAGCTGCACCCAGCGCCGGATGGGCGCCATGAAGGTGTACTCGAGCGTCCCCTCCCAGCGCTCCCAGGCCACCGTCTCGGCGATGAAGCCGAACACGATGGACAGGTAGTTCCAGAAGATGGCGCCGATCATCAGCGACAGCAGCAACTCCTCGTTGCCCTGCTCCTTGCCGATGAAGGTGATGGACAGTGCCCCGGCCACGGCATATATCAGGAACGCGAACTCCCAACCCCAGTAACGCTTGACCAGGAACAGGTTGCGCTCGATGAACGCGTAGCTGCCCCGGAATTCGCGGGCCAGGGTGGTCACGAGGTTGGGACTCCGCAGCTCAGGGATGGAGCCGGATCGATCATTCATCGCGATCGAGCCGGCTGCAACAGGGTCGGGTCGACATCGGGACTGGCCTCCGCGCCAAGGGCGCGGCCCAGCCGGATGAACAATCGACCCACGGGTCGAAGGCGCTGTGGTCGGGGCGCATGGGCCCGCGCCAGTTGGCCCCGATGGTGCTCGGCGGCCTCGGTCATCTGTCGCTGGCGATGTTCCAGCGCGAGTATCAGCGCGTACTTGTCGTACGACATCGGGATGGTCTCCAGTGTGTGGTGTGTGTCAGGTGGGTGATCTCCTGGTTGGGGTTCGGCGTTCGATCAGTCGTTGTCATCGTCGTCCTCCTCTTCGGTGTCGTCGTCCAGGGACCGTCCGGTCCAGGTCATGAATACGCTCTCGAGCGTGGGTGGCTGGCCGTGTTCGCGGGCCACCCGTTCCACCAGCTCCTCCGGGGTGCCTTCGGCGACCATGCGGCCGTCGTTCAGGATCCCGATGCGATCGCACAGGCGTTCGGCCTCCGCGAGGTCGTGGGTGGTGAGCACGATGGTCGCGTCGTGCGCCTCCCGGATCTCCTCGATGAAGGTCTGCACCTCCAGCTTGGAGCGCGGGTCGAGACCCGTGGTCGGCTCGTCCATGAGCAGCAGCGTTGGGCTCGTGAGCAGCGCCCTTGCGATGGCGACCTTCTGCTGCATGCCCCGGCTCATCTGCTCCAGCGGCCGCCCGAGACGCTTCTCGGCGATGCCGAGACGGGCCAGGATGGCCACTGCGTCGCGCTTCGCCATGCCGGCGTCGAGGCCGTAGAGGCGCGCGGCGTAGATGAGGTTCTCGTAGGGCGACAGCTTCTTGAAGAAGGCGGCGTCCACCGAGACCCGGTTGATGAGTCGCTTGACAGCCATCTCATCGCGCTCGATGTCATGGCCGAAGACCTCGACCCGACCGGTGTCCAGGGTCAGCAGCGTGCTGACGAGCCGGATGAGGGTCGACTTGCCGCCTCCGTTCGCACCCAGGATGCCGTAGGTCTCGCCCCGCGAGATGCGGATGGAGACGTCATCGACAGCGAGCACGGGCTTCTTCTTGCGACCCACGACGAACCGTTTGGTGACGTGGTCGATGAGCAGGGCCGGTACGTCGCCGAGCTCCGGCGCGGCACGTCGAGTGGTCGTGATGGGTTCCATGGTGGTGACCACGATCGAGCTCCCCAAGGGACTGGTGCCGGCGATGCCGGCGTGACTGCCAACGATCCATCGATGCCTTCGATGGTCTCCGGGC
>JBBQNA010000133.1:0-9676 GCA_038329515.1 Candidatus Limnocylindrales bacterium | reverse complement strand
CAGGTGCGCTCGTCATCCCGGCATTCAACGGTGCCTGGCCGCGCTGGCGCCGGGCGCTCATCCCGGCCGCGAGAAGCGGGGTCCTGTGCTTCGGTGCCGACCGAGGCCGCGACTGGGCACCATCCTGGGCGCGGATGCACGGCTCACGGTCGGTCCGGTCGAGGCTGGCAGGCACCTGTAGGTGGCCCCGGCTGTCGAAGAGCTGGCTGCGACCCATCCGGGGCGCCAGTGACGGGACATAGAGAACGACCCCGGGAGGCGGGATCCACGGGGCCGTCAAGTCAAGAGTCTTTGGTTGCGGGGGACGGATTCGAACCGCCGACCTTCGGGTTATGAGCCCGACGAGCTGCCGCTGCTCCACCCCGCACGCGGAGTGTACACACGTTCGTCAAATGATGCACGCGCGACACCGGTCCATCCCGGTCTACCGGTTTCAGGACGTGCGCAGCTCGATGTCGATGGGCGTGGGAAAGCTGCTCCGGATGCTCGTGGCGCCGACCCACAGCCCGATCCGGGCGGCCTCCGCTTCGACCGCTGCAGCTGCCTCATTGCCGATGTCCTCGAACAGTCGTGTCGCGAGCCCGCCGGATTCGCGCTGCCCCCAGCCGCCCACGATGCGCCCATCGGCCCAGATGGTGGGTCCGGCATTGCCATTGCTGTCGAATACGACCGGCCGGTGCGACCCCAGGTACCACTCGCGGCCCTGCCAGCCCATCGTCGTGGCGTCGAGGGCGGGCAGCAGCGCCACCCACGGATCGGGCATCGGCTCCGGTCCCAGGTCGTCGCGAAGGAGGTACCCGACCTGGCCGTCGTCCAGGTCCACCTCGACGGCGCCGTTTGCGTCGAGCGCAGCGCGGATCGCGGCGACCGTCCAGCCCGTCCACCATCGCAGGTCATCCCGCGTGCCAGGACCGAACACGCGCAGCCACTGGCCGACGAGCCGGGCTCGCGCCAACTCAGTGGGCATCGAGGGGATGCCCTCCGGTAGCCAGCGCTCGATGGGGCTCCAGCGCACCTGGGATCCGATCCACGACCCGCGCGGCCGGCCGCGGCCGATGAGCCCATCGAGCGCGAGGTGGAAGAAGACCTTCTGGGAGACGCTTATCGACGTCGCGTACGACTTCCCCTGCGCGAGCGCTATCCGCTGGCCCAGCCGGGGATCCAGGGTGGTGAGTTCCGCGGTCGTCGCCTCGCCACGCTCCCGGATCGCGGCCAGCCCGACCCGCTCGAGCTCATCGAACAGGGCGGCGGTGTCCGGACCGATGCCGCCCGCCGCGAACATGGCGAGGGTCCGCGTGCGTTCCCGACGTCCGATGTCCAGGGAAGCGGCAGCGTGGAGCGTGGCCACTTCCTCGAGCGGTACCAGGAACAGTGTCCTCCGCATGGCGAGGACGCGGAGCACGCTGCGTGTCTCGTACATCTCGCGGCCGATGGACTCCGGTGACGACTCCAGCATGCGGGCGCGCGCCTGCAGGTACATGCTCGCGACGTCCGTGCCATGCAGCGCCACCATGGCGCGTGCCGCGTCCGCAAGCGTGCCGACCTGGGTGCCGGGTGCGATGGCGTGCCGGCGGCCGATCCGGGCACGCCGCTGCTCGTCGGAGATGGCGGGTCGCGCCGTCACGTCGTCACGCCGTCAGGAGGCCGACCACCTCGATCGGCTCGATGATGCCCGCGGGCGTGAAGCCCATGATCTGGGCGTAGAACGACAGCTCCGCCTCCAGCGAGCGCCGCCGATTCTCGGCCCGTCTGAAGCCGTGACCCTCCCCCTGGAACAGCAGATAGGCATGGGGCACGCCGTTCCGGACGAGTGCCGCCACCATCTCGTCCGCCTGCGCCTGGGGCACGACCCGGTCATCCGCGCCCTGGAGCACCAGGACGGGTGTCCGGAGCCGGTCGACCGAGTGGATGGGCGACCGTTCGTCAAACACGGCGACGCCCTCCGGCCAGGGCGCGACCAGCAGGTCCAGGTAGCGCGACTCGAACTTGTGGGTGTCGCGCGCAAGGGCCGCGAGGTCGCCCACCCCGAAGTAGCTCGCGCCGGCCGCGAAGTCCTCCCGGAAGGTCAGGGCGCACAGCGTGGTGTAGCCACCGGCGCTGCCGCCCCGGATCGCGAGCCGCTTCGGGTCGGCCAGCCCCTGGCCAGCCAGCCAGGTCGCGGCGTTGGTGCAATCGTCCAGGTCAACGATGCCCCAGCTGCTCAGCAGCCGGTCCCGATAGGCACGCCCATAGCCGCTGCTACCGCCGTAGTCCACGTCCACCACCGCGAAGCCGCGGCTGGTGAAGAACTGGACGTCCAGGCGGAGGTGCTGGTCGGTCTTGGAAGTCGGGCCGCCGTGCGAGATGACCAGCAGTGGGGGCAGCTCATTGTCCGGGGCGTTCGCATCGGGGTTGGTGGGCGGATAGTGGAAGGCGTACGCGCTGCGCCCGTCCTCGGTCGGGAACTCCACGAATCGCGGCCGCGAGAGATACGCCGCGTCGACGGGAGCGGCCTCGGCGCCCCGGATGCGCTGCGATCCACCCGTCGACATGTCGAGGCGGACCACGGCAGTCGGACGGCTCGGCGACGCAGCGATGCAGACAGCGATGTCACCGGCGACCGACAGGCCGCGCAGGTCGGTCGCGTCCAGCTCGATGGGTGTCGACTGCGCGCCCGCCTCCAGCCGCAGCAGCCGATCGACGCCCTGCGACCGGGCGATGGCGATCACCCGGCCTTGGCCGTCGAACCCGAAGGGCCGCTGCCCGAAGACCCACTGCGGCTCCGCGAACTCGGCCTCCATGGGGGCGAGCGCCTCAAGGCCCGCGACACCAGGACGCCATCGATACAGGTTCCACCATCCCGATCGGTCCGACGCGAAGACCAGGCTGCCATCCGGCGCCCATGCGGGGCTGGCGATCGAATCGGTCGAACCTCCCGCGACGCGGTCCATCGAGACCACCGAGCCGGCTTCGTCCAGTCGGCCGACCCATAGCTCACTGCCGTCCCAGGGCATGTTCGGGCGGTCCCATGTGAGCCAGCTCAGTCGCTCGCCGTCCGGCGAGGGGCGTGGATGGCTGAAGAAGTCGTGGCCGTGCACGAGCGACATGACCACCCCGTCCTCCAGGCCCACCGCCACGACACTGTTGGTCGGTTCCCGGTCGTCGGCCCGATGATCCTCCAGGATGGCCAGCACCCGACCCCGGCGTCGATCGATGCGCATGTCCGCGAATCGGAGCCCGGGCTCCGTGACCAGGGATCGGGGAGTGGCGCCCGGATCGGTACGCACCAGGCGGCCATCAGCGAACTCGGAGTGGATGACCAGCCCTCCATCCACGGTCCACGCACCGCCGCCGTACTCGTGCACCCGGTCGCGCACGTTGGAGGATGGAGGCGTCAACTCCGTGACCACTCCGTCCTGACCGATGCGCAGCAGGACCACGCGGCCGCCCTCATCGGGCCGGCTCTCCAACAGGTACACGTCGGCACCATCGATGGTCGGCTCGGACAGGCCGCGGCTGGCCACGAGCACCAGGTCCAGGGTGATGGGCGACGGCCATGTGCCGTACGGGAGGATCTGCACAGGACTCATGGATCGAGGATAGCGTCGGCGCGCGGCCGGTCCATACTGGACGGGTGCGGATCCTGGTCATCGGGGCGAGCGGCTACATCGGAGGACGGCTCGTGCCGTTGCTGGTGCAGCGCGGTCACGAGCTGGTGCTGGCGGGTCGGCAGCCGGGTGCCCTCGCGGTGCGCTTCCCGGGGACGCTGTCCGTGCGCGCAGACCTGCTCGACCCGACCACGATGGCGGCCGCGGTCGAGGGCGTCGATGTGGCCTACTACCTGGCGCACTCCATGGCTGCCGGTGAGTCCGGGTTCGCGGAACGTGACCTGCGGGCCGCCCGGGACTTCGCAGCCGCAGCGGCAGCCGCTGGAGTCCGGCGCATCATCTACCTGGGTGGCCTCGGTGACGACGCCACGGACCTGTCGCATCACCTGGCAAGCCGGCATGCGGTGGGCGCGGAGCTCGCCGCACACGGCGTGCCCGTCACGGAGTTCCGGGCCGCCATCGTCATCGGCTCCGGCAGTGCCTCATTCGAGATGCTGCGCCAGTTGACCGAGCGGCTGCCGGTGATGATCACGCCCCGCTGGGTCAAGACGCGCTGCCAGCCCATCGGCATCCGGGATGTCCTCGACTACCTCGTGGCTGCCCTGGACCATCCGGACATCCAGGGCGTCGTGGAGATCGGTGGTCCCGAGATCCTGTCGTACGGGGACATGATGCTGACCTACGCCCGGCTGCGCGGCCTGCGCCGTCTGATGATCCCCGTGCCGGTCCTGACACCCCGCCTGAGCTCCTATTGGGTGGGTCTCATCAGCCCCATCCCGTCGGGCATCGCCCGACCGCTTATCGAAGGGTTGCGCAACGAGGTCGTGGTCCGGGACGCAGCTCCCGCGGCCGGGTTCAAGATCCATCCGTTGGCCTACTCCGAGGCGCTCCAGTTGGCCATCGATCGGACCGATCGCCACGCCGTGGAGACCACCTGGTTCGACGCGCGCTCGGCACCCGGTCGACAGCGCCTGGCGCTGGAAGGTTCCCGGGAGGGCATGATCGTCGCGCGGGACCAGGTGTACACGGACGCCGCGCCGGAGCGCGCCTTCGCCGAGATCGAGCGGGTGGGCGGCGGGAAGGGTTGGCCGTACGCCAACAACCTGTGGCGGGTACGGGGCCTGATGGACCGCATCGTCGGCGGCGTCGGCATGCGTCTGGGACGCCGCGATCCGGTGCATCTGCGAGAGGGTGATGCGCTCGACTTCTGGCGTGTCGAAGAGCTGCGGCGACCAGAGCTCCTCCGTCTGCGAGCCGAGATGCGGGTGCCCGGTCGGGCCTGGCTGCAGTACGAGGTCGTGCCGGATGGCGACGGCAGCACCATCGTCCAGACCGCGTTCTTCGAGCCACGTGGACTGTTCGGCCTGGCCTACTGGTACCTGCTCTACCCGGCCCATGCCCTCATCTTCCGGGGCACTCTCCGGGTCCTCGCGCGACGATCGACGGCAGACGCGGATGTGACACCTCCGCACTGACCAGGGGCCGTCGCCGATCCGGTCGGGCATCCGTCCATCCGTATCGGCCCCTGCCGCGTATTACCACCATGGACAGCGCCAGTGCAACGCGCCCCGCGCCCGCCTCGAGCGCCCTCGTGCCCTTCCGCGCGGCCGCTGGCCTGACGCTTGTCGGCTCGACGGCAGCCGGGTGGTCTGACCAGATCGTGGCTGGTCTGCACGAACTCCTGGAGGCACCCACCGTCCTGGGGGCCATCCACGCCGGCGAGCGCCTTCGGCGGGCCGTTGCACGCACGCCGCATCGGGCGCCACCGGTCGTGGCCTGGCCGGATCCGTTGGGCGCAGACCTGGACGCGCCGTCCGCGTACGGGGTGCTGCATGCTCTGGCCGAGTCGCCCGATCCCGCTGTGGACGACATCATCGCGCGGGCCATGACGCATGACGACCCAGGGTTGCGGGAACACGCCATCTGGGCGGCCGCGCGGCGGCAGCCGATACACGCCTCCCTGACCACGCTCATCGAGCGTGTCGGGGACGGGGGGTTCGCATCAATGCTCGCGGGGCTGACCCTCGAGACCTGGGCCGACCGCGCCCGTGGCACGCTTGGCTCTGCCATCGCGGCGCGCTTGCACCGAGCCGCGATGTGTGCCCCGACCGATGCGACCCGGATACGGCTCACCGACCTGGCCGCGGTCATCGCCAGTCCCGTCACCACCGTCGAGTCGGCGCGGTCCGTCCATACCCCCGATGCCAGGCGCCGTCTCCGGATCGTCCAGCCTCTCCTGCATGGTCACCTCGATCGCGACCTGCAGGACGCGGGCGCCGGCGATGGCGGCGGCCTCGTGACCCTCGTCGTGACACTCGCTCAGTCCCTCGGACGCCATCCATCGGTAGACGACGTGCTGACGATCGCCCGTCGCCGGTCCAGCGATGGGAGTGGCACGGAGGTGCTCGGCGATGGCGCCTCGCTCGAGCGGATCGCGTTCGGCGGTGACGAACCCCTGTCCATCGGCTCGGCGTGGGAGTACTGGCCGACCGTCGAGCGTCAGCTGGCGCGCGTGCTGCAGGCCAACGGACGCGTCGATGCCATCCATCTTCGCCTCGGTGATGTGGGCACGCTGGCGGCGTCCCGGATCGCCACTCGAATGGGCATCCCGATCGTGTTCACGCTTGCTCCCGATCCACACTCTGTCATCGCGGCCGAGGAACGCGCCGGAACCCTCGACCGCGACACGTTCACGGATTTTGATCAGACCCAACACGCCTGGTTTCGGGCACGCCTCGTGACCTCGTTGGTGGCGGTCGCCGACGAGCTCGTCGCGTTCCCGCGCCCCGGAGGCACCGCGGAGCTCGCCCAACTGCTGGGAGTACCGCTGCCGTTCACGCGCGTGAGCGTGGTCGCAGAAGGCATCGACCTGGAGGAGTCGCGAGTCGCCCGGGTGGTCGCGGTCGACGGCCCGCGCCCACGCGTCATCGGGCGACTCGCGGAACGGCTGGCGGCCGGCCCCGCCGAACGCATCGGCCTGCCGTTGATCGTGTCCGCTGCACGGCTCCATCCGGTCAAGGGTCTGGACCGGCTGGTGGCCGCATGGCTCCAGGAGCCGGAGCTGCGTGAGGCCTACAACCTGGTCATCGTTGGCGGTTCGCTCCAGGACGGCACACCGGAGGAGCGCCGGACCCTGGCCGCGATCGCCGCCGTGGTCAGTGGGGCCGGCATCGTCGGTGACGTCCCAGGCCTGTTGCTCATGGGTAGCGTCTCCCATAGTGATGTGGCGAACCTGCTCGCCGCAGCGGCAGTGGGATCGGCGCCCCAAGTCGCCCCGCGCGGCATCTACGTCTGTTCGAGCGCCAAGGAGGAATTCGGGCTGAGCATCGTGGAGGCCCTGGCCGCGGGCCTGCCAGTGGTCGCGCCGAACCAGGGTGGCCCGCGCACATACATCGCCGATGGCGTGACCGGCGTGCTCACGGACACCACATCCGTGGCGGCGCTCGGGGTCGCCATGCTCCGGGCCACACATCTGTGGCGGGACCCCAAGCGTGGCTCGGTCGCGGCCGAGCAGCTGACGTCGATGGGCATCGACACGATGGCGTCACGACTGGTGGATGTGTATCGTGGGAGCGCGACCGCCCAGAGGGCTGTGGGGTGAGGTTGCTGGTCATCTCCCCGGACTACCTGTCGCATTACCTGCCGATGGGCGAGATCGCAGATGCATGGCGCGACGCGGGTGGCGACGTGGTCGTTGCCAGCGGTCCGGGTATGCGTGCCCGGGCCTCGGCCGCGGGCCACGATACCGTGGGACTCACCCTCGGCCAGGGCCACAATAGTGGCATCGCAGACGCCACCGAGCAGCCGGGCGACGAGTCGGCCCGACTGGCCAGATTCCTCGCTGTCACCAGGGACGGGCCCATCCCCACGTTGTTGTTCCAGACCGAGCAGCGGCGGCACGATCTGCTGTGGCAGCCAAGGGAGGTGGCTGCTCGGGTGGGTTCGGTCGTCGAGACGGTAGCACCCGACGTCATCCTGGTCGACCAGCTGGCCTACGCGGCGACGCTTGCCCTGCACGCCGGGCACTACCCATATGCAGGATTCGTCACAGGCCATCCGACGGCTGTCCCCGGCCCGGGCGAGACCTACGGCGTGCCGCCCTACTTCCCGTCGGCCATCCCGATCGCGCCGGCCGACCTGGTCGAGTTGCAGGCCGCGGCCGGATCGGTCAGTGCAGGGTTCGCGGCAGGCTACGCCACTGTCCTTCGTGAGCTGGATCCGACCGGGACACCCCCGACAGACGCGTTCGCGGCCACCGGGACAGCGACGTTGTTCAACTACCCGGAGGCACTCCATGCCGGGTCGGGTCGAGTGCTACCTCCGGCGCCGACGTTCCTGGGCGCGGTGGCCCGCAATGAGGTGTTGCCCGCCGACCTCGATGCCGCGCTGCCGCCATCGGTGACTCGTCCGCGGGTGTACGTCTCGCTCGGCACGTTCCTGTCATCCCGGGTGGACCTGCTCCGTGTCATCGCCGACGGCTTGCGCACCGTGCCCGTCGATGTCGTGATGGCTATCGGTGCCGCCGACCCCGCTGCTATGGGAGATATCCCTCCCGGGTGGGTCGTGCGGCCATTCCTGCCCCAGGTCGCTGTCCTCGAGCGCTGCGACGTCGTGGTCACCCACGGTGGGAACAACACGATCACCGAATCACTCCGAGCGGGACTACCGATGCTGGTCCTGCCGCTGTCGACCGATCAGTTCGCGGGCGCCGCCGATCTTGCGCGCGCGGGTTTCGGCGTCACGCTGGACGCGCGTTCAGCGAGTGCGGAGGAGGTCGCGACCGCGGTGCTGGATCTGGTGGGCGGGCCGGCGAGCGCCAGAGCAGCCGAGCTCGGCAAGCGACTGCGCCTGGCCCCTGGCGCGCGACGTGCGGTGGAACGTCTCCGGGTGCTTGCCCAGGAGGCGCCGGTCACTCCACAGGCTCGAGTTCCAGTGATGCGGAGTTGATGCAGTAGCGCAGGCCCGTGGGCCCCGGACCGTCATCGAAAACGTGGCCCAGGTGCCCACCGCATGTCGCACAGGTGACCTCGGTGCGTGTCATGAAGAAGGTCCGGTCGGTGTGGTTGGCGACCGAGCCCGGGCTGGCAGGAGCGCTGAAGCTGGGCCAACCAGTGCCGGACTCGAACTTGGCCGTGGATTCGAACAGGTCGCTGCCGCACCCGGCACAGCGGTAGGTCCCCTGGCGATGCTCATCCCAGAGCTGGCCGCTGAACGGGCGCTCGGTGCCCTTTTGGCGCAACACCCGGTACTGCTCCGGGGTCAGCTCGGCTCGCCACTCGTCGTCGCTCTTGTCCGTGATGTACGTGATCCGCTGGTCTGTCATGTGCCGGAGACTACGCCGCACGTGTGACACGCCAATGACGATCGCCCAGCTCAGCCGGGTTTCGCGCCTCGGTCATCCGAGAGCATCCCGCGCAGCGCCGTGAGCTCCGCCCGCACACGTGGTGATGTTGGCGTCCGGTGAACGCGACTCGAACTGGAGGATGAGCACGCTGGACACCGTCAGCACGACCAGCATGGTGAGCAGCGTGATGAAGATCGCGTACTGGCCGCGGTTCCGGATCACGTCGTCGATGAGCACCTGACGAGCGTTGCCACGGAGCATCCGGCTGACGCGTTCCAGACGGCTCAGCCGGGCAAGTCGCAACAGCGAGGCGATGCGGAACACGCCCAGCGTGGGGATGGAGCCGATGAGATCCAACCATCCGCGACGATCGATCCAGTACGCGCGCTTGGGCTTGGCACGCGTGATGTTCACCGTGAAGTCGACCAGGAACACGACACGGATGAGATCGTCGTGGAACATCAGGACGTCCAGCGTGGCCTGGTCCAGCGGGAGCAGGACGCCGACCATGACTGCCAGCGACAGCAACGTCAGGACCAGGATGAAGATCACTCAGTTGTACCGGGACTCCGCGCGCTCACCGACTGGTCGATGTGCCCGCCACGTTCGCACCGGCCCGCGCCCAGAAGGTGCCCTCATCGCCCGATGCGCATGGATCGTGCCCACCCGACCGGGGATCGGTCGGTTGCAGGCCGGTCACACGCGTCAGGCGGTAGTACCGCCGACCGTCGTCGTTCGACCTATA
>JBBQNA010000132.1:0-9790 GCA_038329515.1 Candidatus Limnocylindrales bacterium | reverse complement strand
ACCGGGTTGTTGGTGCCCGCGGTCTTGATGCTCTGGACGATCCGGCCGGGCAGGGCGCCGATATATGTGCGTCGATGGCCCCGGATCTCGGCCTCATCGTGGATGCCACCCAGGCTCATGCGCACGAACTTGCGGCCCATGGCCTTGGCGACACTCTTGCCCAGCGAGGTCTTGCCAACCCCTGGCGGCCCCACGAGGGCCAGGATGGGGCTCCGCACGGTGTCCGCGAGGGATCGCACCGCGAGGTACTCGAGGATGCGCTCCTTGACCTTCTCCAGGCCGTAGTGGTCCTCATCCAGGATGCGCGCCGCTTCCTTGATATCCAGCTGGTCGTCACTGGTCACGTTCCAGGGGAGGGCCACGAGCCAGTCGACATATGTCCGGATGACGCCGACCTCAGGGGAGGCGGACGGGATCCGGCTCATCCGGTCGACTTCCTTGATGGCGCGGGCCTTGACCTCCTCCGGCATGCCGGCGGCCTCGACCTTCTCGCGCAGCTCATTGATCTCGGCCTGCTGCGGGTCGTCCTCGCCCAGCTCGCGCTGGATGGCCTTCAGCTGCTCGCGCAGGATGTACTCCCGCTGTGTCTTGTCCATCTCCGACTTGACTTCGGACTGGATCTTGCCCTTGAGTTCCAGGATCTCGATCTGGCGCGCCAGGAATGTGGACACCAGCTTCAGGCGCTCGATGACGTCGATGGTCTCGAGCATCTCCTGGCGCTGCTCGGTGGACATGTCGGGGCTGTAGGCCACCATGTCCGCGAGCAGGCCGGGCTCGGTGATGTTGCGGGCGGCAACGGCGGCCTCCGGCGGCACGGGCGCACCGGACTGGACGTACTGCTCGATCTGGGCCTGGACGCTGCGCACCAGCGCCTGGACCTCGACGCCCTGGGGGCTCTGGTCGGGCAGGATCTCGACGCGCGCCATGATGGAGGGCTCGACGCCCTCGAAGCCAAGGAGTCGAAGCCGCTGCTGGCCTTGGACGATGGCACGCACGGTGCCGTCCTGGAGCTGCGCGACCTGGGCGATCTTGGCCAGGGTGCCGATCTGGTACAGCTCGGCCGGGTCGGTGATGTCCTCGCGGTCAGCCTGACGCTGCGTCACGAGCGCGATGGGGGTGCCGTCCGCGACCGCCTTGTTGAGGGCGTGGACGGACTTCTCGCGACCGACCTGGAGGGGCACGATCATCTCCGGGAAGATGACGGTCTCGCGCAACGCGACGAGCGGCAGGGTCCGGAACGGGCCCGGATCGGCTTCCTGCGGCTCAGGATCTGGTGTCTTGGTCTGTGGCTTGCTCGTTCGGCTGGCCATCGGTTCTCCTCAGGAGTCTATCGGTGCGTGGCGGTCCCGCGTCAGCGGGTGTGCTGCGGGTCCGCCTGACCGATGGACCCTTCGGGCTCGTCGGTCGGGACGTCCGGTTCGACTTCGACATCGGTCGACCGGCCCACGCTGTGGCGTTCGCTATAGAGCTGTTCCAAGATGCGCATGCCGAGCCGCTCTTCGAGCTCGAACAGGATGCGAATGCCAGCGAGGTTGACGCCCAGGTTCTGGGTCAGATGCCGGATCCACGTGATCCGCCGGATGTCATTCTCGGAGTAGCGCCGGATATTGGTGGTGGTGCGGGCGGGGCAGACGAGACCCTCGTCCTCGTAGATGCGGAGGGTGCGGGGATGGACCCGCACGAGCTCCGCAGCCACGCTGATGACATAGACCGGGCGGCTCGGATCCTGTCGAGGCTGGGCCGACTCGTCCCGCTCGCGCTCCATGGTGCCGGTCAGGCGTCCGTGGAGGACGGGGTTGCGGCCTCGTCGGACGGGGTTGCGCCCGTGGCAGGAGTCGCCTCGGTCACAGGTGTCGCCTCGGTGGCCGAGGTCGACTGGGCGGCCTGGTCGGGCACGCTGATTGCGATCCATCGGCGCTCGACAGGCGTCGCCTTGGGGATGGAGAGCCGGAGCAGGCCATTCTCGAACGAGGCGCTGGCCTCATCCGTACGCAGATCGCGCGGCAGGGTCACCGACCGAGTCATGCGACCACGGCGCATCTCACGCACCTGGTAGCCGCCGCGAACCACAGCCTCGCTGGCATCCGTGCCGGCGATCAGCGTCAACACATCACCCATGACCGAGACCTCGATGTCGGCTGGTGCCACTCCGGGCAGCGCCGCCTCCAGGACGAGCGCATCCGGGGTATCGAAGACATCCAGGGGCATGCGCCGCGTCTGGCGAGCCACGGGCATCTGGAAGATCGGGTCATCCAATACTCGGTCCATCGTCCGACGGAGCGAGATGAGCTCACCGAATGTCGACGGTCGTCGAACCATCATCGGAAGCCTCCTTTGACTAGACTTGCGCGGCCGGCGCCAGTCGGCGCCGGCTTCGCGGGGTAAGAGGGAACATCCACTTGTCGATCGCTTGGGGCGTTGGTCCGCCAGCGGCGTGGAGTTGATGTCCGTAAGGCTACAACCCTACCAACACCATTGTCAAGTGTCTTGTTGCAACGGAGCACCGCACAGATACCTGTCATTCTGTCCTTTCTGGGCTGGCTGGTCATCACCACGGCATCCGCCGTCCAGCCAGCACAGGTGGTCTCCTGTGTGAGTCCGCTCGGCGCATCGACGTTCCAGCGCCCAGCGGGCCCGGCCAGACGAAATGCCCGCCGCACCAGGGCTCCCGGGCGAGCGGATCATCTGGGATGCGAACGGACGGAGGAAGCGGCAGGGAGGACTGCCCGAGGGCCTGACCCGACCGCTCCTCCGGCGGACGGCATCCCGCGAGCATCAGGACCACGGCCGGAGCACTCCAGGTGCCGCATCCAGAGCCACATCAGGACGCACCTGTCCGTTGCTCCGTCGGTTGGATCGTGGGGTGATCGATCAACGCCCGGCACGCCCAACAACGCCCGGCACGCCCCAAAGGCACACGAGCTGACCTGATGCTCCGAGCGGACTCAGGACGGTCGCCGGGGCACGGCCGGCACGGCCGGCGAAAATGCCCGGCACGCCCGCAGTCGGGCCGCCTGGGCTACGTGATCAACTGAGCGAGGTCGTCCCGATCAGCTGGCGATGCAGGTCCATCTCGCATTCGGTCCGCGAGATCGCCAGCACCTTGTCGCCCGACTGGAACACGGTTTCGGGCTTGATGGGCTGTGCCTGTTCGCCCCGGATGAGCACGAACAGCGAACAGCCGTCCGGCAGGATGATGTCCGTGGTCTTGCGGCCGATGGCCGGCGACTCCTCCCCGATCTGAGCCTCCAGCAGCTCCAGCTCACCGCCCTCGAGCTGTGCCAGGTGGAGCAGCTCGTGGACCGGGATGTCCTGCTCGATGGCCGCGAGCGCCATGCGCGTGGGGCTGATGATCTCGTCCACGCCGAGGTGCCGGAACAGCGCCTCGTTGCGCGGATTGTTGACACGCGCGATGGTCCGCGGCACGTCGAAGTGATGCTTGGCCATCTGGCATACCACCAGGTTGTCCTCGTCGTCGCCGGTCACGGCGGCCACGATGGCGGCGCGATTGGCGCCCGCCTCCGCAAGGTGCTGGCCTTCGCAGCCATCACGCGCCAGCACGATCGAGCCGACCTCGTCCGCGATCTGCTTGGCGCGCTCGCGGTCCTTCTCCAACAGCACCAGCTCGTGGCCAGCCGCCAGCAGCTCCTTGGTCAGGTAGTAGCCGACCTTGCCCCCGCCTACGACGATGACGTACATCAGTGCTGGTCCTCCGACCGGGTGCCGCCGGACGCGGCAGTCGTGACAGTGCTGGTCGTGACAGTGCTACCGGTCGACGACGAGTGGGGACCCGCGTGGTGTCCCGTCCTGGGCAGGACGCGCATGGCGCCCCCGTCGGTCGGCAGTCCCACGTACGCGCCCAGCGACTCGACCATCATGCTGGTGCGGCAGACCGTGGCGATACCCAGGGACGCATAGGCCGTGGCTCGCACTGGATCGTTGACCTTGGCCACGATGTTCGGGACCGAGAAGGTCTCGGCCGCCATCTGTGCCGCCAGGATGTTGCGATTGTCGCCTTCGGTCAGGGCGAAGAACCGGTCGGCGCCCTCTGCGCCCAACCGACGCAGGACGTCCTCGTCCGTGCCGTCGCCACGCACGGCGTTCCCCCGGAACCCCTCAGGCAGCTTGTCGAAGGAGTCGGTCCGCAGGTCGATGACCGTGACCTCGTCTCCCGCAGCGGCGAGCATGCCGGCCAGTCCGGCCCCGACGCGGCCGCAGCCCACGATGATGGTGCGCATCGCTATCTCGATCCTTCCTGGATCCGTTGGCGCGCCCCTGCTTCATCGACGGCCTCGCGTACCACGAGGACCCGGCAGGGGGCGTTCTGGAAGACATATGGGATGGTCCGGCCGATGGCGAAGTCGCCACCCAGCCGCGTTCGATACGGCAGGCCGAGGAGCATCACGTCGGCGTCGATCGCGACGGCCTCGTCCACGAGCGCTGCACCGACATCCCGCGCCTGGAGGAGCTCGGTGCGCATCTGCACCTTGGCTCGTTCTGCTGCGCCCTCTGCCATGTCCAGCACGGCCGACGCGAGCTCACGGCTGCCGGGGATCTCGTCGTCCAGGTCATGGCGCCAATCGACCTCCACCACGTGCAGCGCCACGAGTTCCGTGTCGCGGGCCGCGAGCTGGATGGCCAGCTTGATGACGAGGCGGTCGGCAGTGCTGCCGTTGAGGCCAAGCACGGCGCGACGATAGGCAGGTTGAACTGAGGAGTCGGGCACGGCCAGAGAGGATACACCCGGCGCGCTCGTTCAGAGCCCGTAGGCGAGGCGCTCCACGAGTCGGGGCGGCAGGCCGGCCCGTCGCATGCGCGACTGGACCTTCTCGATGGGATACGGCACGCGCAGCCACTCCACGCTGGAAGCGTTCGTGTCGAGGACCATGGCGCATGCCCGTGGGTCCCCGTCACGCGGCTGGCCCACACCGCCAGGGTTCAGGATGCAGCGCCGCTCGTCGAGCACGATGCGCGACCCTTCCCCGGGCGCGATGACCTCGATGTGGCCACCGTCGTCGCGGAAGACCCGGGGAACGTGAGTGTGGCCGATGATGGCGTGCCGCGTCTCGAAGTGGGCGAAGTTGCGGCGAGCGAGTGGGACCGTCGTGAGGTACTCCCAGAGCGGGTCCCTGGGACTGCCATGGGCCAGTGTGAAATCGTCCACGACGCGCGTCTCTGGCAGACCCTCCAGCCAGTGCCGCGACGACGTCCCGATGCGGTCCGCGGTCCACTCCACGGCCAGTCGCGCGTCCTCGTTGAACACGCTCGTATCCAGGTCACCCAGAACGGCGGCGTCGTGGTTGCCGCGCACCGCCACCGCGTGCTCCTTGCGGAGCCGGGCGACGACGTCGTCGGGGTATGGGCCGTAGCCCACGATGTCACCCATGACCCACACCGCGTCATACGGGGTGCAGGCGTCCAGGACGGCTTCGAGGGCAGGCAGATTGGCGTGGATATCCGTCAGGATCGCGACCCGCATGCAGGGTCAGCGTAGCAGGCGGCGTCGTCGCTCCGCCGGCAGGCGCGGGAATCGGCGCGGTGTCGGGCGCAGCTTGTGGACCAGCACCAGCCGATGTCCCTGCAGGCCGGCAGACTCGACGGCCACGACCTCCGGCGTATCACCACCCAGATCGGCGATGAGGGCGCGAGCGTCCCGCAGTTCCTGGTCCAGGCCTGGCGGCGCGCCCGGGTCCGTCCCGGTCGACCCACCGACCCGCTTCCAGCAGGCCAGCAGGCCCCCTCTGCGGAGCAGTGGCATGCCCAGCTCGGCCACCTCGGCGAGGGTGCCAACGGCGCGCACGGTGACCACGTCCCAGGACTCGCGCCGCTCGTCCGCGGCAAGCTGCTCGGCGCGTATCGCCTGGACGTCGACCACGAGCCTGTCCGGCTCGTCGTTCCTGGCCATTGTGACCGCATCCGCCGCGACCTGGAGGAAGCGGGCCTTCTTGGCCACCGAGTCCACGAGCGTCAGGCGTGCCGCGGGGAGTGCCAGTGCGAGGGGGATGCCGGGGTAGCCGCCACCGCTGCCCAGGTCCATGATCGCGGCCGCGTCCGAAACCCGACCACGGAGCACCGGCACCGCGCTCAGGGAATCCAGGACGTGCAGCCGCGCCACCGCCTCCGGCGTGCGGATCGCGGTCAGGTTGATGTGCTCGTTCCAGGCCATCAGCAGCCGCGCATGCGCGTCGATGGCACGCGCGATCCCCGCGTCCAGCGTCAGGCCCAACGCCACGAGGCCATCCCGGAGAGTGTCGGCGTATGTCGGGTCCAACTCCGGCAGCGTGGCGGCGTCGGTTGGCAGGGGCGCCCGTTCCGATGCCACCGGCTCGGCTGTCGGGGTCGCGTCTGACGCATGGTCGGGTTCAGGGAGTGGCTCAGTCACCTGGGGAGGGTACGCGTCGGGAGCGACGAACGGCTCACGCCCGCGGTCGTCGTCGCGGACAGGACCGTGGGAGTCGCCACTCCCGACGCAGGATCGATCGCACCACCGACGGTTCGGTCTTGTGCCCCCCGTCGGTCTGTCGACCCTGGTCTCCCAGCGTCCCGAGGCGGATGGCAGTACCCATACTTGGTCGTGACCAGGATCGCATCGGACCCCGGGGGTGCAGGCTGCGCAGTCTCGGTGGTCGCGGGCTCGCCGTCGATGGATGTTATCCACGAGTGCAGCCGGTAGTGGCGAATCGTGGATAACCAAGTGCGCTCTGCGGCAACCCGAGGCCCTCGCCCGGCGCGAACCTACTCCGTCGGTGCAGGTGTCTCCGTCGGTGTCCGGGCAGACCGGGCCGGCCGGCCCATGCTCCGCCGCACGACCTCCATGACCTCTTCGGTGTACGCGGCAGCATCCCCCGTCTTGACCGCGGTCTGGAGGCAGCCGGCCACGTGGTCCTCCATCAGCAACAGGCTGACGGCGTCCACAGCGGCCCGCAGCGCGGTCGTCTGCTGGAGGATGTCGATGCAGTAGTCGTCACGCTCCACCATGCGCGCGATGCCCCGGACCTGGCCTTCCATGCGCGCCAGACGCCGCAGCACCTGGGCCCGGTCCTTTGCATAGCCTCGGGGAGTCGCGGGGCCCTTGCGGGCTGCGCCTGGTTCGTGCTGGTGCGCCATGGCGCCAAGCATAGCCCCGGAGCCCACGGCAGCCGACGCGGACCATCGGTAGACTTGCGAGCCATGGATGGCGCCGACTGGCTGCGGACCCAGTTGACCTCGTTCGAGTGTGCCGCCTGCGGCGCGCCGTACGAGCGAGGGCACATCCGTCTCCTGGCGGAGCGGGACGGGCTGTTCTTCGTGGATCTCGCGTGCGCCCACTGCGCCTCGCAGGCAGTGGCCATCGTGACCGTCGAGTTGGACGAGGACGACATTCCCCAGGCCGATGCAGGTGACCTGATCCAGATCGTTGCCGATCCAGAGCAGAGGTCATCGCGACCACCCGTGACCGCGGACGATGTGCTGGACATGCATCTGGTGCTGGCAAGATTCCAGGGCGACACCTCCGCACTCCTGGCTCGGCTGGACTGCGGCCCCTCCGCGTGAGCGCGATGGTGGATGCAGGCCCGGCCGACCCGATGCTGCTGACGCCACCCCGGACGACCGCTACCGATACTGCGACGCGTATCGCGAACCGCAATGAACGGCGTCGGGCCCGGGCCCAGGCAGGACCTCGTTTCGCCCATGCCAGCGAGGCCGAGCTCGCGCGCATCCTCGACTTCTACCAGGTGCGCTGGCAGTACGAGCCGCGGACGTTCCCGGTGCTCTGGAACCTGGACGGACAGGTCGTCGAGAGCTTCTCGCCCGACTTCGACCTGCCGGAGATGGACCTATGGCTGGAGCTCACGACGCTGCGCCAGAGCCTGGTGCGCAAGAAGAATCGCAAGCTGCGCCGGATGCGGGAGCTCTACCCCATGATCCGCCTGAAGTTGCTCTACGCTCGTGACTTCCGGGCGCTGATGCTCAAGTACGGGCGGCTGGACGTGGCCGAGTCGTTCATCGGCATCGACGGCCAGGTGATGCCGGACACGGACATGGGTCGCGTGGGCGCATCATCATCAGACGTGGCACGATCCGAACCGGCAGCGACCGCGTCCGATACCGACCTCGATCCCTGACCCGGAGGCATTCCCGAAGTCATGCGCACCCCCAACCTGGTCGATGACATCGCGGAGGTCCTTGTCTCCGAGGACCAGATCCGGGCAAAGGTGGCGGAGCTGGGCGCCCAGCTGACGGCCGACTATGCAGGTCGACCACTGACGCTCGTGAGCGTGCTCAAGGGTTCCCTGCCATTCATGGCCGACCTGATGCGTGCCATCTCCATCCCGCTGACCATCGACCTCATGGAGGTCTCCTCGTACGGTGGCGCGGTGACCGAGACCTCCGGCCTGGTGCGCATCCTCAAGGACCTCTCGGCGTCCATCGAGGGCAAGGACGTGGTCATCGTGGAAGACATCATCGATACCGGCCTCACCCTCAACTACCTGATGCGCTACCTGCGCGGCAAGAACCCGGGTAGCCTGAAGATCTGCGCCTTGCTGGACAAGCCCGCCCGTCGACTGGTGGATATCGACATCGACTACCGCGGTTTCTCCATCCCTGACCGCTTCGTGATCGGCTACGGACTGGACTACGGCGAGGCGTATCGCAACCTGCCCTTCATCGGCGTGCTCAAGCCGGAGGTCTATAGCGAGCCGTGAGACGCGGACTGGGTGCGGGTCGACTGCTCATCGCCATCGGCGCGCTGATGGGGGTCATCGGTGCCTTCCTGCCCTGGACGTTCGCGGGTGGCGAGATCGGCCTGCCGGTACAGACCGAGAAGGCCCTCGACGGCGGCGCGGGCATCCTGATGTTCATCGCCGCGGTGGCCCTGCTGGCCCTGTTGCTGCTGCCCTACGCCAGCCCGAATGGTCGATCCAGCCTGGACCGATGGGTCAGCTTCGTGATCGTGGCAGGCCTCATGGTCCTGGGCACGGTGGTCCAGATGATCCAGCTGTTCTCCTCGCAGACGCTGAAGTTGACGCCCGTGACAGATGTCCTTGGCATGTGGCTGGGCGTCATCGGCACCATCCTGGTCGCGTGGGGCGCTGGGGAGATCGTCAGCCGCGAGACTGCGGCCAGGTCGTCCGATGGACCGCGCCAGATGACCACCTTCAAGCCCCGCCGCCGCAAGTAGCCGGCACCCGCCCGGGTCGCGCGTGCGAGCCGGGATCGGCTCATCTGTGCCTCTCGGAGCTCCTCGCGACCAGGTTGTCACGTGCCCGTTGTTGCCTCGCGCGCTCAAGCGTGGTAGAACCCAGTGTGCCGGCGCCACGTGTCGTGGGAGGAAAGACGGCGCCGCGCGACAAGCCAGATACTGGGAGGACCCGATGATCCGACGGAGCCGCTTTGCGCTCCCGACCGCGGCCCTGCTGGGGGTCACGCTCGTGATCTCCGCATGTGCCAGCACCGCACCGACGCCCAAGCCGGCAACGCCTGCGCCGACCGTCGCTGCGAGTGCCGCGGCTACCGTGACCCCAACGGTCGCGCCGACCACTGCAGTGGCCAGCCAGCCCGCGGTGGCATCACCGACGGCCGAGCCCACTGAGGCCCCGACCCCGGAGCCGACCGTCGCCCCGACCCCGGAGCCGACCGTCGCCCCGACGCCTGAGCCGACGGTGGCCCCGACGCCTGAGCCGACGCTGGCCCCGACGCCTGAGCCGACGCTGGCCCCGACGCCTGAGCCGACCCTGGCCCCGACGCCTGAGCCGACCCTGGCCCCGACGCCTGAGCCGACGCTGGCCCCGACGCCTGAGCCGACGCT
>JBBQNA010000131.1:0-9841 GCA_038329515.1 Candidatus Limnocylindrales bacterium | reverse complement strand
GGCTCGGCGGCGCTGACGCGATACGGCTCACAGCGCTCGGGCACCGTTCCCGGGTAGCATCGCGCGATGGCACGACCCCTGCGCATCGGCTTCAAGACCTCACCGACCCGCGTCACCTGGGACCAACTGCGCGTCATCTGGCAGCACGCGGGCGAGCTGGGCGTGTTCGATTCCGCGTGGTTATTCGATCACTTCTACCCGGTCGATGGGGATGGATCGTGTTTCGAGGGCATGACCGCGCTCGCCGCGCTGGCGCCGCTCGTGCCCGGCCACCAGGTCGGTCACCTCGTGCTCGCGAACCCCTATCGCCACCCGACCCTCGTGGCCAAGTCTGCCGTGACCATCCATCACATCAGTGGCGGCAACTTCGTGCTCGGTCTCGGTGCCGGCTGGCATGTCCCGGAGACCACGGCGTTCGGCATCCCACTCGACCCCGTCGGCCAGCGCTTGCGCGACCTGCGTGCCGCGATCCTGGTCATCCGGGAGCTGCTCAGGCCCGAGGCCGCGCTCTGGCCCGACGACGGGTCCGACTCGTCGGAGGCCGGCGGCGTGAGCCTGGATGCGCCGCCATACCGACTGACGCATGCCCGCAATGACCCACCGCCGATGCAGGGTGCCCGGATGCCGATCTGGCTGGGGGTCCAGGGCGAACGGGTGGGGCTGCGAATGGTCGCCGAACTGGCCGACGGCTGGAACTTCAGCGGTGCCGACGGCTTCGACGAGTTCAGTCGCAAGCTGAATGTGCTCAGGCAGCACGCCGACACGGTCGGTCGAGACATGGCGGAGATCGAGATCTCGGCCCAGATGCGCGTCGACCGGGCCCAGCTCCCGGATGCGCGTCGGCGGGCGGAGGCGTTCGTGGCCGCGGGCGTCCAGCACCTCATCCTGTACCTCGATGGGCGTCAGGGTCCCGAGATGGTCGACCTCGCAGCAAGTGAGATCGTTGCACCCCTCCGGGACGCGTATGACCGGGGGTAGTCACCACGCACGCCGCCAGGTCCGGTTGCTCCTCGCCGGCTAGTGCTTGCCGGGCGAGTAGGGAGCGACCTTTCGGAGCGCCGACAGCAGCTCATCGGTGCCGAAGACCCCGTGGAACTTCGCCTGGAGGATGCCGTCGGCGTCGACCACGAACAGCCAGGGCGGGCCGGTCACGCCCCATGCCGTGGCCCAGGGCGCGATGCGGGCAGGCTCGTCGACCGGATCGCGCACCAGGACCGCATCGCCCGGACCGGTCACGAAGGGCTCTGCGTGGATCGCCAACAATCCGGGAAACGCGCCAGGCATTTGGCGAGCCTCACCGATCGCGGAGCCACAGGCATCGTTCACGCCCAGGCGAACCGTATCGATCACGAACATGAAGGGCCGTCGGTCCCGGAGCGCGTCGCTGACAGATGACCAGTACAGCGATGGCAACGGCTCCCGGTCCGTGGTGATGCTTGCCAGGTCGAACCCCGAGCTTTCGAGCGTCGGGGTATCGATGGGAACCACTGGTCGACCGAGGGCCGGTGTGCCGTCGTCCGGCAGCACCTCGAACCGAGCCTCGCCCTCGAGCACTGCGCCATCGATCGACGTTGCGGTCACGGTCACGCTCCACGAGCCCGTGGCATCGAGTGTCACAGGGGTGCGGTACAAGGTCCGACCCAGTGACGCGAGCCGGATGGCCTGCAGATCCAGTCGGTCGCCGACCACACCGTCGGGGCTGGTCAGCATGGCAACCCCGGTCAGCCCTGCGTCATCGATCCGCCCTCCGTCAGCGTGGAGCAGGTCCAGGATCAGGTCGTTGTCACCCACCCACAGCTGGCTGGAGACGACCATCGGCACCAGCGTCTCGGGTACAGGACTTGGCCCCGGCAGCGACGTCGGGGCCCGGGAGGGCACATCCTTGGGCGCGCCGACCGTGGCGATAACCAGCGCCGCCACCATCGCCGCGTGCCGCATCATCACGGCACCGCTGACGCCATCGGCATGGCCGAACCCATCGGCATGGCCGAACCCATCGGCGCTGGCGACCCCTCGGGTGCGGTCGAGCGAACCTCCACCGGCACGGTCAGGGTGGCACCGCCCTGGAACGTCAGGGTCACCTCGAACGACGTGCCCTCCACCAAGGGAGCAAGCAGGCCGATGAGCATCATGTGGTAGCCGCCGGGTTTGAGCTCCGCCATGCTGCCGGCCGGTACCGGGATGGACACCACCGGCTGCATCATCATCATGCCGCCACTGGCCGCCGGGACGGTCTCGTGCAGTTCCACGATCGCCGCGACAGTCGTGCTTCCACCGACCAGGGCGTCGTCGGCGGGGCCGCTGTTCCGGATCACCATGTAGCCAGCACCGGCGCGGTCGACCATGGGCGACACGCGGGCCCAGGCATGCTCGACGGACAGCGTCACCGGTACGGCGGATCCGGGCACGGCTGACGTGGCCGGAGCCGGCGGCGATTGGGCGAGCGTGACGGCGGCGGTGCCCACCACGAGCGCCACTGCGAAGCTGGTCGCTGTAAGCGACCAGGTGGATCGGCAAATCGAACGGTTCACTGTGTGACCTCCTGCGCCAGTGGCGCCACGGTGTCGAGGGTCTGGAGCATCGCCTCCCAGCCGGTACCGAATGGGAAGTGGAGTCGGAGTCGGCCCTCCGCGTCGATGAGGTAGACGAATGCCGTGTGCGACATGGAATAGCCAGCCGCAGATCCGCTGTCGACACGCGCGTAGCTGGCGCCGTATCCATCAGCGGCGTTCTTGATGGCCATCGGTGATCCGCTCACACCGATGAAGCTCGCCGGCAGGAACTTCGTCCACTCGCGCAGGAACTCCGGGGTGTCACGCTCGGGGTCGACCGTCACGAACACCACGTGGACATCCGGGCGCTGGCCGACCAGCAGGACGAGTTCGCCGACCGTGGCCGGGCACACGTCCGGGCAATGGGTGTAGCCAAAGAACACCAGACTCGGTTGTCCCTGTAGTGCATGGAGGTCGAAGGTCCCGTCAGCGGTCACCAGCCCGTTGAGGGCCGGCGCGGTCTGACCCGCGTCGATGACGGGCGTCGGCCCAGGACGCTGGGGGTTCGCCGAGTGGGAACTCACCGGGACGGAGGTCGGCGCGGGCGTGCCAGTCACCGGGACCATCGAAGCCGTGGCCGGTTCCCGGGTTCGCACACCACCGCCTGTGCACGCGGCGGACACCGACACAACTGCCACCATCAGGAGCGCTGTGACTCCGCCATGTGTTCGACGCGCCGTGCTGCTCACGTTCCACTCTGTGCCCGCCGGTCGAGAGGCGATGCCACCTCGCGAGATCGGTCATCACGAACTTACCCGGGATCCAGCCTCGTCGAAAGGGCCACTTGGAGCGTCCGGACCTGCCGAACGGCAGGTCAGGTGTGCAGGAGCACGCGCGAGTCGGGCGATGACTGCGGTCGCCGGCGCTGCCGGCGATCAGCCGGCGCCCAGCTCCTCGCGCACGATGCGCGCACCCGCGACCAGCGATCGCATCTTGTCCACGGACAGGCCGCGTGCCGTCTGGCTGTAGCCGCAGTCTGCGGACAACCACAGCTTGTCGGGTGCCACCGACTCCAGCAGCTTTCGGATCCGGGAGGCCACGATCTCGGGTGTTTCCAGGTCGCGCGCCTTGACGTCGATGATGCCCGCCACGAGCACCTTGTCGCCGCCGTGCTCGGCCCACAGCTCGGTCTCCCACATCGACCGATTGGCGTACTCCAGGCTCAGTGCATCCAGCTGCAGGCCACCGAAGAACTCGCCGAACGCGGCGTACGATCGGTACGACGTGGCGGGTCGACCTCGGAAGTTGCCGAAGCAGAGATGGAGCGAGGTCATCGCGTCCACGCCCTCGAGACAGGCATTGGTGATGTCGACCATCTCCGGCAGCCCGCCGGGCATGATCCAGAACGCGGGCTCATCGAGCTGGATGAGCGTCGCGCCGGCGGCGACGGCCGCCCTGAGCTCGGCGTTGATGAACGGCACCAGCGCCCATGCCAGCTTGCCCTTGTCAGGGTATGCGGGGGAGGGGTCGATGCGAAACGCCTGCGTCACGGGGCCCTGGAGCGCGGTCACGAACGGCAGCCTGGTGCGTGCCAGCAGGTGCTCCACCTCCGCCACGAGGCCGTAGCCGCCCGGCACGGTCACGGCGCGCACGGCCGAGAAGGCGTCCAGCTGGTCGGGGCCGGGATAGCCCAGGCGTCGCTCGTAGTCGATGGGCTCGAGGCCGTCGATCCGGCCGTGGAAGTTGCGCGTGAAGTCGGCACGCAGCATCTCGCCATCCGAGACGACGTCGTAGCCGGCCTCGATCATGTCCAGGAGCGCCAGCTCGGCAGCGTCCTTGAGCGACTCATCGATGTCCGAGGGGCCCAACTTGCCCTCGGTGACGGCGTCGCGGACGAGCCAGACCCAGGACGGCACGCCAGAGGAGCCGATGGACTGGATGGGCAGCAGCGGCAGGCCGGAGAGTGTGGGCACGGTCAAGAGCTCCCTGTGGCTGACTGGGTATGGGGACGCTGGACGAGGGCGCTGGACAAGGGACGCTGGAACAACTCGATGTGATATCCGTCCGGGTCGAGGACATACGCCGCGAAGCCGCCCGTGTTGGGACCGACCGGGATCTCCACCGCACGCGCTGAGCGAGCACGGAATCCGGCCGCGACGACCTGCTCCAGGAGGGCTTGGGCATCATCCACATGGAGACACAGGTGCCCGGTGCCGGGGTCCCACGCGCGTGGGGCGGGGGTCGGTCGTGCGTCCGTGCCGTGGTACTCCAGCAGCTCCACGAAGATGCCCTCGCTGCCAGGGACACGGAGGTACACCAGGCGACAGTCGCGCATCTCGATGCCCATCACCGCACGCACGTAGTCGACCGCATCCAGCGTGACGTCGAAGTGGGTCTCGAGGCCCAGTGCGTCGCGGTAGAACGCGAGCGACCGATCCATGTCGCTGACGGCGATGCCGCCGTGGAAGAAGCCGTTGACGAGCGCCACTCGTCCTCCTGATCGATGGCTCGTGCCAGCCGGGCCGGGCTGGCATCGTTTCCATGGCAGAGTGTGCCACGGCTGGCGGTCCCGGGGCGGGCCACATCGCTCACCATCCACTCATGTGACGCTGCGATGATGTCGTGGTGCCCACGCGTGCCCGCATCCTGGTGGTGGACGACGACCCGCGGCTGGCCGCGTCCCTTCGGCGCGCGCTCGCCTTCGACGGCCATGCCGTGCAGCTCGCCGCCGATGGTCCGGAGGCGCTCCGCGCAGCCAAGGAGCAGCTACCGGATGTGGTGGTGCTGGACCGGATGATGCCAGGCATGGACGGCCTGGAGGTCTGCCGCCGGCTGCGTGCCGCGTCGGCGGTGCCCATCCTGATGCTGACGGCCATGGATGCCATCGCGGCCCGTGTCGAAGGACTCGACTCGGGTGCCGACGACTACCTCGTCAAGCCCTTCGCCCTGGACGAGTTGCTCGCCCGTGTGCGGGCACTGCTGCGACGCCATGACCCCGACAGTCAGGAGCAGCTGCGGTTCGCGGACGTGATCATGGACACTGCCGGTCGCGAGGTTCGTCGCGGCCAGCGGCTCGTCGAGCTCACTCAGCTCCAGTTCGACCTGCTGGAGCGGTTCCTGCGTCAGCCGCGCATCGTGCTGGAACGCGACCGGCTGCTGGAGGTGGTCTGGGGTCTCGATCCCGAGACCGCCTCGAACGTGGTCGACGTGTACGTCGGCTACCTCCGGACGCGGCTCGAGGCCGCTGGTGAGCCGCGCCTCATCCAGACCGTCCGGGGCATCGGCTACGTGCTGCGTGAGAGCTGACGGGATGCGCATCCGGGTCCGCCTGACGCTGTACGCCATCGCGGTCGCGACGGCGGGGATGCTCCTGTTCGGTGTCGTGCTGTCGACGCTCGCCCGGGGTGGCATCGCGGAGGACCAGGACCTGGCACTGGGCCGCATGGCGGACGCACTGGCCCAGGTCATCGATTCGGGCGGGCCGGCAGCGCTCGCGGGTCGAGAGCCGCTCATCCCCGCAGATCCTGCCCAGGACATCGAGGCGTTCCTGATCGTGCTCGATGCCACGGGCGCGACGACGTGGAGCGGTGCTCTCGTGGACGGGGCACCCATCAGGATCCCGGCCAGCGTCCTGGTCGAGGCCGCCGACCTGGGCCGTTCGGTGGCGACCGTGCACCTGGGCGATGACGTGGCAGTGCGCGTCGTCGCCCAGCCGTGGGCACATGCCGAGAGCGTGGGCACGGTCGTCGCCGCCCAATCGATGCTGGCCCTCGACGAGCAGGTGAGGTCGCTCAATGGGTTCCTGATCGTCGCCGGCCTGGTGGCCATCGTGGCCGTGGGACTGGTCAGCTGGCTGGTCGTGGGACGGGCACTTCGTCCGCTGCGGACGCTGTCCCTGACGTCTGACTCCATCGCCCGGACCGGGGACCTGACGCAGCGACTGCCGGCCGCCACTAGCCGCGACGAGGTCGGTACGCTGACCCGCAGCTTCAACGGCATGCTCGACCGGCTGGCGGGCTCGCAGCACGAGTTGGGCGAGAGCCTTGCCCTGCAACGGCGGATGGTCGCGGACGCGTCCCATGAGCTGCGCACGCCACTGACCACCATCCGCACCAACGCCGACACGCTGCGGGCGCATCCCGAGGCGGACCCGGCGGAGCGCCAGGCGGCCGTGGCAGACATCGCGGATGAAGCCGCCCGGATGTCGCGACTGCTGGATGACCTGTTGCTCCTCGCCCGCACCGATGCTGGGCAGCGTCCGATCACGGAGTGGCGACCGGTCGACCTGGCCGTCGTCGCCTCGGACGTCGCGCGCAAGGCGACCACGCCCGACCGACCCGTGACCGTGGTCCGCTCCGGCCCCCTGGTCGTGGCTGGCGACCCCGATGCGCTGACGCGCCTCATCTGGATCCTGGTGGACAACGCGCTGCATCATGGCGCCGGGGCCGTCTCCATCACGACTGGTCATCTGGACGCGCCTGATCGATTACGTGCCTGGCTGAGGGTGTCGGACCAAGGACCCGGGTTCGCGGCCGGGGGTGAGACACGCGCCTTCGACCGATTCTGGCGCGCTGACCGGTCGAGGTCCGGTCCGGGTGCTGGGCTGGGCCTGGCCATCGCGCGGTCCATCGTGGATGCCCATGGTGGATCGATCACGGCCGCGAACGGTGAGGCAGGCGGCGCCATCGTCAGCGTCTGCCTGGCTGATCCCGGAGCCTGACTCCAGACAGCCAGACATCTGGCGTTCCAGACATCTGGCCATCCAGACATCTGGATGGTACGATACGGGAATGAAGGTGACGATCGCGTTTCAGGACGATGAGATCTATCGACGGGTGAAGTTGCGGGCGGCAGCATCGGGACGTCAGGTGCGCGACATCGTCGAGGAAGCGCTACGAGCGTGGCTGGATGCCCAGGAGGATGCCGAAGACCGGTCGGCTTCGGCGCAGGCCCTCGCGGAGTACGAGGTGGCCGGTGGTGTGGACGCGGACGCCTACTTTGCCCGGATGGTCGCCGAGGGCCACGTCTCGTACGACCCTGACTGAGCCCCGGTGGATGGTTATCGGGTGAGCCTGACACCCGCGGCCCAGCGGCAACTGGATCGGCTGCGCGGACCCGCATTCGTGGCGATGCGTGGCGTGATCATGTCGCTTGCGGAAGATCCGAAGCCATCCGTGAGTGGCAGGGTCGCCGGCAGCAAGGACCTGTGGCGGATCCGCATCCGTATCGATGGGACGCCGTGGCGCGTGATCTACCAAGTCCGCCGTGACGCTCGAACGGTCGTGGTCACGCGCGTCGCACGCCGGGATGAGTCCACGTATCGCGGACTGGGCCAGTAACCGAGGGTCTCACCGAACGCTCACTCGTCGTACATCCCCCGCTCATCCGGGCTCGCGACCATGGAGTGCATGGATACCCCCACCCGCTCCAGGGACCCGCTCGATCTCATCGGTGTCATTCGGTTATTGGTCTTCGTCCAGGGCGCGAGCCTCGTCGCCGGGACCATCGAAGCGATCGTGTTCCTCTCGTTCGTAGGTCCCTCGGGAGCCGGCGCCGTCCTGCTCACGGCCCTCGCAGCGGCACTGACACTGCTCGCGGCGGCGGGGATCGCCCGGCGCAGTCGGCGCGCCAGACGCTGGACGTTCGTCGCCGAAGTCGGCGTGCTGCTGCTCGCGGCCGTGGACGTCGCTCTTGCGGCCATCCTGGGTGGACAGATGCCAGCGACGAGCCTCGTGATGCGGGTCGTCATCCCGGTCGTGGTCATCGTCCTGCTGCGGCGGGCCGAGGTGCGCGTCGCCTTCGGCGTCCGGTCCGCTGCAGGCGCGGCATGATCGGGGAACCTGCCGCAGCTCTCGCTGTGGTCCTCGACCATGAAGGCATCGAGCACGCCACCGGCAGTGGCAGCAGCCTGCTGTACACGCTGCCGTCAGAGCACCTACCCGTCGTGGCACTGCTGGCCGTGCTGCCCCTGTTCGCCCTCGCGGTGCAGCTGCTGGCGCCGCGATGGTCACTGCCAGCCCGACTACGGGAAGGCTATCGGGCGCGGCCGCCGCTCCATCGGCTGGCGGCCTGGCTCATCGCGGTCAGCGCGGTCGTGCATCTCGGGCTCATCGGTCACCACGAGGGGGTGCTGGGCGCACTCATGATCCTCGATGGGCTGCTGCTCGCGGGCGTGGTCGGCTTGCTCCTGACCGGTCGTCGGTGGCGCCTGCCGGCGGCGGTCATCCTTGGTGGGTCGCTGGCCGCCTGGTGGGCCGTGACCCTCGCGGGCCAGGCTCCCGACCAGCTGGCGCTGCTGACCAAGCTCGTGGAGGTGGGGGCGCTCGCCATGGTCCTGACGCCAACCGCCGGCGCCAGGGTGCGCGGCTGGATGGCATCGATGCTGGTCATCGTGCTGGTCGTGGTCACGGATGCGGCGGCATGGGCCGGCACCTTCTGGCAGGCCAGCGACCTGGGCCACATGGGTGGCGCGTCCCAGCCCGGGATGCTCATGGGCCACGCACCGGACCGGCCGGCGACTCCGACGGAGATCGCGGCCGCGAATGCCGTGTGGCAGGCGACCGCGACGGCGCTCGCACCCTTCCGGGACCCCCGGATCGCCGCTGCGAATGGCTACCAGGTGGAGGGCGTCTTCGGCCTGGACTTCCACGCCCAGAACGAGGCATACCAGCACGACGGGCGCATCATGGACCCGGCTCGACCGGAGCACCTCATCTATGCCGAGGGACCGGACGGGCCGGTGCTGTTGGGGGCGATGTTCGAGATGCCCGATGGGGCCGGACCCGGGCCGGCCGTCGGTGGCCCGCTCACGGTCTGGCATGCCCACGAGCACGTCTGCTTCGGCCTGTTGCCGCTGGGTATGACCGGCCTGCTGTCACCGCTCGGCAGCTGCCCGGTGGGTTCCGTGGACATCACCCGGACGCCCGAGATGATCCATGTCTGGGTCGCGGACGGTGCACCCGTTCACTGGGGCGAGCTCGACGACGCCTGGAAAGCCGACTACGTGGCCCGCGCAGGCACGAGCGCCGATCGCTGACCGGACCGGCGGTGTCCCGGCGCCTGTGCGACGCTGCGCATCATGAGCACGCACGAACCCGATCCAGTGGCAGTCCCATCGCCGACGCTCCGAGCCGGGGTCCTGGGCCTGGGCATCATGGGCGCCGCCATGGCCCGCAACATCGTGCGTGCTGGCATCCCGTTGACCATCAGCGACCAGTCACGCGGCCCGGTCGCCGAGCTTGCTGCGAACGGCGCGACCGTGGTCAGCAGCGCCGCAGCCGTGGCGGCTGCCGCTGACGTGCTCATCGTGAACGTGCCCGACACCTCCGATCTCCAGGCACTCCTGGATG
>JBBQNA010000130.1:0-9844 GCA_038329515.1 Candidatus Limnocylindrales bacterium | reverse complement strand
GTGGTGTCCAGCCAGATCATCGAGCAGGCAGTCGATGCACCGGTCATCCGTCCGACAGGTCAGGTCGTCGTGCGGGCAGGACTGGGTCGGCATCGGTGCCGAGGCCGATGCACGCGAGAGCAGGTGACGCAGATCCATGGTGTGATCCCTCCTTCAGTTGACAGTGGTGAGTGGCGATGCCAGTCCTGCATCCGCGATCGCGTCGACAAGCGCGTCACCGGCGAGGACGGGCTGGATGACCAGACGCGCCGCCAGCCGCTCGATGCCGTCGCGCTCCTGGGTGACGATGACCATCGCATCCTCGCGAGCTCGTGCGAGTAGCTGCGAGGTGTGCTCGGCGATGGCTTCGTCGAGCACGCGCGGGACGTATTCCCCGAACGAACGCCTGTCGATGGGCGGGAATGCTGGGTCGATGCCGGCACCGATGCGGTCGATGAGGATGCGCGTCGCGTTGGCGACATCCCGCGTGCCGCCGAGGGTGCCCTCGCCCAGGAGGAGCCGTTCGGCCGCGATGCCCGCCATGGCCACGACGACGGTGGCCCGCAGCCCGGCGTCGTCGAGGACGGCACCCTCGTCACACGTGGTCGTCCGGCCATCCCTGCCGCTGATGCCGAGGCGGACGCTCCGGACGACGAGCCCGAGGCGGACGGCGGCAGCGACGTGGCCAGCCTCGTGGATGGCGGTCCGATGGGTCGAGGTCGCAGTCTGTGTCACGTCCGGTTCGTGCTCGATGCCGCCCTGCCGCCGGATGGCGAGGAGGAGGTCCGACTCTCGGATGGGTGCGCCCCGGCCGTCGCGGGCCATGGCCGCCCCATGTGCCGAGTCCACCGCACCCCGGATGGCGGCCGGTGTCCAGCCGGACATCAGCTCGCCGATGTAGGCGAGGTCGAGGACCCCGGTCGGTCGACCAGTCAGGAACACCCGCAGCAGCTCATGCCGCTCTGACGCATCGGGCTCCCGGAATGTCACGGTGAGACCGAGCCGCCCGTGCCGGGTGAGGCTCCCGTCCAGGGAGCGCGAGCGGTTGGTGGTCGCGACCACGATGGCGCCACGATCCGCGGGCACCTGGACCATGCCGTCCATGGCCTCCAGCAGCGCGAACAGCACCTTGCGCGACTCTCGGTCGTGGCCGCCCCAGTCCCTGGACATCCCGATGGCGTCGATCTCGGGCAGGAACAGGACACTGCGCCGGCGACTCGCGAGGACGGCGAACGTCTCGCGGACCCGCTCCGGGGTCAGGGTATCGGGCGGCAGGTCGTAGGCGGCCACCTCGCCGAGGGACCCCGCGAACCAGGCAGCACACAGCGACTTGCCGGTCCCTGGCGGACCGGCCAGGAGCAGGCCCCGCGGGATCGGCGGCTCACCCGCTCGTGCATGGCGCAACCGGGCTGCGACCGAGCGCAGTGCATCGAGCGCGTGGCCCACACCCACGATGCCGGCCTCGTCGATGGGCGCGATGCGCACCCGCCTGGTCTCGAGCCACTCGTCGGTCGTCTGGGTGGTGTCCGTGTTCATGTCGTCGATCACACCACCCGGACCGGTCCAGGGTCGAGACCTGCCGCTCCTCTCGCACCTGCTTCGCCTCCTTCGCTGGCCATCAGCAGCGGCCAGATGGGTCACCTCCCGTCTTGACCGTTCCTCCTGTCGCCCCACCTGCGCCTCATGGAATGGCTATCGACGACACAGGTGGGCGAACGCCTCGGCATCCACAGGACGAGCGTGCTCGCCCTCATCGAATCCGGTCGCCTCCGCGCCCGGTACATCCGCGGGCTCGAGCGCCCCACGATCCGCATCGCCACCGAGGACCTCGACGCGTTCCTCCGCGAGTGGACCGACGATGGCACCGGCCCGAACGAGGGCAGGCGGCCATGAACGGACACTCGGGGCGCCTCGCCCCCGTGGTGGCGCTGGTCAGCACCCTGCTCCTCGCTGTCGTGCCGCGGGTCCTGCCCGACTCCGCGCCGTCGGTCGTCCTGGGTCCGCTTGCGTCGAACGTCCTGTGGCTGCCGGCAGCCCTGTGGTTCGCAGCGGAGGTCATGGGCGACCTCGCGTCTCCCTCGCTCGGCCGCATCCTCCGGCTGGTCGCCCGCGCCAGCGTGTGGCTGCTGCCCATCCTGGTCCTCATCGACCCGGCACGGAACCTGCCGGAGATGATCGCGTCCGGTCTCGGCGATGCACTCGACGGCGTCCGCGCAGCGGTCGCGGGCATGGTGGGCATGCTGGTCGTCGCCGGCATTGCCGGCATCGTCCTCGGTGGGGACTCGTCCTCTGCTTCGCGCGAGGACCGGACGGTCGTCAGCACCGGCAGCTCTATCCATCCCCTCGTCGCCATCCTGGTCCGTCTGGTCCTGCGGCTGGCCACCTCGGTGTTCACGTCCCTCCTCGGGGTCGCCCTGCTGCTCATCGCATGGACCGTCGACGGCATGGATGGCATCCGCGCGGTCCGCGACGGCAGCCGCGCACCGTCACGAGTCACGGACTCCATCGTCGTGCTGCATGACGGTGTCGGCAGCCTGGGTGGGTGGACGCGTTCCGCACTTGGTCGGGCCTCCGCCGGCTGGGGCCACCAGACCTCGCATGGGGTCTGGATGGGACCGGCGGAACTGAGCCGCGACGAGGAGGGCGACCGCACCGTCCGCGAGTGGCGTCTCGACTCCACGGCGTCGGCCGACGACCTGGAGCTCCGGGAGCTGGGCCTGGGCCTCCTCGCGGCGATCGACGTCGGGATCTTCGCCGAGACACCCAAGCCGGGGACAGAGACGCGAGTCACCGGTGCCCGTACGGCAGCTCCGAAGCTGTACCCGTATACGATCCGTATCGCCCGAGCCTGGTCTCGCCCCGGCTATCACGCGGTCATCATCCAGGCGACCCCACCGGCAGCCGCTGCGGCCATGGCCAAGGTGGGAGCCGAAGGGCTCGTCCCCACATTGGACGCATCCACCGGCTGGACGGTGGAGCAGCTGCGGGGACTGCGGCTCAGTGACCGTCGGGTCGCTGCTGACGAGTTGCGCGACCGCGAGACCGGGCTCTGCATCGCGCTCGACCGCCCGACGGCAGCCACCGAGCCGACCGTTGTGGGCACCCCGGCCGATACAGGACGTGCGGCCGTGGAGCGAGCGCTCGCCGAGCTCGATGGTCCGAACGCAGGGAGGTATCGCTGGTCCGCCACCGAGGAGGCCTTCGACGCGACCACCATCACCTATGTCGCCGACACCATCCGCTCGGCTGCCGACTGGGACGGCCTCGACCGGACCTGGCGCGAACTCGGCAAGGCCGTCGCCCTGTATGCCCGCAATGCCAAGGCGCGGCTCGAGACCGAGATCGACCCGCCACGGTTCATAGCGATCCTGCCCAAGGCGTCGCCCGAGTACCCCTCTGGATCGGCCACCGACTGGGCGGTGGTCACCGCGAGGTATCCGGCATCGCGCAGGCATCCACTGCGAGTCATCGCCGGACTCGAACACGACGGGACACCGGCCTATCTCGAGCTGGGCGATCAGACCCCGCATCTCCTCGTGGCCGGCGCCACCGGCTCCGGGAAGTCGGTCGCCGCCAGGTCGATCCTCGCCCAGCTCCTCGCGAACAACGGTCCCGACCGGCTGCGGGTGCACATCCTGGACTCCATCAAGCGGGAGACCGTGAGGCGGTTCGGCGATGCGCCGCACGTCGAGCGTGCGGTGATCGCGGAGGATGGCGATGAGGTGGTTGCGATGCTCGATGACTTCGTGCGCGTCATGGACGACCGATACCGGGCTCTCGGTGGTCAGCCCATCGGCGCGGACGAACCCGTCCAGATTTTGATGGTCGAAGAGTGGGCCGACCTCCGGGACCTGCTTGAGCGCGGACAACTGGAGTCGGTCGAGCGGTCCATCAACAGGATCGGCCAGCTCGGTCGCGCGGCTGGGATGAGGCTGATCCTCGTGACGCAGAAGGCAACGTCCCAGGTGCTGACGACGAGGATGAAGCTGTCGTTCGCGGCGCGCATCTCCGGGTACCTGCCGAACCTCCCGGACTACGGCGCGTTGTTCGACAGGCATTCCCGCCTGCTGCCGAACGTCACAGGCAGATTGGCCGTCTCGGATGGAGCGACCCTCCGCATCGTCCAGGGCCTGCACATCACGGACGAGCAGATCGCCGATATCGTGAGCCGTGGGCAAGCCGGACGGCCGCCCGTGCTGTCTGCAGGGCTGCGGGCTCCGACCGCGCCACGGACGGAGCCGGATGACCCACTGCCCCGACGGCCGACCGTCGCAGAAGTCGATGCACTCGATGTGATGACGGCGGCCCGCTGCCTGTATCGGTGGCAGGCGGAGCAGAGTAGCCCGCTCGTCGCGACCGTCCGCGGGCTGATGAACCATGTCCGGGAGGAGGGGTTCATACCCGGCCGGACCGATCTGTACACCGACGCGATGGCACGCCTCGAGCGCATCGGCATCCTCCGCGCGATGTCCGACTTCTCGACCGCACCTCGTCGACTGATCATCTCCGACTGGCCGACCGCCAGGGCGATCATCGAGGCCGCCGAAGTCGGGCGCTGAGAGCCCGAGGAGCTGTATCCCGGTTGTTCCCCGGACCTGTTCCCCCAAGCCGATACACCCCCCATCCGTGCACGAATCACGACCCGGAAACAGGTCGGGGAACAAGACCCCCGTCCGGTCGATGCCGGCGGGGATGATCACATGCGACCGTGCCGGCCAGCGCCCGATCAGCTCGCCTCGTAGATCTTCCATAGTGCTGACAGCTGTTCTTCGTCTGCCTCGACACCACACCCCCGCACTCGAACCATGCGATGTCGAAGTCCTCGGGCACACCAAGATGGAATCCCAGTTCCGGGTCGATCCGGTAGTTCGTCCGGACCGGGGGCCAGGCCTGCCATCCCTCGCCGTCGCAGCACTCCGGGATCGGCGTCGTTGCCGATCCCGTGCTCGATACGCTCATGTCTGCACCCTCCCGTTGTTGCGCCGCTCTGGCCGGCGCGGAGGGTGAGTGTCGGGACGCCCGATGGGGTGTCAATGGGCCTGGCACCTCCATGCCCACTGGGTCGTGAGGAGCCTGGACGTGCATCCGCGGCGCGCAGGTCTCCGGCACCGACGCGGTCGACCCGCCCACCACGGGCATGGATCGCGACTCGCCCATTTGATTCGCCCGGATGCTTGACGATCCGAAAGGCCTGCCGAATATCGCTGTCCGCCCGACAGACTGTTGGGTAACGCGGAGGAACCATGAGTCCCACATCGCCTGGCATCAAGCGCGTCGCCATCTATGCTCGTGTGAGCACGACCGACAAGGGGCAGGACCTCGGGACCCAGCTTATCCCGCTGCGGGCCTACGCGGCCGCCCACGGATGGGACGCCGTCGAGTACGCCGACGCGGCGAGTGCTGGCGACCTGGCACACAGGGTCGCCTGGCGCCGCTTGCTCGAGGACGCACGCCACCGCAGGATCGACGCGGTCCTCGTCGTCCGGCTGGACCGGGCGTTCCGGTCGACCGTCATGGCCACCACCACCCTCGAGGACCTCCGTCACCACGATGTCGCCTTCGTGGCCATCGAGCAGGCCATGGACACCGGGACCATCTCGGGGAACCTGATCTTCGCGGTGCTCGCGGCTGTCGCCGAGATGGAACGCGGTCTGATCGCCGAACGGGTCCGCGACGGCATGGATCGCGCGCGGAAGCAGGGGAGGGCGTTCGGGCGTCCATCCGCCACCTCACGCCCCGGCTTCGACCGGAAGTGGGCGAAGGTCAAGCCACAGGTGGCGGATGGAACCATGTCTCGTCGACAGGCGTCGAAGGCGCTGGGCATCGGTCAGGCCACCCTGCGAAGACTCCTGGATAGCCAGGAAGGCCTCGCCGAAAAGGGGTCACCCTCCGCGGGGTGATCCCACGCTCACGTGGCCCCCGTCAGCGCTGCGTCTGCAAGGAACTCCTTTCGGGGATGGTGCAGTCACACGGATGCGGGACGCGTGACCCGTTCGGCACGGCGGGGCAAAAGGAAGCGCCGGGCAGGCCCGCTACCTGGGCGTGAGGTGGCTCCGCCGGAGGCCACCGCCATCGAAGTCGAGTTCTCAGAGCCTGACCGCCACCTTGAGGGCCCACCCGGTCAGACGTCCTTGGGTACGCGGGACCGCATGATCCGGCGCTTCAGAGCGCCGGAACCGGAAGGGCCGGATCATGCGGGAGCACGGTCCGAGCACGGATCGGGCGCCGCTGAGCGTCGATCGTGTGTGACCGTTCACGCCATCCAGCGGCGTGAGCGAGCTCTATCGACTCGAACTGGGCGTGAACATCCGGGCAGCCACTTCGAACGTTCGCCAGGACTGGGTCGGCGGCGCCCTCGATCGCGGCCGGGTCCGGAGACGGATGCCAGCCGGACCCACGCCACCGCAGGCTGAGCCACGACCCTATCGAGCCGTCAGTCGCCAGTGACCCATGCGTCCAGTGCGACCTTCGTGCGTCCGCTGCTTGCCTGGGTGACCACCTTGACCGAGTGCGCGCGGTTGGCCTCACCCGTGAAGACGGCGAGCACCTGATGGTCCCTGGTCGTGGCCGAGTGCAGGTCCACGGTCAGACGCTTCGTGCCGTCCACCCAGATCTGGACCTTGCCCGAGTCGGCTGACGTACGACCGACGAGCGCGAACATGCGGCCCGCGATCCTGAGCGTGGCGGACGCCCCTGCCTTCTTCGCCTGTCGGAGTGACCCACCGTTCGCCTTGCCCGACGCAGCGACGGTCGTCCACGTGCCCGTCGTCGTCGCACGGGCCATGTCAGTCAGGCCGTAGTTCGTCCCCTCGGTCTTCCAGGAGGAGGTGTTGCCCGCTGTGTCCCGCGCCCGGACGCGCGTGTAGAGGAGTCCCGGTGTGATGGCGTGGCGCTGGCTGGTCGCGGGCTTCGGTGGCGCAGGGAACGGCGGCTGCTGGTCGAGGATCGAGACCCAGTGGTCCTCCGTACCCTTGCTGACATCCAGCTGATAGCCGCCGATGGCGCGCTCGTCCGTGGCGAGCCACGACATGCGGAGGGTGATCCGTGGCTTGGTACCCGAGAAGTCCAGTGACACGGGGACCGGTTGGTCGAGTCGGACCATCTTCGGCTTGAGGTCGTCCGGGTAGGACGGGTTCGGCGTCACGTCGATGTACAGGTGGACGGTGGACTGGAGGAAGGGATAGGCGGGTCGGACACCGATCACCGTCGACTGCCGGCCGATCGAGTCGCTCCGCAGCCGGTAATCGATGTCGCAGTGCTCACCTGCCTCGAGCGTCACGCCCGAGCAGCCGTCATCGGTGAGCTGCCGGACCACGATCCCGGACACCGGCCCGATGTCGCCGATCGTGACGTCGGTCTCCGCCGAGTTCGTGAGCCTCACGGTCCCGGATGCCCAGTCACCCTGCTGCACGGGACCGACATCGGTCGATGTCGCGGTCACCCCGGTCGGTGTGTTGGTGGCGAGGGCCTCGATGTCCACCCTGAGCGTCGCTGTGGCGTCGATCCCATCCCCGGCGTCGGTGTCGTAGACCATGACCATGGTCGCGTGCTTCCAGCCGAGCGTGTCGGGTGCGAAGTCGACCGGGAAGCCACCGTAGCTGCCGTTCGCGCCGAGACCCCAGTTGATGTTGGCGTGTTCCGGCGAGAATGCAGCGGCGTCCGGCCCGGTGAACTCCACGGACCGTGCCGCCCCTTCCGCATCGCCGTCATTGCGGATCGACACGAAACCGGTGGTGGAGCCGTCAGGTCGCACCGCGTGGAAGCCGAAGCCATGGTCGGTGAAGACCGCGCCGCTCACGGGATCGGCAGCCGATGCCACCGGCGCGAGTGTCGCGGTCGCCAGTGCCGCCACCAGGAACATGCGCGCCACACGAGCCATGGGTCCCCGCACGGAGCCTCCTTGCACCCTCGGATGCCGGGCTGTGCGCCGACCTCCACGCTTGCAGTCTACTGGGCGGCACCCGAGTGACGGCGATCCGGCGAGGCGTCGTGGTGCGGGCGACCAACGCGACTCACGTCGGTGGCGCCCACGCGACGCCGGCCAGATGAGGCCCCGCCGTCGCAGGCCAGCCGGGCCGGACACGCCCGACGCACCCCACGGCACAGCCGGCAGCACCTGCTTCGGTGTGCTGCCATTCGATCGAATCCTCTACATCCCGTGGCGCCACACTCGGTGAGCGGGTCCAGGTCGTCCAGTCGCTACCCACTCGGACCGTCGCCAGTCGGGGACTACGGCGCCGGGGATGGCGAGTGCTCCGATGACACGACCTCGGCGACCTGCACCGCGACAGGCAGCGGGCCACGGTCGGTGCACTCGTAGCTGACGACCACGATGAGCGGGATCGACCCCACGGCGAAGGTCATCCCACCGGCGGCGGCATGGCCGACTCGCCAGGTCGTGCCGACCGGCAGGTCGACCGTGGTGTCGATCGGGCCGTCCTGGGTCGCCGCATCGAAGATCACCCGGTCGCCGTCCGCTGTCTCGAGACCCCGCGCATCGTTGCTGGGGCAGTCGATGGGTCCGGCGATGAATCGCACGGGAGTGCCGACCACGGGCTGCGTCGCGTCACCCGCAGCCCGACGCGCCGCCTCGATGGCAGCGGCAGCGTCGCGGATGCCCGCGGTCGCGACCGGGAAGAGGCCCACCGGATCGAGGTGGCCAGACCAGTCACCCGGCTGTCGAAGCGTCTGCTGTGGCCCATCACCCTGAGCCTCCAGCAGTTGGAGCCAGGTGCCGCCCGCGAACGTCCGGACGAGGCCCAGACCGACGGAGGCTGCTGGGTCACCGAAACCGCGGACCCCCTTCGCGATGGTCGGCAGGGGGTCAAGGTCCAGGCTGATCTCGGCTTCGAAGACGCACGGCTTCGCCAAACATGCCGGGATGGGGAGGGAGCCGCGCGAGACCTGCTGCTGGTAGCCGATCTCACCCCGTCCGCCAGACAAGGCCAGGCCCCAGAACAGGACGGCCGGGCCAGCGTCGACCGGCAGCGACCATGCGGGTGGCACAAAGCGGGCGTGGAACGTCAGGGTCCGGTCGGCGTACCGGACATCCGTCACCGACCAGGAGCCGGGGGTGCCCGGTGTGTCGGCGGGTTCACCAGCATGGTCATCGGGGATACCCGCGCAGCAGCCAACCCTGAGGCTGTAGTCGGCCAGTCGCGGCAGGGCTGCAGGCGCCCTGGCTCCCGCGGGAACGACGAACGCGCCGATCATCAGGCCCGCCACCATCACGATCGAGCGGGTCACGCGCATGGTCTGCCTCCAGCGTCGAATGGACACGACCTACGACGTGGTCGGCGTCACCGTGTCACATCTCGTCCACAGCGGCAGGTGGCGAGGGGGTCACGACACACCACGGCTGGTCACTGCGGGTCGACGGTGGAGCCGATCTCCACCTGTGCAGGAGACACGTCCACGCATATCACCCGATACCGGGCGTGCGGATGTCACGCGGTCGAGGTCCATCGATCCGGAGTGGCCTGGTCCGCGGCATGAGGGCGACGTGCAGCGTCGAACACCGACCACAGGGTCGCTGCCGGCAGGAGGTACCAGCCGCCGAAGCTGCCCAGGACGAGACACACGGCGATGAAGACGCCATCGATGACGAGCCTCCCGCCGCGGTCCTCCGGCACGGACGCGATCCATCGGTAGGCCGTGAGTATCCCGAGCCAGATGGCAGTGACGACGATGCCTGGGATGCCCGGTACGACCAGGAACAGGCAGAGGACCATGCCAGCGAGGGCAACCGGCAGCCAGACGATCGCGGACCACGCGTCGGCGGCCGAGGGTTCGGCTGGCCGGTCGCCTGACCCCGTGAACCGATGGCCAGCGAAAGAGGGTTCCCGGACGGCGGGACCTGTGCGGA
>JBBQNA010000129.1:0-10001 GCA_038329515.1 Candidatus Limnocylindrales bacterium | reverse complement strand
CTCCGAGAGGGCGGCATCCGGCAGGCCGACGATATGGCACACGGGCAACCCCGGAGCGACGTCCACCTCGACCCGCACCAGCTCACCCCGGAGCCCATTCACCACCGCAGTCACCAGTGTCGCAAGCATGCGTCCCAGTCTGGTGACAGGCACTCATCAGCGGCTTACGCCACCCTCATCCGTCGATCACGCAGCTTGGCCGCGCTCCGGCGCAGCCCACGCCCGGATCAGGCGCGAGGTCTGACCGGCGTCAGGTCGCGGAGGTGACGAGGAGCTGACCGCTCGTGGACCGACGCGCGAGGGGGTGACTGTCGACAGCGCGCACGAGTTCCAGGATGGAGCGCGCGATGGGCGAGTCGGGACGGGCCTGGAGGAACGGCTCACCGCTGTTGAGGGCGCTGATGGCCGTGCGGTAGTCGTTCACCACCTGGTAGCTGATGACGTGCTTGAGCACCGCCTCGATGGATTTCGGCCCGATACCCGTATAGGCGTTGCTGCGATTGAGCAGCAACTCCACGGCGGCATCGGGCACGCCGATCTGGGTCATGGTCTCCAATACCAGACGCACGTTCTTGATGCACGAAAGGTCAGCGGTCATGACCACCAGCAACCGGTCCGCCGCCGAGATGATGTCCAGGGTGTGGTCATCGAGCCGCTTGTCCAGGTCCACGATGACGTAGTCATACATCCGCCGCAACGTCTCGACGACGGTCGCCATGTGGTGTCGCTCGGCACTCACGTGCTCGGCCTCTTCGGGCCGGGTCGGCGCCAGGAGCAGGTCGATGCCCGAGTCGTGATGGACCACGAGGTTCGCCAGCAGGTCCGCATCGATACCCGGTGATGTCACGGCATCAACGACGGAGTACCGGTCATTGCCGACGTCCAGGAACACCCGGTGGTCGCCGAACTGGAGGTTGGCATCCACGAGCACGACCTTGCGTCGCAGCTGGCGATGCAGGGCGATGGCGGCGTTGATGGACAGGGTCGTGGTCCCCACACCGCCCTTGGCACCATAGAACGCGATGACCTGGCCCATCGTGCTGGACTGCGGCACTGCCTCAGCAGGCGGCGGCAGGGCGGAGGGACGTTTGATCACGGCGCCACCGGGCGGGAAGCGCACGAGCAGCCGGCGCACCCGGGCGATGAGCTCGGCGGGATGCACCGGCTGTGCCTGGTAATCGTCTGCCCCCGCACGCAGGCCACGGACCTTGGTTGCCGCGTCGTCGGGTCCCAGCAGCACCACCGGCACGTATGGCCGGTCGGGCAGACCGCGGACCCTGCTCAGCAGCGTCCAGGCATCCAGGCCACCCACGTTGCAGTCGACGACCGCAAGGTGCGGTGACCGGTCGAGCCACACGGACAGGGCTTGATCGCCGTTCGAGACGATGCGGACCTGGCGGTCCTCGCCCTCGAGCGCGGTGCTCAGGAGGCGCTGGAGCCCGAGGTCATCGGTCACGACAAGGATCAGTGCAGCCATCGACGCGATGCTATGCCCACCGATCGCCCGAGGGCCCCCGCCGATGGTCCCGAAAGCCGGGACCGGAAGGGCTATGGGTGGGTCTGGTGAGGTGTGGTGTGACAGCGCCTCACCGTGGCGCGGCGCTGTCCGGACCTCGGCTCAACCCTCAGCGGGACCCGGCTGTGGCTCCGTGGGAGCGTCATGGATCCCCGGAGCCGGCGGCACATCGGGCGCTGCTGGCGGCGCTGCGAAGCCCGTCACGGGCGGTTCTGGCCGGATGGACCGAAGTCCCCCGGTCGTGCCCATCGATGGCGAGTCGGGCGACTGGGCAGCCTGCGGCCGCGCACCATCGTCGAACCGGGGGGCGTTGTCGTCGAACGTCCGGTCCACCAGGTCACCGACCTGGGACGCCAGCCGCGTGAGCTCCATCGGCAGCACGTACTTGGTGGATGGACTGGCACCGATGGCCTTGAGGGTCTCGAGGTACTGCAGCAGCATCGTGCGCTCATCGATGGATCGCGCTGCCCCATAGATGCGCTCCAGCGCCTGGCTGAAGCCCTCTGCCTCCAGGATCGCGGACTGGCGCTTGCCTTCCGCTCGCAGGATGGATGACTGCTTCTCGCCTTCCGCCACGTTGATGGCGGACTGGCGGGCACCCTCCGACTCCGTGATGACGGCGCGACGGTTGCGCTCCGCGGACAGCATCCGGTTCATGGCTTCCTGGACGTCCCTCGGCGGCGTGATCTCCCGGATCTCCACCGTGGTCACCTTGCCGCCCCAGCGCTCCGTCTGCTCGTCCAGCTTGGTGCGCAGCACCTCGTTGATCTGGTCGCGCTTGGACAGCACGTCGTCGAGCAGGATGTCGCCGATGACGGCACGCAGCGTGGTGGTCGCGATGCCCTGGAGCGCGCCCGCGAAGTAGGCCACGTTGACGATGGATCGCAATGGGTCGCTGATACGCCAATAGATCAGGAAGTCGATGCTGATGGGCGCGTTGTCCTTGGTGATGGTCGTCTGGCTGGGCACCTCGATGAACTGCTCGCGCAGGTCCACCCGCACCGGCCGGTCGACCACCGGGATGAGGAACACGAGCCCAGGGCCCTTGATCTTGTCCGGACCCGTCCGGCCCAGCCGGAAGACGACCAAGCGGTCGTACTCGTTCACGATGCGGACGCTCAGGTACACCAGGACCAGCACCACGACGAGCACCAGGATGAGCCCGCCGATGGTCACGGTATCGAACACAAAGACCTCCTGCTCACCGCTGGAGCGGATCCACTATCAGGACCAGGCCGTCACGGCCAACGATCCGCACCGGCGTGCCGCGCTCCAGGCTGCGGCCGTCCGCGCTCCGGGCGGTCCATTCCTCCCCTGCAGCATAGACGGTTCCCGTGGGAATGAGCGCCCGGCGCACCTCGGAGTCCATGCCGACGAGGTCACGAGGCACCTCTTCGGAGCGGACACCAACGTTGACCGGCGCCATGCCCCGGGTGCGGACCACCGCCAAGACGACCACGCCCAGGAAGGCCACCGCCATCGTCGTCATGAGCACGATGATGGGCACCGCCACCTCCACGCTGGGTGCCGTCGGCGGGCCCGACTGGGTATACAGCGCGGACGCGCCAAGGACGAATGCGATGAGCCCGCCGATGGCGAGCAGGCCGTGGCTGGTGACCGTGAGCTCCAGCACGAACAGCACGATGGCGAGGACGATGAGCAGCAGTCCCGCGACATTCAGCGGCAGGCTGCCGAAGCCGATGAACGCGAGGATGATGGCGAAGGCGCCCACGATGCCGGTCACGAAGTTCGGGTTCTGGAGCTCGAACACCAGGCCCATCGAGCCGAGCGTGAACAGGATGAACGCGATATTCGGGTCGGCCAGCAGGTGCAGGAACGCCTGGAACGGGTTCATCTCCGTCTCGGCCGTCGGTGCACCGGCGGTCTGCAGCACCCACGGCTGACCGGCCACGCTGACCGTCCGGCCATCCGCCTGGCGGAGCAGGTCATCGAGGTTGGCGGCCTTGATATCGATGGCGCCCGCGGCAAGTGCCGCATCGACGGTGTGTGACGTGGCATCCCGGACCGTGCCCACGGCCCAGTCCACGGGTCGGCCGCGCTCGTTGGCGATGGCCGTGATGGATGCGATGGCGTCGTTCATGACCTTGTCGCCGAGCGTGCCCTCGATGTCCTCGCCCTGGGCACCGACCGGCGAGGCGGCCCCGATGTTGGTGCCCGGTGCCATCGCGGCGAGACTGGCGGCAAGGGTGATGAAGGTGCCGGCACTGGCCGCACGCGCACCTGCCGGCGCCACCCAGACGATGACCGGCAGCGGTGCCTCCAGGAGCGTCTGGACGATGTCCCGGGTGGCGTCCAGCGACCCGCCGGGCGTGTCCAGCTCGACGACCACCGCAGGTGCGCCCCCAGCAGCCGCCGCACTGATGCCCTCCCGCAGGTAGCCGGCCATCACCTGGTCGACGATGCCCGTGGTGGGCAGCACGACCACCGTGCCCGGATCCGCGGCACGCGCGAAGGGCGCCAGCACCATCAGCATCAGGCCCAGCATCGCCATCACCCGGCTGGCCAGGCGCAGCCGTCCGCCTGCGCGGGACCGTGCGCCGGTCACGCGCGTCCCGCCATCAGGTGGTCCAGGCACGATCGACTCCACGTCTCGAGCCGCTCGCCCAGGGCATCGATGTCTGCGGTCGCCGCGAACACGCCCTCCAGCTTGTGTGTCTCGCGGATGGCCACCGCGCGGCCGGCGGCCTCGACCTGGTACACGACACCCAGGTGCACCCGGCCCACGGGGTCCGTATCGTCATTGAGCACTCCGATGGGCACGAAGTCGGGCGTCCAGTCGGCGACCAGCTCCTCCGACCACTCACGGACAAGGCCACCATCGAGGCCACCGTCATCCGGGCCGACATGACCCCCGACGCCGATGGAGTACCGGTCATGCAGCCGGGTATCGGCCCCTGCGCGAAGACGGCGCATCAGGAACACCAGGGGCCCGTCGGTCACGACCACATACGGGATGAGTTGCTGGAACGACGGATCGTCCTCCACCTCGGCGCGCACCCGGTAGCTACCGTGGCTGCTGACCGCCGCCAGCACATCAGCCATGCCGGAGGTCCGGATGCCGCGCCAGTCGAGGCCGTGGGGCACGCGGTCGCGCGGCAATCCGAGCACGAGCTCACGGGAGACGCTGCTGGGTCCCTGGGCTGGGTCCGCCATGTGAGCAGTGTACCGGTCCTCCACCGGCAGGCCTTCAGACCGTGACCGAGCGGAGCGACAGCACGATCGCCACGACCGATATCAGGATGATCACCTCGCGCACCAACAGCCAGCGCTCAAGGCGCAGGTCGGCGTGCCGCTCACCAGTGGCCCGCTTGACCTCGACCGCAGACCTTGCCAGCCCGCTGGGCTCGTGAGGCATGGTCGCGGCGCCAGCAGCGCCCGATCGGCCAAGGTGGTCGTATCGATGCGGCCCCCGATGGCCTCCAGGGTGGCCCGTGAGTGGAGCTGTGCGCCGCCTGCGAGGCAGGCCATGCCACCCAGCACGTTCTGGGTGCGCCGAGCGGCAGCCTGGGCGGTCACGTGAAGACTCATCCCGAGCGAGCGAGCGAGCTCGAGCTCGGGCGTCGTCGGCACGGCGGTCAGTTCCTCCGGCGCGACGAGCGATTCCGCCCGACCGTCAGTTCCCGACACCGGTCGCGACGGACCTCACCTACCATCGTGTCGTGTCCCAGTCGTTGCGCATCCGTATCGCCGATCCCGATGCGGACGCGGCTCCCGTGGCCGCCATCTACGCCCCCAACGTGGTCAACAGCGTTGCGTCCTTCGAGCTCGAGCCGCCGGGCGCGGCCGAGATGGCGGCACGCATCCGGACGACCAACGCGTGGTCACCCTGGCTCGTCGCCGTCGAGCCTGGCCGGGCCGGCGATGGCCAGGTCGTGGGGTATGCCTATGCCACCCGGCATCGCGAACGAGCCGGCTATCGATGGGCGGTGGACCTGTCCGTCTACGTCGCATCCGACCGTCAGGGCCGGGGCATCGGGCGGCGCCTGTACTCGGCCCTGCTGCCCATCCTGCGCCTCCAGGGGTTCCAGCACGCGTACGCCGGCATCACGCCACCCAACCCGGGCAGCTTCTCGCTCCACGAGGCGATGGGCATGACCCGCATCGGTGAGTACGAGCGGGTGGGCTACAAGCTCGGCGCCTGGTGGAGTGTCACCTGGCTGGGCATGCCGCTGCAACCAGTGTTGCCTGACCCGCCCGCGGAACCGACGTCATTGCTGGACCTCCTCGCTGACGAGGTGGGCGCTGCCGCGATCGACGCCGCGCTCGGGGCCGCCGCCACCGACTGACCGACTCCCCACCGACCAGTACTAGATGGGTATGGAACGGTGGGGTAGCGCACCAGCACGCTCGACCCGACGGGACCCGGACGACGTGAGGCGACAGTACATGGGACGTTTCATCGGTGGCGTGGCGATGGCCAGGGCAAGCTGGCGGGTCCTCCGCGCCGATCGCGAGCTGCTCATCTTTCCAGCCGCCTCGTTCCTCATCACCATCCTGGTATCCATCGGCTTCCTGGTGCCGTTCTGGGCCAGCGGTCACCTGGCCGACCTGGAGGCAGGCCAGATCGACCCGGTCATGATCGTGGTCGGATTCCTGTACTACCTGACCGTGTATACGGTGGTCATCTTCTGCAACGTGGCGGTCGTCGCCGGGGCGCTCATCCGGCTCGAGGGTGGGGACGCGACCATCGGCGATGGCTTCGGTGCCGCCTTCGACCGGCTGCCGGCCATCATCGGCTATGCCGCCATCGCGGCCACGGTGGGCATCCTGTTGCGCTCCATCGCGGAGCGCACCGGGCTCCTCGGGCGCCTGGTGCTGGGTGGCTTGGGCATTGCCTGGAGTCTCGCGACGTTCCTCGTGGCGCCCGTGCTCGTGGTCGAGGGCGTCGGTCCGCTGCGGGCCATCGTGCGCAGCTCCAGCCTGCTGCGCACGACATGGGGCGAGCAGGTGGCCGGCAACTTCGGTATCGGCCTGGTCTTCGGCCTGCTGAGCGTCCTGGCGCTGGTCGCCGGTGTCGCCGCGTACGTGGTCGTGGTGGACATCAGCGACTATGCCGCGGCCATGGTGGTCATCGCGGTCATCGTCGTCATCGCCGCACTCGCCCTGATGAGCACCACGCTGCAGGCGATCCTGACCGCCAGCGTCTACCGCTACGCAGCCACCGGTGAAGGATCCGGGATGTTCCCCGCGGCCGTCATCCAGGACGCGTTCGGATCGCCCAGGGACTCCTGACCACAGCCGACATCGGCGCGCCGGCACGCCGCCCACCGACCGCCCGGGCACGCGTCAGCTGGGCAGGCCCTCCAGTCCTTCGAGCGCCACCCGGACCTGCTCCGCCGGGAACTCGTAGTCCACGAGGGTCCCGGACAGGTAGCGCTCGTACGCTGCGAGGTCGAAGTGCCCGTGGCCGCACAGGTTGAACAGGATGACCGGGCTGGTGCCCTCGACCGTGGCCTTGAGCGCTTCGTCGATGACCACGCTGATGGCATGCGTGGGCTCGGGAGCCGGCAGGATGCCCTCCGCCCGTGCGAAGCGGACACCCGACTCGAAGGTCTTCCGCTGATGGACGGCCTGAGCCTCGATGAGCCCCAGCTCCTTGACCAGGCTCACCAGGGGCGACATGCCGTGGTAGCGGAGGCCACCCGCATGGATGGGCTCGGGGATGAAGTCGTGGCCGAGCGTGTGCATCTTGACCAGCGGCGTCATCTGGCCCGTGTCGCCGAAGTCGTAGCGATAGACGCCGCGGGTCAGGCTGGGTGCCGCCTCCGGCTCCACGGCGATGATCCGGTAGTCTGCCTCGCCCCGGAGCTTGCGACCCAGGAACGGGAACGTGAGGCCCGCGAAGTTGGAGCCGCCACCGGTGCACGCCACCAGGATGTCCGGCTCATCACCGGCCATCTCCATCTGCTCCATGGCCTCCAGGCCGATGACCGTCTGGTGCAGCAGCACATGGTTGAGCACCGAGCCGAGGGCGTACTTGGTGTCGTCCCGGGTGGCTGCGTCCTCGACGGCCTCGCTGATGGCCATGCCCAGGGATCCGGGGCTGTCGGGATGCTCCGCCAGCACCGAGCGGCCGTAGTTCGTGTCCGGTGACGGGCTGGCGACCACGCTCGCGCCGTACACCTCCATCAGGTTCCGGCGATACGGCTTCTGGTCGTACGAGGCACGCACCATATACACCTTGACCTCGAGCCCGAAGATCGAGCCCGCGAGGCTGAGCGCGGTCCCCCACTGACCCGCACCGGTCTCGGTGGACAGGCGCTTGACGCCCTCCTGCTGGTTGTACCAGGCCTGGGGGATGGCGGTGTTCGGTTTGTGGCTGCCCGCGGGGCTGACGCCCTCGTACTTGTAGTAGATGCGGGCCGTGGTGCCGAGTGCCGCTTCCAGGCGATGCGCTCGGTACAACGGCGACGGTCGGTACATGGAGTAGGCCTGGCGGACAGGGTCGGGGATCTCGATGTGCCGCTCGGCGGAGACTTCCTGGCCGATGAGCGCCATCGGGAACAGCGGAGCCAGGTCAGCAGGCCCGATGGGCTGGCCGGTCCCCGGATGGAGCGGTGGCGGCGGTGGTGTGGGCAGGTCCGCAGCGATGTTGTACCAGGCGCGCGGGATGCGGTCCTCGGGCAGGATGAACTTCGTCTGCTGCATACCCACGCTGGTGACTCCTCGCACATGGCGCTTCCGACGGTGCGCTCGGGTCAGAGTATCGACCATCCACTGCCCGGTGTGCGGGTCAGAGTTCGCGTCTGCTGAAGGCCAGCACGCCCGCGACCAGCACGCCCGCGGTCCACGCGATCGACCACGCGATGGCCTCCAGGGAGATGGCCGACTGCGCGAAGAACGGGTCGGCAGCGAAGCCCCTGGGGTCCAGGCCGCGGGCGACCAACAGCGCCAGCGGTGGCTCGAGCGCGTGCACGACACCCCGCCACAGGAGGTCGGTGGGCATCCCGAGGCGCAGGAAGTCCAGGCTCGGTACCAGCGCCTCGGCACGCAGCAGGCCGGCCGCGGATGCGAGCACGCCCCCGAACCAACTCATGCCGAACGCGACCACGCTGATGGCACCCGCAGCGATGGCCGGTAGCCGGGTACCCAGGGCCAGCGCGAGGGTGAGGGTCGCGATGGCCTCGCCCATGAGGCAGCCAACGGCGATCCACGGGTCGGGCGGCATGTAGCCGGATACGAGGGCGACCATGCCGATGGCAAGGACGCCCGACGCGAAGGCGTAGGCGGCGGTCACGAGGCACAGCCCCAGCCACCGCCCGAGCACCAGGTCGGCCCGACTGATCGGCCGTGCCAGCATCGCCAGCAAGGTGCCCGACTCGACATCACCCGCGATGGCGGGCGCCGCGAGGAACGCCGCCGACATGGCCAGCACGAAGCTGAACATGAAGGCCACGAACACCAGCACCTGGGACACGCCAAGGCCGATGCGCACCTCGTTCATGCCGGCACTGCGGGCATAGTCCACCAGCTGTGTCACGACCCAGCCAACGAGGATCACGCTCAGGACGGAGAGGCCCAGCAGGACCCACAGCAGTCGTCGCCGGGCCACCTCACGCAGGGTGAGGACGCAGATGATGGTGACCGCCCGGACACTCACTGGGCGGTCGGCCGTGGCAGCCGGAACGAATCGGTGGCCTCCGTCACGCCACTCCGTACCAGCTCCAGGTACAGGTCCTCCAGCGACCGTTGCTGCGGCTCCACGGCATGCACCCGGCCGCCTGCGGCCACGACCGCGGCGACCACGTCCGGTGTCCATTCAGGCTCCATGGGCTGGAGCACGACCTGGTCGCCCTCCAGCGTCACCGGCGCGAATCGGCGCAGCAGGGAGACAGCATCTCGCACGCCGGACAGCCGCAGTCGCAGCGACGGCGCACCCAGGAGTGCCCGCAGGCCACCAGCAGCGATGACCCGACCCCGGTGGATGATGATCACCTCGTCGCACAGCCGCTCCACCTCGCCCAGCAGGTGGGAGTTGAGGATCACCGAGGCGCCTCGGGCGCGTGCTGCCCGGATGATCGTTCGTACGTCATCGCGTCCCACCGGGTCAAGGGCCGAGGTCGGCTCGTCGAGGATGATGAGCTGCGGATCCCCGAGCAGCGCCAGTCCCAGGCCGAGGCGTTGCTGCATCCCCTTGGAGAAGGTGCCCACGCGGTCGCGGGCGCGCGGGCGCAACCCGACCGTGGTGAGCGCCTCATCAGTCCAGCCGGGCCACGACCGGCGCGGCAGGCCAGCCAGCTGGCAGTGGAGCCGCATCACCTCGTTCGCGGTCAACCACTGGGGATATCGGAACAGCTCCGGCAGGTAGCCCACCGACCGGCGCGCCAGCCGGTCACCAAGCGGCTGGCCGAGGAGCGTGCCGCTGCCGGCCGTTGGCCGCGACAGGCCCATCAGCAGCTTGACGGCCGTGGTCTTGCCGGCGCCATTGGGCCCCAGGAGGCCCACCACCTGGCCCGGCCGCACG
>JBBQNA010000128.1:0-10026 GCA_038329515.1 Candidatus Limnocylindrales bacterium | reverse complement strand
AGAAGTTGATGGACTTGCCGTGGACGCCCAGGGCCGCTTCGCCGAGTGCCTCGGACAGGGTCGGGTGCGGGTGGACCGCCGACCCGACGTCCCATGAGGTTGCCTCGAACAGCATCGCGGCGCTCGCCTCGGCGATGAGCTCCGTAACGTGCGAACCGACCATGTGGACGCCCAGCAACTCGTCCGTGTCGGCGTGCGCGATGACCTTCACGAAGCCCTCGGTCTCGCCGTTCACTATGGCCTTGCCCACGGCCTGGAACGGCATCTTGCCGACCTTCACCGGGATGCCGTCCCGCTCGCACTCGGCCTGGGTACGACCGATGGACGCCACCTGGGGCCGCGAATAGGTCGCCCGCGGCATCTTGAGGTAGTCGACATGCTCGACCTCCTCGCCCGCGATGGCGTGAACAGCGGCGATGCCCTCGTGAGCTGCGACATGGGCCAGCCATAGCCCGCCGATGATGTCGCCGATGGCGTACAGGTGCGGCTCGGCAGTCTGCATGTTGCCGTCGACCTGGACGATGGTCCGCTCCACGACCGCCTTGGTCGACTCCAGGCCCACGTTGTCCGTGTTGGCGGCGCGGCCCGCGGCGACGAGCAAGCGCTCGACCACCAGCTCGGATGGCTCCTCGCCCTCCTTGCCCACCAGGATGTGCACACCGGCCTTATCCGCAGTGACGGCGGTGGCGTCGAAGCGGGCGCTCGTGATGACCTTGATGCCCCGCTTGGTGAACGCCTTCTCCATCTCCTTGGAGACCTCGGCGTCCTCCAGCGGCACGATGGCCGGCAGGTACTCCAGCACGGTCACCTCGGCACCCAGGTCACGGTAGTAGGACGCGAACTCGACGCCCACCGCGCCGCCGCCGATGACCGCGATGGTCGCGGGCACATCGTCCGACTTCAGGATGTCATCGCTGGTCACGATCTGGACGCCGTCGGGCACGAGACCCGGCAGGCTCTTGACGCGTGAACCGGTAGCCAGGATCGTGTCCTTCGATGTCAGCACCCGCTCGCCAGTCGGCTGGTCGTCGGCATCGATGGTCGAGACGCGGATGGTCGTGGCACTTTCGAGGATCGCGGTGCCCCGGATGTAGTCGACCTTGTTCTTGCGCACCAGGCTCAACAGGCCCTTGTGCAGTCGCTCCACCACCTGCGCGCGGCGCGTCGCGATGGCCACCGGATCGCCGTGTGCCTCGGACACGATCAGCCCGTACTGGTCCGCCTTGCGGATCTTGTCCAGCAGGTCCGCCGACTCGAGCATCGCCTTGGTCGGGATACAACCCCGATGGAGGCACGTGCCGCCGATCTTCTGCTGCTCGATGAGCGCGACACGGAGCCCCAGCTGGGCGGCACGGAAGGCGGCGGAATAGCCGCCGGTGCCCGCGCCCACGATGACGAGGTCGTAGGAGTCGGTGTCGGAGGTCGTGGACGGGGCGTCAGCGGGCATGGGAGTCAGCATCCATAACGGTGGGCATCAGGATGGATGGTAGCAAACGGTCCCTGCCCGGTATCCTGCCGCTCGATGTCACCGCAGCTGATCCAGGCACTCGTCCTCATCGTCCTTGGCTATCTCGTGGGGTCGCTGCCGGTGGGCGTCGTCGTGGCGCGTGTCACGGGTGGCATCGATCCGCGGAGTGTCGGCTCGGGTCGTATCGGGGGCACCAATGCACTTCGGGCCATGGGCCCCAGGCGGGCGCTCGTGGTAGGTCTCCTGGACGTCGCGAAGGGCGCGGTCCCGGTGCTCATCGCCATCTGGGCCGGCGCCTCTCCCGCGGTCGGCGCGCTCACGGGTGTCGCCGCGGTGTTCGGCGCCTGGCACTCACTCTTCCTGCGCTTCCAGGGCGGCCGGGGGGTGGCGACCAGCGTGGGCAGCATGCTCGCCATCTCGGTGCCTGTCGTGCTCATCTCGCTGCCCGTATTCGCGGGCATCATCTATGTCACCCGATACGTGTCACTCGGCTCCCTGCTGGGGACCGCGTTCGGGGGCCTGGTGAGCGTGGTGTTCGTGGTGCTCGGCTGGCTGGACGCCGGTTGGTTGCTGTTCAGCGCCGGAGGCACGGCCATCGTGTGGGTGGCCCACTCCGACAACATCGCGCGGCTGCGGGCAGGCACGGAGCGACGCCTCGGCAGCGCCCGCCCCTGAGTGACCTCAGCGTGGGCGACGTGCGATCTGCCACAGCACGAGGCCACTCACCGCGACCATGCCCACGATGAGCACGGGTGCGGACGCGAACAGGTTGTCCAAGCCCGGCACCAGGCCACTCAGGACGTTCACGGCCAGGACCACCAGCACCACGCCGGCCAGGAGCAGGAGCACGTCCCGGTCGCGCACCCGCCGTGGCGAGCCGGTCATGCGCGGTCCGCGTCGAACGGGATACCGATAGGTGCGACCAGTACCCGGCCCGCGAGCTTCGCAGCATCCCGGCCGAGCAACCCGGTCTTGGGTCGGTGGAACGTGATGGTCGTATCCGCCTGGACCACCGGGTCCGACGGCACGCCGCTGCTCAGGTCAACGGAGGTGGGCGTGTCCACCGCGAGCACCGGCACGCCCGACGCGTGCGCCTTGATGCAGACCTCGACACCGGCCACGATGGGATCCCGCAGCGCGCCCCGGACACCGGTGCCCAGCAGCGCATCGATGACCAGTGCCGCTCGTTCGATGCCGTTGAGCAGCAGCCGGACCTCGCGCGAGGTGGCGGCGTGGAGACGGTCGATGCCCTCGATGCCATCCAGTCGGTCCCAATTGCGCAGCGAGTCGGCGGTAGTCGGCCGACCGTCCGATGCGGCCAGCAGGACCACGACCCGGATGCCGTCTCGCGCCAGCAGCCGAGCGGCGACCAGGCCGTCGCCACCGTTGTTGCCCGGACCGGTGAGCACCAGCACCTGTCCCGTGCGGCGTCCGGGACCGACACCCAGCATGGCGCGCGCGACCGCCGCGACGGCGGTGCCCGCCTCCTCCATCAGCGAATCGCCGGTGACCCCCAGTCGCTGCGCCCGCAGGTCCGCGCCGCGCATCCCTTCTGCGGAGATGGGCGCGAGACCCGATCGGCCGGACCACCAGGCGGCCAACATGTCCAGGTCGAGATCCGCTCGATGCAGGCGCGGATCCTGGGTCGGTAGGGCTTCGTGGGCGATCACCCCGGGATGGTAGGCGACCCCACGGCGACGCGGGCATCCGGCGCACCGTCCGCGGTGGACCGCATCCGGCTCCAGACCGGGGTGCTGGACTGGTACGCGGCACACGGCCGTGTCCTGGTCATCCGCCGCTCGACCGACCCGTACGCCATCTGGATCGCGGAAACGATGTCCCAGCAGACCCAGATCGGACGTGTCGGCGAAGCCCTGCCGGTATTCCTAGACGCCTTCCCGGACGTTCCGGCACTGGCAGCTGCGACCGTTGCCGAACTCCTGCGGGCCTGGGGCGGGCTGGGCTATCCCCGCCGCGCGCTGGCCATGCGGGCGGCCGCACGGGACATGGTGGCGCGCTGGGATGGCCGCGTGCCCGGTACCGTCGAGGAGCTGGAGTCGCTGCCCGGCGTCGGCCCCTATACGGCCCGCGCCGTCGCCTCGACGGCATTTGGTGTGCCGGTGACCGCGCTCGATGTCAATGCCCGCCGGGTACTGGGTCGCGTGCTGGGTGGCGCGTCGATCGGGCGCTCCTTCCAGTCGACCGCGGATGAGCTGGCACCAGTCCATCGCTCAGCCGACTGGAACCACGCCCTGATGGACCTGGGCGCGACCATCTGCCGCGCGTCTCCCGACTGCCTCGCCTGCCCGCTCCGGTCGATGTGTGCGTGGGTCGTCGGCCGGCCCGTGTCCGCGAACGCACCGGCCCGAAAGCCTGGCGTCCCGTTCCGGGATACCAACCGATATGTGCGCGGGCGCGTGCTCGCCACTCTGCGTGACCTGCCCCCCGGGCCGTGGCACCTGATGGGCCCCGAGACGCTCTCGATCGATCCCGTGCGCATCGAGCGAGCCCTGGACGAGCTGCACCACGAGGGCCTCCTGGAGCTCGATGAGCACGGCCGCGCGCGCCTCCCGCTGACCTGACTCAGGCCCACAGGAGGGCCTGTGCGGGACCCTCCGGCATGGTTTGTTGGCGATCCTTCACCGTCCGCGAAGGGCGCCGAACACTCATCTGGGGCAGACTTGCCCACGTGGCCCTTCCCGTTCGACCTTCGACCCCCGTTCGGCGCGCCGGATCCGGCGCCCCTGCGGGAGGATCCGGGAGCAGCGGCAATCCCAGATCGGCGGCGGCACGCATCGCCATCGGCCGGGTCTCCCGGCGGTCACGCAACCAGAAGCACGGCAGCGTGTTGGGCCTCGTGCTCACCATGTTCCTGCTGTTCGTGCTCGTCATCACGGGCACCGCGGTGCTCACGGCAGGTGGTGCGGCGACCGCGCTGATGGCCTCCCTGGAGCAGGGCCTGCCAGACGTGAAGGTGTTCGACCAGCTCACCTTCGCCCAGCCGACGAAGGTCTACGACCGAGACCGAACCCGGACCCTGGCAGTCTTCCGCGACCAGAACCGCCTCGTCGTGACGTTCGACAAGATCCCGGAGCTGGTCCTCGACGCCACGACCGTGGTCGAGGACCGGAGCTTCTGGGAGAACGAGGGGTACGACCTCCAGTCGACCGTATTCGCGACGCTTGCGAGCGTCACGGGTGCCGCCGATCGCGGTGGCGCCTCGACCATCACCCAGCAGCTGGTCCGCGCCGTGCTGCTGCCCAAGGCCCTCCTGGAGCCTGGCGCCGACCTGTACGAACGCAAGGCCAAGGAGCTCATCCAGTCGGCCAAGCTGACCTCAGCGAATCCCGGTGTCGAGGGCAAGCAGCGCATCATCACGGCCTACCTCAACCAGATCTTCTATGGCAACAACGCGTATGGCATCGCTGCTGCGGCCAAGTCGTACTTCAACAAGACCATGGACGAGTTGACGCTGGGTGAGGCTGCCCTGCTGGCGGGTCTGCCCCAGTCGCCGGCCATCCTGAACCCGTTCCGTTTCGCCGACACCGTCAACAGGAAGGGCACCCCGCTCATCGTGGTGCCCACCTGCGAGTACGGCGACAACCTGCTGCCGGTCGATCGGGATTGCACCGTCATCCAGCCCGTGGCGCGCCGCGACTTCATCCTGCGGGCGTTGCTCGATGGCTTTGGCAAGTGGACCAAGCCCACCAAGGCCGAGGTCATCAAGGCGCTCAACGAGCCCATCATCCTTGCCCAGGCGAAGCCCAACCACTACACCGCTCCCCACTTCGTGATCGCGGTCAAGCAGCGCCTCGACCAGCTGGTCCGTGACGGTGAGCCGGTCGAGTCGGGTGGCTACGACGTCACGACCACGCTCGACCTTCGGGCACAGAACATCGCGCAGAAGTACCTGCTGCTGGGTGCCGTCTTGCCGAACCTGGGCGTGAGGCGGTACTACAAGGCGCTCAAGGTCGAGAAGGTGAGCTCCGCGGACCGGTCATGGATGAACATCCTGCGGGGCAAGCGGTTCCACAACGGGGCGCTCGTCGCGATGGATTACCGCACCGGTGACGTCCTGGCCTACGCCGGCAGCGCGGACTACTACGACAAGTACAAGCAGAAGTCGAAGGCCTTCGATCCCAAATATGACGTCGCCGGCCTGGGCTACCGCCAGCCGGGTTCGGCATGGAAGCCGATCGTGTACACGTCGGCGTTCGATGAGCGGGTCCTGACTCCGGGTTCGGTCCTGCTGGACATCACGACCCCGTTCGCGCCGGGCTGGAGTCCGGCGAACGCCGACAACCTGAATCGTGGGCCGGTGCTTGCTCGATTTGCCCTGCAGCGATCCCTGAATATCCCTGCCATCCGCGTGCTGAGCCGCCTCGGTAACAAGGCGCTCAGCCAGTACGCGAGCAAGGCCGGCTTCTCATTCGGTTCCGGACTGTCTCCCACACGTGTGGGGCTCGCTGCTGCCATCGGCACCCTGGACGTCCGACCCATCGACATGGTCGCGGCGTACGGAGCCTTCGGCAACCAGGGCGAGGTGACCGCACCCCGGTTCATCCTCAAGATCAAGGGCGCCGACGGCACGACCATCTTCAACGCCGGTGCGCCGCAGACCAGGAAGGTCTGGAGCCCCCAGGCGGCGTGGCTCATGGCCAACATCCTGTCTGGCAACTCCAATCCCGCCGAGAATCCGGACTGGGGACGGGAGTTCCTGACCCGCAACGGGCCCGGTGGTCAGCGTCGGATCATGGCCCTCAAGACGGGCACCACGAACGGCATCAAGGACGTGTCCACGTACGGCATCCTGCCCCAGCCCACCAACCCCAAGGCGATCGCGCTGGCGGTGGGTGTCTGGATGGGCAATAGCGACCACTCGTCGCCCAGCTTCAGGGGCGCCGAGGTGTTCTCGATGGCATCCGCCGGCAAGGTCTGGCGGGGCTTCGTGCGGTCGTACAGCAGTGGCTGGCCCGTCGTGGACTTCAAGCGACCCAAGGGCGTGGTCCAGAAGACCATCGACAAGTTCACTGGCGGCAAGCCAGGCACATGGACCAGGGGCTTCACCCAGGAATGGTTCATCACGGGTACCGAGCCCGGCAGCAAGGGCGCCGTGGACAAGGCCGGCCTGATGTACGAGGAACGCTGCGGCACGTGGGTCGTGGACATGACCAACGCCGATGGCAAGAACGCACCGGACACCTGGAAGTCAGCGGTGCGCGGCTACATGCGACGCGTCGGGCGCTATGCCGGCGGCCCCATAGCCCCGCCAGGCACCGGCTGCTACGTGGCACCCACGCCCAAGCCACTGCCAACGCCGGATCCCAACGCCACCCCTGACCCGAAGCCGGGACCGACGCCGAAGCCGGGCAAGACGCCCAGGCCGACGCAGAAGCCCGACAAGACACCCAAGCCCAAGCCGACCAAGAAGCCAAAGCCCAATGCCAATCCTGGGAATGAGCCGCAGGCTGTCGTCACTGAAATGGCCGTCGTGTCCGCGGCCATGGCCGTGCAGCGGGCGGCCTCCTCCAGACCCGTCACCCCGTCCCTGCCGATGCCGCCCATCCAGGGCCAGCCCGTGGACGTTCCGGGCACCATCGCGGCACAGCCGATCCGTGCGGGCCGCCGCCGCACGGCGCCTGCCGCCCCGCAACGCAGGACCACGCTCCCCGCCTGAGCCGGCTCCAAGGACGGGTCGCACGACGCACCGGCTGCTGCGATAGCCTGTCGGGCATGCCCGTATACGACGATCCTCTTGACGCACGCGCCATCGACGGCGCGGCGCTCCAGCGTTGGACCGCGACCATCCTGAAACGGATCGGGACGCCGGCGGACATCGCGACGGACGTCGCCGAGGTCCTGCTGTCGTCCGACCGCCGCGGTATCGCGTCCCACGGCACGGCCCGGTTGGGGCACTACGCGGCCCTCGTCGAGGCGGGTGTGATGGACCCTGCCGCACGGCCCACGATCGAGCGTGACCGCCCGGCGCTGGTGCTCCTGGACGCCCACAACGGCTGGGGCCAGCACGCATGTCGTGTGGGGGTGGACCTGGCCATCGAGCGAGCGCGGGACGTCGGCAGCGCCACGGTCGTGCTGCGCCGCTCCAATCACTACGGCATCGCTGGCTGGTACGCGCTCCGTGCGGCCGCCCAGGGGATGATCGGGGTGAGCATGACCAACAGCTCGCCGCTCGTGGCGCCGACCCGCAGCCGCGTCCCGATGCTGGGCACGAATCCCATCGCGGTGGCGGCGCCGGCCGGCCGCTTCGACACCTTCTGCCTGGACATGGCGACCTCCACCGTGCCGCGTGGCCGGATCGAGGTCGCGGCACGACGCGGCTGGTCGCTGCCCGTCGGCTGGGCCATCGACGTGGACGGCAACCCGGCGACGACCACCGATGCCGCGCTCGCGGGGTCGCTCCATCCGCTGGGTGGCACGGAGGAGACCGGCGGCTACAAGGGCTACGGCCTGGCGTTCGTGGTCGACCTGCTGACCGGTGTCCTGGGTGGCGCCGCGTTCGGGCCCAACATCGTGCCCCTCTTCTCGGTCCACGCCGACCCGCCCGACCTTGGCCAGGTGTTCATGGTCATCGATCCTGCCGCCATCGACGAGCCGGGCGCCTTCGAGGCGCGCATGGAGGAGTTCATCGAGCTGCTCATCGCTGCGCCGACCGTCCCGGATGCACCGGGGCCAGTGCTCATCCCGGGCGCTCCGGAGGCTGCCGCCGAGCGGCTAGCCGCGCAGCGCGGCGTGGTCATCGACCGGGAGCATCACGAGTCGCTACTGGAGCTGGCCGAGCGTCTGGACGTCCCACTCCCCGCCTACAACGTGCCGGCGGCACGGGCATGACTGCCGGTCGCGCGGATATCTGCATCGTCGGTGGTGGCATCCTGGGCCTGGCTACCGCGCTCCGACTGCTGGAAGCGAAGCCCGCGCTGCGCATCGTCATCCTGGAGAAGGAGGCGACGCTTGCATCCCACCAGACGGGTCACAACAGCGGGGTGGTGCACGCCGGCCTCTATTACCAGCCTGGATCGCTCAAGGCGCGCCTCTGCCGCGAGGGCAAGGTCGAGCTGGAGCGGTTCTGCGAGAGCCATGACATCCCGGTCGAACGCACGGGCAAGCTCGTGGTCGCCATCGACGAGACGGAGCTGGAACGCTTCGAGACGCTCAAGGAACGGGCGCTCGCCAATGGCGTCGAGGGCATCGAGGACGTCGGCCCAGAGCGGCTGCGCGAGATCGAGCCACATGCGGCGGGCATCCGCGCGCTGTGGAGTCCGGGCACCGGCATCGTCGACTATCTGCGGGTGGCCCTGGCATATGCGGACGAGGTGCGCGCGAAGGGCGGCATCATCGAGACATCACGGGCTGTGACCTCCATCGCCCAACGGGGTGACGAGGCGGTCGTCGGCACCAGTGGCGGGGACCTCGTCGCGCGACGCGTGATCGCGTGCGCCGGGCTGTGGGCGGACCGGGTGGCCGCGATGACCGGCGAGGACACCGCGCAGGCGCCGCGCATCGTGCCCTTTCGCGGCGACTACTACACGCTCACAGCGGACGCGAGGCCGCTGGTCAAGGGCCTCATCTACCCCGTACCCGATCCGCGCTTCCCGTTCCTGGGCATCCACCTCACCAAGCGCATCGATGGCAACGTGCTGGCAGGCCCGAACGCGGTCCTTGCGTTCAAACGAGAGGGCTATCGGCGACGAGACCTGTCGGTGCGCGACCTGGCGGGTGCCGTGGCGTATCCCGGCTTCCTGCGTCTCGCCACGAAGTACTGGCGCACGGGCATGGCCGAGCAGTGGCGCGACTGGTCCAAGCGCTCGTTCGTGTCCGCGGTCCAGCGCTATGTGCCGGACGTCCGGGGTGAGCAGCTTGTCTTTGGGCCGAGCGGCGTTCGGGCGCAGGCACTCGCACGTGACGGCTCCATGGTCGACGACTTCCTGCTGGGTGGCTCCGACCGCGTGCTCCACGTGCGCAACGCGCCATCACCGGCGGCCACGTCATCGCTGGCGGTGGGCCGGGTCCTGGCCGAGGAAGCCATCAGCCGCTTCGGACTGTAGCCCGACACCCGGTACCCTGACCGGGTGTCGCTCGAGCAGTACTGGAAGAAGCGCGACTTCGGCCGGACGCCGGAGCCGGCCGGGAGTCCCGGGCTGCCTATCGCGCAGCCACGCTTCGTGGTCCAGCGTCACCGGGCGACGCGGCTGCACTACGACTTCCGCCTGGAGATCGGGGGCGTGCTGGTCAGCTGGGCCGTGCCGCGGGGCCCGTCCATGCGGCCCCTGGAGCGTCGGATGGCGGCGCGCACGGAGGACCATCCCATCGAGTACCTCGACTTCGAGGGCGTCATCCCGAAGGCCGAGTACGGTGGTGGCGATGTCATCGTGTGGGACATCGGCACCTGGGAGCCGGAGCCGGAGACACCCGACGCAGCAGCGGCTGGTGCCGCCGGGGAGCTGAAGTTCGTGGTCCACGGCGAGCGACTCACGGGACGCTACGTGATCGTGCGCACGAGTGCCCTGGACGCCGACGACGGGCAGGACCAGTGGCTGCTG
>JBBQNA010000127.1:0-10285 GCA_038329515.1 Candidatus Limnocylindrales bacterium | reverse complement strand
CTGGGGCCGCATCGCGGGCGCGGGTGGCGTGATGAGCAAAACCCGCGCATCCGCGAGGTGTCCCGCCAGCGCCGATTCCGGCAGCGTGGTCTGGCGCGCCTGGTACTCCATCCTGCCCGCCGCGTACCGCACGTCTCCCAGCGACAGGGGCGGCATCGCGACCCCGCCGGTGTGGCGCCAGATACCCGTCGCCGATTCGAACCGGTACTGCGGCAACAGCCGCCAGCCTTCGGTCGCGATGAGCTCCACGGCGTCCAGGATGTACTCGAATACCGCTTCGCTGATGAAGTAGTTGAAGTTGACACGCACCCAGCCGGGCTTGATGCCCTCGCAGCCGAGCAGGACCTCCTGCTCCAGGCGACGTGCCGTTGCCAGGTCGATGCCCAGCAGTCGATGACCATATGGCCCGGCGCAGGCACAGCCGCCCCTGGCCTGGATCCCGAACAGGTCGTTGAGCAGCGCGACGACCAGGTTGTGGTGGAGGTATCGACCGCTGTGGTGGACCGTGAAGCTGACGATGGACAGCCGCCGCGCATGTCGGTCACCCAGGATATGGATCCCCGGCACCCGCTCCCAGCGCTCGATGGCGCGCTGGATGAACGATCCCTCGCGATGCTCGATGGCCGCAGCCCCCACTTGCTCCTTGAGCTGGAACGCGAGGCCGGCGCGGATGGAACCGATGATGTCCGGGGTGCCCGCCTCCTCGCGGTGCTCCGGGTCGGACAGGTAGCGATGGCTGCCCGAGTTCACGTACATGACCGTGCCACCGCCGACGACCGTGGGCACGCGGTTCTGGAACAGGTCTCGGCGGGCCACCAGGACACCCGGGGTGCCCGGGCCGCCGATGAGCTTGTGGACGGAGATGAACACGGCGTCCTTCTCGTCCAGGTGCGCCTCGCCGGTATCCCCGTCAGGTGCTGGCCGGTGGGGTGCCATCTCGATGGCCACGTACGGCGCTGCCGCCGCAAAGTCCCACAACGACAACGCGCCGTGCCGATGCAGCAGCACGGACACGGCTCGGGTATCGGACAGGATGCCCGTGACGTTGGACGCCGCCGAGAACGAGCCGATGCGCAGGGGTCGATGGGCGTATCGGACCAGCTCCCGCTCCAGGTGCGCCAGGTCGATGCGCCCGTCCGCGTCCTCATGGATGGTCACGACATCGGCGATGGATTCGCGCCACGGCAACTCGTTGGAGTGATGCTCGTAGGGTCCGATGAAGACCACCGGTCGCTCGTCGGCCGGGATCAGGTCACGCAGCCCGTAGCGCTCATCGAGCTCCGCGGGCAACCGCAGGCCGAGCACGTCCACCAGCTTGTGGATAGCACCCGTGGACCCAGAGCCCGCAAAGATGACCGCGTGGCGGTCTGGTTGCGCGCCCACGGCGCTCGCGATGATGTGGCGCGCCTCCTCCCGGAAGCGAGACGTCTGGAGGCCCGTGCCGGACGATTCGGTGTGTGTGTTGGCATAGCGCGGCAGCACCGCAGCCCGCAGGTAGTCCTCGATGAACGACAGGCTGCGTCCGGATGCGGTGTAGTCCGCGTACGTCACCCGCCGCGGACCGAATGGACCGTCTGTCGCTTCGTCATCTCCGATGACCGAGCGGCGGATGGTGTCGATGAGCGCGTCCGGATCGCCGTCCGAGCCGTGGGTCACGGCCGGCTCCATGGCGTCGACCGTCCCGGGGGTGGTTCGCATCGGTGCATCGTAGTCCTGCGGCGCCGCCGCATCCACGGGGACCGCCGACAGCGGCGCCGGTCAGGACCGATGGTGCGGGTCGAGCTGGACGCGGCGCAGGACGGAGGGGACCTGATCGTTCGGCTGCGCCGGCCCGGTCACGTTGCGCATCGGGTCCGCGTCGGACGGGGGCTCATCCACGCCCGGAGCGTCGGCGAAGTCCGGGGATAGTACGCGGCCGGTGGCGCGCTCCCAGTAGCTCGCCACCGGCCGCAGGCCGAATCGATGATCGTGGCACCTCGCTCGGACGAGTCCGGTGCGACCATAAGATACATGAATACTTGACGACCGTCACGCGAACTCGGCGGGCGGGCGACTGAGCGGCCTCGCCTAGCGTGCGAGGAGCGGCGCCATCGCCGTAGGAAGGCTGACCGGCTGAAGCGCCTCACGCGTGAGGTCGAAGGCCTCTCGATGACGGCCAAGACGTGCGAGCAGGTCGGCCCACTCGGTGAGAGCACGCCGCAGTCGCGGCAGCGGCCCCGAGGCACGCAACGACTCGGCGGTGACGGCGTATGCCTCGAGCGCGGCGCCCATGTCGTCGGCCGCGGCATGTGCCCGGGCGATCGTCAGGAGCGCGCTGGACCGCGCACGCTGGTCGGCGGTCTCCGTCGCGTGGCCAAGTGCACGGCGTGCGAGTCCCAGAGCGCTGGTCGTGTCCCCTGTCGCGAGGGCGATCTGGGCCTCGGTCTCCAGCACGTGTGCGAGGGAGCGCCGGTCATCGTCGGCCTCATGGAGCTGACGAGCATCCGCGGCATATCCGGCGGCGCGCTCCAGGTTCCCGATGCGCAGATATGCCAGGGCGAGATTGTTCTGGAGCAGCGCCGTCTCCAGCCTCGCCTTGATGGCGCGGTAGAGCGACAGGCTCTCCAGCCCCGCCCGGATGGCTCCTTCCATGTCACCGACCTCGGCCCGACTCGTGGCCAGGAGCGACAGCATGGATGCCCGCCGCCGGTCGTCCCCTTCCGGAGACAGCGCCCGCGCCTCCTCCAGGTACGTGACGGCCGCGGCGTGATCCTCCTGGTCGGAGGCGACCGCTGCGAGCGCCATCAACACGCGCGCCCGCAAGTCGTCACTGGTGACCAGGGCCGTGGCTCGGCAGCGGTCGAGCAGGCTCAGCAGCAGCGAACGGGCCTCGATCGGATTGCCGGCCTGGGCGTGGGCGTACGCCAACCAGTAGCCGGCCAACAGGGCGTCGGACCCACGACCCAGCGCGACCAGCAGCTCCACGGCTTCCGTCGCGGGTGCGACCGCATCCCGGCCGCGCTCGAGTCGGCAGAGCGCCTCGATGTGACCCAGCAGTGCGTCGGCGCGACCGGTGCGATCGGGCTGGAGGGCGAGCTGGTCAGAGTAGGCATCGGCCGCTTCCTGCCAGCGCCCGGAGGCCAGCAGCAGGTCGGCTTCCACACGACCCCAGCGAGTGTCTTCGGCCAGGAACCGGGATGCCGGCATGTCCAGCCGACCGGCGATGAAGTCGAGTGCGGCCATGGACGGCTTGGCGTGGCCCTTCTCCAGGGCGCTGATGTAGGCCTTGGTGTAGCGGCCGTTAGCCAGCTGCTGCTGGGTCAGGCCCGCGGCCAGGCGAGCCGTCCGGATACGGCCACCGATACGCGACGCGAGCGCGCTGTCATCCACGACGATGCGGGTCCTGCTGCCTGCCATGAGGCCTGAAGTGTACCGCCACAGCCACCCAGGAAGCGACCAACCGGTCATGCCTCGTGCGAGCCAGGGTATCCCCTACGTTTGGTAATGGTATTCGCGCAGGTGTGATCTCCCTAGTCTGCCCCAGAGGTCACCGCTCGGTGAAAGACCCATCTGGAGGCGCATCATGCAGGCTCGATCGAGAGGCATCCGCGGACTGGTCGTGATGGTGTTGGCCGCGCTGGCGACACTGGCCACGATCGCACCCGCACTCGCCGACGTCCGCTCCGGGCCCTGGCCCTGCTGACGCTCCGATGCCCGGCCGTCGGATGGCCCACCATGGGTGCGTGAGTACGACAGGCCACCACCGGGACACCGGCCCGACACCCGAGATCCTGGTCAGCGTGGACGTGGAGACCTCCGGCCCCACGCCGGGGACCGGCAGCCTGCTGGCCATCGGCGCGTGTCTGGTGGACGCTCCGGCGACCACCTTCTATCGTGAGCTGCAGCCCGTCCCGGGGCTCCCCTGGGACGAGGCAGCGGCCCGGGTCCACGGGCTGGATCGGGCGCACCTGGAGCAGGACGGCGCAGCACCGTCCGTGGCCATGACCGACTTCGCCGCATGGGTCGACCAGGTCCGTGACGGCGGTCGGGCCGTGTTCGTGGGCTTCAACGCCCCCTTCGACTGGATGTTCGTCGCCGATTACCTGTGGCGGTTCGCGGGTCGCGATCCGTTCGGGTACTCAGCACTGGACCTGAAGGCGCTGTACATGGGCCGCGATGGCGTGGACCGCTGGGACCAGACCGGCAAGCGCGAGGTCGCCGCGCGCTACCCGGTGAGCGAGGTCCACACCCACAACGCCCTGGACGATGCCCGGATGCAGGCCGCGCTGGCTCGCCGGCTGCTGCACGATCCACGCTGAGCGGCGAGCGTACCCCTGGGCCGTGGTACTACCGGGCCATACGCGTTGCGCTGCGGCACCACTACCTTGGTCACAGCGATCAACCCAACGGATGATCGCGGGAACGTCATCACGGCCTCCCCTGGAACGGTAGGGACCTCCTCACCGCCCATCGGAGAGACGCCCCGCGACCCTCGTCCGTACATTGACCGGTGGCCAGGTCGGATCCTCCTCCCCGACCCTGGCCACCGGTCTCTTCATGCCCGGTTCGACGAGGCGCGCCGCCCGCCGCAAACGACTCACCTGGGGTCAGGCCTCGAGGTTGGGCACCCCGATGATGTTGTAGCCGCCGTCGACGTACACGACCTCGCCGGTCACCGTCCGGGACATGTCCGACGTGAGGTAGAGGGCCGTCTGGCCGACCTGCTCGATGGTGATGGCGGAGCGCATCGGACTGATGTCCTTGAACTGCCGATGGAGCGTCTTGAAGCCACTGACACCTGACGCGGCAAGTGTCCGCACCGGTCCGGCACTGATGGCGTTGACCCGGATGCCCGATGGCCCCAGGTCCACGGCGAGATAGCGGACACACGCCTCCAGGGCCGCCTTGGCGACGCCCATCACGTTGTAGTTGGCGACCACCTTCTCGGCACCGTAGTAGGTGAGCGTCAGAATGCTGCCGCCCTCCGCCATCAGGGGCGCGGCGGCGCGGGCAAGAGCCACGAGAGAGTACGCGGAGATATCGAGCGCGACCGCGAAGCCTTCCCGGGAGGTGTCCACGAACCGCCCGTCCAGCTCCTCGCGCTTGGCGAAGGCCACCGCGTGGATGAGGATGTCCAGTGTCCCGTAACGATCCTTCCAGACCTCGAACACGCGCGCGATGTCGGCGTCCTGCTGGACGTCGCAGGGCTCCACGAAATCAGCCCCGATGCTCGCCGCCAATGGCCTGACCCGTTTCTCGATGAGCATCTCGGCAGAGCTGAAGCCCACCGTGGCTCCCGCCTCGTGCAGCGCCTGTGCGATCCCCCACGCGATGGAGTGGTCGTTCGCGACCCCGAAGATGAGTGCCTTGCGGCCCTCGAGCAGTCCCATCCGCCTAGTACCTCCCTTGCAGCCGATAGCATGCACCGGATGCGAGGTCAGCGGCGTGGCGGTCGCGTCGCCCGGTCGCTACGGGCGCGGCGGTCGCGTCACCCGCCGGGGCGTGCCCGGCAGCGCTCAGGGGGTAGACGTCGCAGCCGGCGCCACGGGCAGCGTCGACTGCAGGATGTAGCCGTCGAACTCCACGGGGCCTTGCCGGACGGTCACGACGACTGTGTGCTCACCGCCGCCGAGCACCCGGAAGATGGTGACCACGTTACGGGGCGTCTTGCGACCCTGACCCATATCGATGGTCCGACAGCTGCCGGGTGTGGCGGCGGCGGGATCGACACAGGCCTCGACGATGCCGCTGCCCTTGCCGGAGGTCATGACCAAGCCAACGGTGTCGCCAGTGATGGTGACGGTCGCAGACGATCCGGGCCTGATGGTGCGGCGGGCGGTCTTGCCGGAGCTCAGGGCAGCCGACGTCTTGTCCCAGGGGCCCGAGAAGTCGACGGAGGCGTCCGACTCCTGGACCAGCCTCAGCGCGAATGGTGCGGCCTCGATCCAGTCGCCCGCCTGCCGGCCGACTGCGGCGCGGAGTCGCAACTGGTACGTCCCGGGCTTCATGTTCTTGTTCAGGCCCGTGCGGCCGCCGGCGATGGCGAAGGGCTTGTACTTGCCCCACTTGCCCTTCACCGACTGCCGGATCTGGATGGTGTATCGGACACGGCTGCCCTGGGCAGCCTCCTTGCCAGCGGACCAGGTCACGATGGTCGCGATGGATCCGGTCGGTGACACCGGCACGCGTCGGATGACGACCACGGGCGCGGTCGGCTGGTCACGCTCCGGGACGACGTCCAGGATGAAGGTGTCGACGCCCATGGCACCCTGGGCGTCGGTGGCGACGACCGACACGGACAGTTGACCGGTATCACCCGAGGCAGGTGTGCCCGCGAAGGCCAGGGTGGTGACATCGAAGGTGAGCCAGGCGGGCAGCGGCGAACCGTCCTCCAGCGTGGCCGAGATGGTGACCGAGTCGCCGTGGTCGGCATCCGCATCCGTGAACATGTCCGCAGTCAGCACCAGCGAGAACGACTGGTTGACCGTGGCCTGCTGGTCCGGCGTGGGCTGGGACACCAGCGGCACGTCATTGACATCGTTGACCGTGATGGTGAAGTCGCCCGAGGCATCCAGACCAGCGCTGTCGGTGGCCGTCACGGTGACCAGCAGGCTGCCGGTATCGGCGTCCCGCGGCGTTCCCGAGAAGGTGCCCGTGGCCGGGTCGAATGTCAGCCAGAGGGGCAGCGCGCCACCATCCGGACCGGTCGCCCGGAGGGTGATGGTGTCGCCCGTGTCCAGGTCGGCGTCGGTGAAGGCGTCCTCGGACAGCGTGAACTGGAGCGGCGTGTCCTGGTCCAGTTTCTGGTCCGGGATACGACTGACGAGCGCGGGCGGATCATCGACGTTGATGACCTTGAGCGCGAAGTCGGTGGTCGCCGTCGCACCCACCTTGTCCATCGCGGTGACGGTGATGACCAGGGTGCCCACATCCGAGTCACGAGGGCTGCCGCTGAAGGTCCGGTCACTGCGGGCGAACGCAAGCCAGGACGGGAGCGGGCTGCCGTCCTTCTGGGCCGCGTCGTAGGCGAGGGTATCGCCGTCGTCCTTGTCCTTGAAGGTGTCCTTGGCGAACGTGAACGTGAACGCCTGGTCCTGGATCGCCTTCTGCTCGGAGATGGCCTTGTTGACGTTCGGCGCGTGATTGATGCGCGCGATACGCAGGTTGAGACCCGTCTGGATGGACAGGCCGCCATCGTCGGTCGCGGTCACCAGCAGGCTCAGCTGTCCGATGTCGTCGCGCGAGGGAGTGCCTGTGACGGTGTTCGTGGCCGGGTCGAAGCGAAGCCACGCCGGCAATGCCGAGCCATCCCCGCTGGACATGCTGAGGGTGAGCTGGTCGCCGGAGTCGAGGTCGTCATCCATGAACGCGGTGTCGGGGATGACGAAGGTCCAGGTGGTGTCCTCGGTGGCGTCCTGGTCGGGGATGGGCGTGACCGCCTGCGGCGGGTCGTTGCTGTTGCTGACCGTCAGCTCGAACGTGGTCCGGCCGGTCAACCCGGACGGGTCGGTGGCGATGACCGCGACGGTCAGCGTGCCCACATCGGCGTCCCCAGGGGTACCGGCGAGGGTCAGGCCCTGGGCATCGAAGATGAGCCAGGCAGGCAGGTCGGTGCCGTCGGTCAGGGTGGCGGTCCAGGTCAGGGGCTCGGTGTCCGTGAAGGTCGCCGCGGGCACGTCGAGCGAGAACAGCTGATCCTCGGTCGCGGCCTGCGCAGGGATGGGCGCGGTCAGCACGGGGGCGCCAGGCACGGGCGGCTCGGACTGACCCACGTCGTCGGCGCCCCAGCAGACGAGGATGCCGTTGGAGGCGATGCCGCAGGTGTGGTCGCCGCCGACGGCGATCTGGCTGAGGATGATGTTGGGGGTCGGGACCCCGCGGGGTGCGCTCGTGTCGCCCCAGCAGCCGGGCACACCCGACGCGGCGACGGCGCAGGCGTAGGTGTCACCCACGCCCACTGACACGAACTGGCCAGCGGGCGGCGTGGCCTGGCCGGCATCGTTGGCACCCCAGCAAGCGAGACTGCCGTCGATGGCGATCGCGCAGCTGGTGGCATCGCCCGCGCTGAGGGCACGGAAAGCTCCTGCGGGCGGCGTGGTCTGGCCCTGATCGCTGGCGCCCCAGCAGGCGAGGCTGCCATCGCCAGCGATGGCGCAGCTGGAAGTACGACCGACGCTGACGGCTGAGAAGGCCCCTGCAGGCGGCGTGGCCTGGCCGGCGTCGTTGGCGCCCCAGCAGGCGAGTCTGCCGTCGACAGCGATACCGCAGGCATGGCTAGGGCTCACGGCGACCTGGCGCAGCGCGACGCTGGGTGGCGTACCCGTGATGGGCGCGCCCCAGCAGCTGACCGTCCCGACCGTGGCCAGGGCGCAGCTCGCGTCGTCACCGATGGTGACCATGTGGAACGTCCCCTGGGGGCTGGCGCTCTGCCCGGCATCGTCCGCGCCCCAGCAGATGAGCGAGCTGTCGCTGGACACGGCACAGCTGTGCCGCGCGCCGGAAGCGATGGTCCAGTGACCGACCGGTCCGGGCGGCGCACTCAGCGCGCTCTCGTAGGTCTCGTAGCCCCAGCACTTCAGGGTGCCGTTGGCGAGGATGCCGCACGTGGTCAGGTAGCCGGCAGTGACCTCCGTGAAGGTGTCCGCGGGTGGCGTCGACTCGCCATACGAGTCGTTGCCCCAGCAGACGGCACGGCCGGTCTGCGACAGGCCGCAGGAGTGGCTGTACCCGGCGGAGACCGAGGTCAACGTGTCGGTGGGTGCGTCGGTCTGGCCTTCATCGTCTGCGCCCCAGCAGACCGCGGTGCCATCGGCCTGGAGGCCGCAGGCATGGCTGTAGCCGGCACTGACGGCAAGGAAGCTGCCCGTCGTCGGTGCGGTCGCCTGCGCGGCGTCATCGGCGCCCCAGCACGCAGCGCTCCGGTCCGCGGCCACGGCACAGGTGTGCGCGTCGCCTGCGCTCACCGACAGGAATGTCCCGGCAGGCGGTGCTGACTGTCCCTTGTCATTGCCACCCCAGCACGCGAGGGTGCCGTCCGTGCGCACGCCGCAGGAGTGTCTGCCACCAGTGGTGACCTGCGTGAACAGGTCAGTCGGCGGGCTGGACTGGTCGTCGCCGTCGTACCCCCAGCAGATGACACTGCCATCCGTGAGCACGCCGCAGGAGTGGAGGTTGCCGCTGGCGCTGATCTGTCGGAATGTGTCCTCGGCCGACGGGCTGTAGTCCTGCGGGTCACCAGACCCCCAGCACCAGGCATGGCCATTGGTGGCGAGGGCGCAGGCGTGGTCGTGCCCCAGGCTCAACTGCTCCACGCCGGGCGTACCGGGATCCGGCTGTGCCGCTGACACCGCCGCAGGCGCCATAGCCGCGAGGGCGGCGGCCAGGATCACCAGCGGCACGAGCAGGCGCAGCCACATCCGGCCGATGGGGGCGTGGGATGGACGAGAGCTGGAGAACACGGGCCGCCTCCTGGGCGTGGATCGGACGACTGGTCCGGACGCGGCTGGAGCAGGCTCCAGTCCGGTCCCGGAGGGCATGATGGCGTGCGGTCTGGTGCGATCGGTACCCTCCGACAGTCCCATCTAGCGACCCGCCTGGGCAGTACCAGCGGTTGCTGTGGCGAGGTGTCCGTGGCTCAGGGGCGGGGTGTCCGTGGCTTCAGGATTCGGTGGCCGTGGCTTCAGGATTCGGTGGCCGTAGGTGGTTCCGGGTCATCCATGCCCGGCATATCAAGGTGGGGGGTCGCGCGTTGCGTTGCGTTGCGTTGCGTTGCGGCCGAATCGCCGTCCCAGGCGGTTGCGCGGCGTCGCGTCTGGCCCGGTCGGGTCCGGTCGGTCGATCGGTCGCTCGGTCGGGTCTGGTCGCACTTTCCGGTATCACCGGACGGGAAGGGGTCCGCATGCGATCCCGGGGCTCTGAGTGGGGTTCCCGACGCGCCAGACTCCGGTATCACCGTGATCGTGTCGCCCCGTGGGCGCTGGACGGCGTGTCACTTGAACCTGGCTGGCAGATCCGCCCGGGACATTCGCTCACACCGGAAAGCGCACGGGGATGCTCCTGTCCGGCAGGCGGTGGTCGTACGACTCCGACATGTCCATCCCGTGGCGCGATATTCGAATGCCGCCGGCCCGAGTCGCCGTGCAGCTCAGCAGGCTGCATGACCGTCGGTCTACGGCCCCGGGCTGAACGAGGGCGCGTCGCTGGGCGGAGGCTCGGGGGTCGGGGTGGGCTCGGGGGTCGGGGTGGGCTCGGGTGTGGGCGACGGGGTCGGACTCGGGGTCGGCTCGGGTGTGGGCGACGGGGTCGG
>JBBQNA010000126.1:0-10326 GCA_038329515.1 Candidatus Limnocylindrales bacterium | reverse complement strand
GCCCCGGCTTGCCGATGACGTCGCCGATCATGAGCACCCGCAGGGTATCCCGACCGGGTCGCTCCGGGACCGGCGGCAGCAGGTCCGCAGCGAGGGTGCGGGCGACGGGCCGGCGGTCGTCCGTGGGGGCTACTTCGCGTACTCCACGGCCCGCGTCTCGCGGATGACGGTGACCTTGATCTGGCCGGGGTACGTCAACGATTCCTCGATCTTGTGCACGATGTCCCGCGCCAGGCGCATCGAGGCGAGGTCGTCGATCTCCTCCGGTCGGACGAGGATGCGGACCTCACGACCAGCCTGGACTGCGAACGACTTCTCGACCCCGCCGAAGGAGTTGGCGATGGCCTGGAGGTCTTCCAGGCGCTTGACGTACGTGTCCATGGTCTCGCCGCGGGCGCCCGGGCGGGAGGCGCTGATGGCGTCCGCGATCTGGACGATGGGCGCTTCCACGCAGGTGTATTCCACCTCCTGGTGATGCGCCGCGATGCCATTGATGACCTTGGGCGGCAGGTCATGCTTGGCGGCGATGGCAGCGCCGATGGCCGCATGCGGTCCTTCCACCTCGTGATCGACGGCCTTGCCGATATCGTGGAGCAGGCCACCCATCTTGGCGATGGCGATGTCCGCGCCGACCTCGGCCGCGATGACGGCCGCGAGACGCGCCGTCTCCATCACGTGCTTGAGCACGTTCTGGCCGTAGCTCGTGCGATACCGCAGGCGACCGAGCAGGCGGATGATCTCCGGCGGCAGACCGGGCACGCCGGTGTCGTAGGCGGCGGCCTCGCCCGCCTGCTTGATGAGCTGATCGACCTCGGCCTTGGCCTTGGCCACGACCTCCTCGATGCGGCCGGGGTGGATCCGGCCGTCCTGCACCAGCTTGGTCAGCGCGATGCGCGCGACCTCCCGCCGGACGGGGTCGAAGCCACTGATGAGCACCGATTCGGGCGTGTCATCGATGATCAGGTCGATGCCCGTGGCCAGCTCCAGGGCGCGGATGTTGCGACCCTCGCGGCCGATGATGCGGCCCTTCATCTCGTCGGACGGGATGGGCACCACCGAGACCGTCATCTCTGCGGTGTGGTCCACCATCACCCGCTGGATGGCTGTCACGACGACATCGCGCGCTCGCTCCTCGGCGGACTCGCGCGCGGATCGCTCGATCGAGCGTGCGAGCCGGACGGCGTCATGTTCCGCCTCGTCCCGCACCTCCTCCAGGAGCGCCGACTTGGCCTGGTCGACACTCATCTCGCTCACGCGCTCAAGTGCCGCGATCTGCTCCAGGCGGGCGCGTCCGAGCTCCTCTCGCTTGGATTCCAGCTCCTGCTCCTTGACCATCAGCTTCCGGGTCCGCTCCTCGAGCATGTCCGTGCGCTGGTCGAGCTGCTCGTCCCGCTGCAGCAGGCGATGCTCCAGGGCGCTCAGGTCGGCACGTTTGGCGCGCCCCTCTTCTTCCAGCTGGCGCTGCAGGCGAACCTGTTCCTCCTTCGCCTGGAGGATGAGGTCCTTCTGCTGGGTACGTGCTTCCGCCACGATGCGGCCGGCCTTGTCCTGGGCAGCCTTGATGGATTGGTTCGCGACCACACCGCGGGCGACAAAGCCGGCGACCAGGCCGCCGGCGATCGACGCCAGGACGACCACGACGGCGATGACTTCGTTCATCGGTCCCTCCCGTCCGGACCGGGCATCCGGAGGAACATGCTCAAGCAGGCAATGGTCGGGTCACCGGTGTCGGCGGCAACCAGACACCAGCACATCGCCCTGCGGCGGGTGCTGCTAGATGGACCATCCCACGCCGCACGCCGAGCGACCCGGCGGTTGGATACGGGATGGTCGTGGATCAGGATCTGCGGCAAGCCTAGCCGGGATGGGTCAGGGGGTCAAACTTGCTCCGGGGCCGCCGCGTCCGTGTCCTGCAGGAAGGTGCGTGTCGCTTCCAGGCATACCCCGGGGTCGAATCCATTGCGTGCAAGGAGGGAGTAGGCACGCTGTCGCCGCTTGCGCGGATCCGGCTCCCGACCGAGTGCCGAGTGGCGCCGATCAAGGAGCCGCAGCGCGGCCGCGAGATCGGCGGCCCCGTCGTTGCCGCGGGTCTGGGATCCGGCCCGGTCGACGTCAGGGTCGTCTGCCGCCGCACCAGCGGCCTCCGCATCGCGATCACGGAGTGCCGCGTCCGCGAGCTCCTTGCCGATGCCCTTGCGGAGCAGTTCCCGACGAAGTGCCATGGCGCCCCTCGGCCGGGCACGGTCGCGGCTGGCGACCCAGGCACGCGCATACGCTTCGTCATCAAGGTACCCGAGGGTGCCCAGTCGCTCGATGGTCTCCTCGACCAGCTCCGCGGGGTATCCAAGGGTGATGAGACGCGTCCGCAACTCGTGCGTGGTCCGCGCCCGGACGGCCAGCAGCGCTGCGCTGGCGGCCATCACGATGCCCGGGTCGGTGATGGCCGCCCGACGTTCACGGCGTTCCGATTGCCGCGCCCGTCGTTCGGCCATCGAGCCTGCCATGGGTGGCTACTCCGCCTCGGAGATGCCCTCGACCGGGACCTCGATGGTCGCGATCTTGCCGCGGATCTCCGACTCCAACTGCTGCGACACGTCCCGGTTGGTGCGCAGGAACTCCTTCGACTGCTCACGGCCCTGCCCCAGGCGGGTGTCGCCATAGTTGAACCAGGCGCCCGTCTTGGACACGATCGAGGAAGCCACACCGACGTCCAGCAGGCCGCCCTCGCGGGAGATCCCCTCGCCGTACATGACGTCGAACTCGGCGACCCGGAAGGGTGCTGCCACCTTGTTCTTGACGACCTTGACGCGCACCCGGCTGCCGGTCGACTCCGTGCCCGACTTGATGGTCTCGATGCGCCGGATGTCCAGCCGCACGCTGGCATAGAACTTGAGGGCGCGGCCGCCCGGCGTGGTCTCGGGATTGCCGAACATGACGCCGATCTTCTCGCGCAGCTGGTTGGTGAACACCAGCGCCGTATTGGATCGGCTCACGGCGCCCGTCAGCTTGCGCAGCGCCTGGCTCATGAGCCGCGCCTGCAGGCCCATGAACGAGTCGCCCATCTCGCCCTCGATCTCGGCGCGAGGCACCAGCGCGGCGACAGAGTCCAGGACCACGCAGTCGATACCACCGGACCGGATGAGGGTCTCCGTGATCTCCAGCGCCTGCTCGCCCGTGTCCGGCTGGCTGACCAGCAGCTCATCGACGTTCACGCCGCAATTGCGGGCGTACTGCGGGTCGAGCGCATGCTCGACGTCGATGAAGGCCACCACTCCACCACGCCGCTGCGCTTCCGCGAGCACGTGTTGGCAGAGCGTGGTCTTGCCGGACGACTCCGGCCCGAAGATCTCCGTGATGCGGCCCCGCGGGATGCCACCGACACCGAGTGCCAGGTCCAGCGCGATGGAGCCCGTGGGGATGGCGTCCACGTTCTGCCGGTCCGACGAGCCCAGCTTCATGATCGAGCCGCGCCCGAACTGCTTCTCGATGGACAGGATCGCGGCGTCTACCGCCTTGCCGCGTTCTGCGACGAGGCGCTCAGCGGCGCGGTCAGCGCTGTTTCGCTCAGCGGCGCTGCCGCGCTCCGTGCCGGTCGCGGCACCGTTGCTGCCAGTGATGGTCATGCCTGGTCCTCCTCCATGGATCGCGCCGAACGCCCATGGACGACCAGGACCGCGGCTACTCCTCGCTGGTTTCCTTCTCCGTCCGAGGCTTCCGCTTGGGCTTGATCAGCTCCACGGAACTCGGGGGAGAATCGAGCAGCGACTCGAGATGCGGCTTGGCCGACGTGGTTTTCGGCTTCTTCTTGACTTCTCGGCGGGCGGGGACTCTGCCAGCCATGTCGTGTGCCTCCACATGGCGCCCCCCAGTGTGGGCGGCGCGTCTTCACGGTCAGTTGCACCTTCATTTGCAGCAACTTACGCGGCCCCCGTGACAACTTGCGTGTCACGGTCGTCGGGGTCCATCGCTGCGATACCGAAGGCGGCTCGACGGGCACGTTCATCGCGCACCAGTCGGGGGAAGGTCCCGGCGCGGATGTGCGCCCGGATCCCGGCCATGAAGTCTAGGGTGAAGGTGAGGTTGTGACAAGTCGCCAGCCGGTAGGCCAGCAGTTCATCTGCCCGGAACAGGTGGGCGAGATACGCTCGTGAGAACGATCGGCACGCCCGGCAGCGACAACCCTCCTGCACCGGACGCGGATCGTCCAGGAAGCGCGCGTTGCGCAGGTTCAGTCGTCCACCGGGTACCCACAAGGCGCCGTTTCGGGCGACCCGCGCGGGCAGCACGGAGTCGAACAGGTCGACCCCGGCATCCACCGCATCCATCAGGTCCATGGGTGACCCGAGGCCCATCAGGTACCGCGGTCGTGGGTCGTCCGCCAGCAAGGGCACGACCACGTCGAGGGCCGCCCGCCGCTGTGCTGGCGTCTCGTCACCAGCCAGGCCACCGATGCACAGCCCATCGAACGGCATCGCGGCGAGAGTCGTGGTGGAGACGGCTCGCAGGTCCGCCTCCAGGCCGCCCTGGATGATGCCGAAGAGCGCCTGATCCGGCCGCTGATGCGCCCGGATGCAGCGTTCCGCCCATCGATGGGTCCGCTCCGTGGCATCGATGACCTCTGCGCGGCTCGATGCATGCGGCGGGACCGGCTGGTCGAAACAGACCGCGATGTCCGAGCCGAGGGCTTCCTGGACCCGGATGGCGTGTTCGGGCGTGAAACGCTGGAGCGAGCCGTCGAGATGGGACCGGAAGGTCGCGCCGTCCTCATCGATGGTCCGCATCGCACCCAGGCTCACGACCTGGAAGCCGCCCGAGTCCGTCAGGATGGCGCCGTCCCAGTCCATGAACCGATGCAGGCCACCCAGGCGCTCGATGCGTTCGTGGCCCGGCCGTAGCGCCAAGTGGTACGTGTTGGACAGGATGATGCTCGCGCCGACCTCGTGGAGGTCGTCAGGGTCGAGTGCCTTGACCGTGGCGTTGGTGCCAACGGGCATGAACATCGGTGTCTCCACGTCACCATGCGGCGTGGACATGACGCCCGACCGCGCACGGGTGCTGCCATCAACAGGCGCTGGGGTCGTGACCCGGAAGCTCACAGGACGGGGCATCGGACGCGCCGGACCATCCTCGGGCGCACCGGTGGCATCGACCACGGGGTCAGGGATCATCAGGCGATCTCCGCGCGCTCGGTGGCGACCATGGCCACGACGAGCGCGCCCACCAGGTACAGCCCGACCGCCAATGCCGCAGGCACGAGCGCGACGGGTTCCAGCGCCGCCCGGCTCAGGTCACCACTGATCGAAGAGGGCGTGGCCGCCGACAGCACGCTGTCGCCGATGCTGAAGGGCAGGAACTGGAACCACTGCGAGCCGTGGGTCTCAAGGCCACTCAGCACGCTGCTGCCGAAGGTGATAGCCAGCAGGATGGTGGACAGGATGTTCTCGCCGATATACAGCACGATGCCGACCACGACACCCGCCACCTGGCTCCGCAGCAGCACAGCGACAGCGAAGCCGATGGCGGCCCGCTGCAGCAGCACGAATACTCCCGACACCAGCGAGTGCAACAGGGTGGTGCCCCCGGCTCCGGCCAGCGGGTCCCCTGCCGACGTGCCGGCCAGCGAAGCCCCCAGGAACGTGAGCACGATGCCCGCCGCATATGCGATGAGGACGCCGATGGTGCACGCGATGGCGATGCCCAGGAACTTGGCGAAGATGTAGCGCGACCGGCCCTCGCCTCGGGCGACGATCACCCGGAGGACGCCCCAGTTCCAGTCGGCGCCGCCGATGGCGGCCGCGTACGAGACCGCCAGCAGGCTGCCGAGGCCGAAGATGAACTGGTTGATGACGGCGTACGCACTGGGGAACTGGATGACAAGGTTGGTGACCATGCCGCCTCCCCTCGGACTGGTCAGTCCGATGAGCACGTACACCAGGGTCATCAGCACCAGCAGCACCAGCAGCACGACGTAGCTGGCCCACCGGCGGCGGAGCTTCAGCAGCTCGGCGTTCACGAGACCGATCATCTGCGTGTCTCCGACTCGCCCCAGCCTGTCGGCGGACCATTGGTGGCGCTGTCCATGTCCATGCCTGCGCCGGCGGTCAGGGACAGGAACACCGATTCGAGGTCGCTCGTGGCATCGATGGCGCTCGCGAAGATGCCCTGCTCGGCGAGCAGCCGGTTGCAGGTGGAGGCCCGGTCGCTGGGCACCCGGACCGTGATCCATGCCGCGTGTGGACCGTCAGGCGAGGCAGGCTCGACCGCGACCCCGAGCTGACCGAGTGCCACGACCGCTCGCTGGATCTCATCGGGTCGGACCAGCACCCGCACCTGGGCGCCACCGGCGAGGAGTGCGGCCATCGGCCCTTCCCGGACCAGGCGACCGCGGTCGATGATGCCCACGATGTCCGCCAGCTGCTGGACCTCGGGCAGGATGTGGCTCGAGACCAGCACCGTCTTGCCTCGATCGGTCAGATAGCGCAGCAACTCGCGCATGGCCACGATGCCCGCGGGATCGAGTCCGTTGGCGGGCTCATCCAGCAGCAACAGGTCCGGGTCGGACAGCAGCGCAACGGCGATGCCCAGACGTTGGCGCATCCCCAGGGAGTAGGTGCGCACCTTGTCCCGTGCGCGATCGGCGAGGCCGACCGCTTCCAGGACCTCCTCCACGCGGGTGGCCGGTGTCGGGGCACCGGTGGCCGCGAACACCTGCAGGTTGTCACGCCCGGTGAGGTAGGGATAGAAGGCGGGTGTCTCGATCATGGCCCCGATGCGGAACATCCGGCGGCGGTCGCGCCATGACCAGGGCTGGCCGAGCACCTGGATGTCGCCCGCGTTGGGCCGGATGAGGCCCACGAGCATCCGCAGTGTCGTCGTCTTGCCGGACCCGTTGGGGCCCAGGAAGCCATATACCTGGCCGCGCGGCACATTGAGGTCCAGGCCCTCGACCGCCAGCCGGCTGCCATAGCGCTTGGTCAGGCCGCGGGTCACGATGGCCATGTCCGGGGCGGCAGGCGTGGGCGTCACGAGACTCACGCGGGCATCTCGCTCTCGGTGCGCCCTTCGACGGTGACGCCGTCCCACAGGCCCGCGTCCATGCGGTCGGTCCTGCGCGGCTGGGGTACGTCGTAACCCAGCAGCCGGAGGTGGTCGCGGGCCCGTTCCGTGGCGATGCGCCCCTGCGGTGTTCGGTCGAGGAAGCCGAGCTGCAGCAGGTACGGCTCGTAGACATCCTCGATGGTGTCCACTTCCTCCCCGATGACCGCTGCGATGGCAGCGGCCCCAACGGGCCCCGAGCCGAACTTCTGGATGATGGCCGCCAGCAGCCGCCGGTCGGTCGTGTCCAGACCCAGGTCGTCGATGTCCAGGGCGGCCATGGCTGCACTCGCCTGGTCAGCCGTGATGCGACCGTCCCCCAGGACCTCGGCGTGGTCCCGCACCCGGCGCAGCAGTCGGTTGACGATGCGCGGCGTGCCGCGGCCCCGGCGCGCGATGGCCACCACCGCCTCGGGTTCGATGGGCACCCCCAGGATGCCTGCGGACCGACGCACGATCTCCGCCAGCTCGGCCTCACCGTAGTACTCCAGGCGATGGATGGCGCCGAAGCGGTCCCGGAGCGGGGAGCTGATGCGGCCCGCCTTGGTGGTCGCGCCGATGACCGTGAACGGCTTGAGTGACAGGCGTAGGCTGCGGGCGCTGGGGCCCCGGCCGATCATCACGTCGATGGCGAAGTCCTCCATGGCCGGATAGAGGATCTCCTCCACGCTGTGGGACAGGCGGTGGATCTCATCGATGAACAGCACGTCCCGCTCATCGAGGTTGGTCAGGATCGCGGCCAGGTCCCCTGGCCGTTCGATGGCCGGGCCGCTGGTGGTGTGGATGCCCACACCCAGCTCGCGGGCCATGATGTTGGCGAGCGTCGTCTTGCCCAGCCCCGGCGGTCCATACAGCAGCACATGGTCCGCTGCCTCGCCCCGCTGTCGAGCGGCAAGCAGCAGGATGGCGAGGTTGTCCTTGACCTGGTCCTGGCCGATGTACTCCGCGAGACTGTGCGGCCGAAGGCTGGTCTCGACTGATGCCTCGTCGGCGACCAGCTCGTCCGGCGCCGTCTGGCGCAACTCTTCCATCGATCAGGAGTCTATCAGGTCCGGCGTCAAATCGAACGGATGTTCGGGTCTCGTCCGGACGTCCACCTCAGCCGTGACGGAGGGCGTTGAGGGCGGCCTTGACCCGGTCTTCCAGTGACGCCCCAGGGGGCAGTCCGCCCACGGCGATGCGCGCAGCCTCGCGGGACTCGCCGGGTGTGTAGCCAAGCGCCTGGAGCGCGCCGACCACCTCCGACTCGGAGGAGCCGACACCGGGCGCGCCGCTCGAACCCAGTGCACCACCGGCCGCGACCTTCTCCTTGAGCTCCAGCACGATGCGCCCCGCCAGCCGCTTGCCGACCCCGCTGACGGCGGTCAGGACCGCCTCGTCGCCACCCACGATGGCCAGCTGCAGGTCCGCCATCGGCCGCGAGGAGATGATGGCGAGGCCGACCTTGGGACCCACGCCGGTGACGGTGATGAGCAGCTCGAAGAAGCCGAGCTCGTCGGCGTTCCGGAAGCCGTACAGCGCCTGGAGGTCCTCGCGCACCAGGTGATGGATATGCAGCTCGACCTGCTTGCCGAGCGCGAGTCCAGCGAGCGCGCCGGGACCACATGCCACGCGGTAACCGACGCCCGCCACCTTGAGCACCACGGCATCGCTGCCGATGCTGGTCACGGTGCCGTCCAGGGACGCGATCATGACCGGCTCATGCGGCCGGCCGGTAGCCGTGGGCCAGGCACACCGCCACCGCGAGTGCATCGGCGGCATCGTCCGGCCTGGGCAGCTCCGTCAGGCCCAGGATCGCCTGGACCATCCGTTGGACCTGCTCCTTGGGTGCCCTGCCGTAGCCGGTGACGGCGATCTTGACCTCGTGTGGGCCGTACTCATAGACCGGCAGGCCGTGTTGTGCCGCGGTCAGCAGCACCACGCCCCTCGCCTGCCCCACGGCAAAGGCCGACTGGACGTTCTTGTTGAAGAACAGGCGCTCGACGCCGACCGCATCCGGATGGTGCTCCTCGATGAGCTCCGTCAATGCCTGGTGGATGATGAGCAGGCGAGCGGGCAGCTCCCGATCGGGCACCGTCTGGATGCAACCATGGTCGATAGCGGTGAGCCTGCTGCCCTGGCGCAGGACGATGCCGTACCCCGTCATCGCGGTCCCCGGGTCGATGCCCAGGACGATCACGAGGCGGTCAGCGCCCCGACCCGACCAGCCGGCTCATGCCATGGCCTCGGCCAGGATCTCGTCGCTGATCTCGAAGTTGGCGGTGACGCGCTGGACATCGTCGTGATCCTCCAGCCTCTCCACCAGTCGCAGGTTCTGGCGGACATGCGCAGCATCGATCTCGACCGTCGACTTGGGCAGCATGGTCAGCTCCGCGGACTCGACCTTGATGCCCGCGGCCTCCAGTCCCTTGCGCACCAGCTCCAGGTCCGAGGGCTCCGTGGCGATCTCGATGGGGTCGGACTCGGTATCCACGTCCACGGCGCCGACATCGATGGCAAGCAGCGCGATCTCGTCCGGGTCGACGCCCTCACGGACCACGCTGATGATGCCCCGCGGCTCGAACTGCCATGCGACGGCGCCGGAGCCGGCGAGGCTGCCGCCAGCCTTCGTGAACACTGCCCGCACGTCCGCGGCGGTGCGGTTGCGGTTGTTGGTCGCGGTCTCGACGAGGAGCGCGACACCGCCGGGGCCGTAGCCCTCGTACACGATCTCCTCGTACTCGTCGGCCTTGTCCACGCCGCTGGCCTTGTCGATGGCGCGCTTGATGATGTCCGCGGGCATGTTCGCCGAGCGCGCCTTGTCCAGGGTCAGCCGCAGACGGAAGTTGGCGTCCGGGTCAGGGCCGCCGGCACGCGCTGCGATACCGATCTCGCGCGCGATCTTGGTGAACACCGCGCCGCGCTTGGAGTCGTTGACGCCCTTCTGGCGCTTGATCTGGGACCACTTCGAATGTCCGGACATCGTCCCGGAGTCTATATGATGGAGTGAACGACTCGATCAGGACCGGGCTCACGGTCTGCCCGAGGGCCGCAGCTCCGGTCGCCACCTCCGGGAGGGACCTCGCGTGCCACACGACGAGCGATCACGCCTGCGAAACGCGGTCCTGGCGGGCCATGCCGGCTCGGGCAAGACCAGCCTTGCCGAGCATCTGCTGCACACGACGGGTGCCATCGCCCGGGCGGGACGCGTGGATGACGGCACCGCCAGCCTCGACTGGGAGGCCGAGGAAC
>JBBQNA010000125.1:0-10344 GCA_038329515.1 Candidatus Limnocylindrales bacterium | reverse complement strand
CAAGTCACGCTGGCCGGTCCTTCGCGTCCGGCGGACGGCATATCGACTCGATGCCATGGCACGCAGTGGCAGGCAACTCGGCGCTGAGCTGATCCGCCGGACGGGAACATCGTGACACTCAGACTCTGTGCATCACGGGGTCCGACTTGGCCGGACCGCACGACGCGCCATCCGACGACGGACCCCGTCGCGTCAGGTGCGGGTCAGCTGGCCGCCTGTCGGGCGTACCGGGACCGGCAGCCCCCGCGGGCAAGACCCGGCTACCGTCCTGAGTCCGCTCGGAGCATCAGGCCGGGTCAGGTGCCGACGGCCGTGCCGTCCCGTGTCGGGCGCCCCGCTCCGATGATCGATCACCCCACGATCCAACCAACGGAGCAACGGAGCAGTACGTCCCGGTCATCGTCCGGATGCGGCCCCTGGAGGGCTCCGTCCGTCATCTGGAGGGCTCCGTCCGTCATCCTGATGCTCGCGGGATGCCATCCGCCGGGGGAACGCTCGGGTTGGCCCCGGGCGGTCATCCAGCGCGCTTCCTCCGTCCGTTCGCATCCCAGATGATCTACCGGCCTGGCATCGGTGGCGCTTGGGTCGCATCCGTGGTGCAGCGGGCGCTCGCGCAGGGCCGGCACTGGACGGTGATGCGCCGAGCGGACTCACGCGGCGCGCACCCGGCGCTCGCAAAGGGCTGCATCGGTGGGTTCGACCCGGTGGGCACTGGAGGGTGATGCGCCGAGCGGACTCAGGCAGGGCACACCTGATGCTCGCGCATGGCTGGGCCTGATGCTCGCGCAGGGCTGGGCCTGATGCTCGCGCAGGGCTTGACCGGTGATGCGCCGAGCGGACTCATGAAGGTGGCACACCCGGTGCTCGCGCAGGGCACACCTGGTGCTCGCGCATGGCTGGGCCTGATGCTCGCGCAGGGCTTGACCGGTGATGCGCCGAGCGGACTCATGAAGGTGGCACACCCGGTGCTCGCGCAGGGTTGGACCCTCCCCTCGGCGCCTCGGCGCCGGCGCCTTGGTGGCGGTCAGTGCTTGATGTCCAAGGTGACCTGGATGGTCGGCTTGGACTTGGCCGGGGTGGCCGTCCATGCGGGCACCTGCAGCGAGTAGCAGGCGTCAAAGTCGACACCCAGGACGATCCACGGGAATCCGTTGTTGTCCTGCTCCATGGTGATCCAGTGCATCGCGGGCGTGGTCAGGGCGCGGTCCAGGGACCAGCCCAGCTTGACGTCCTGGTACAGCCCGATGGCCACCGCCGTGTCGCCGTCCTTGGGCGCGCTGACCTTCAGTTGTGACTGCACGTCCGACACCGGCAGCACGTGCACGATCGCCTGGGTGCCGTCACCACCGGCGCCCGACTGGTCGAGGGTGATCATCAGCCGGTCGTAGCTGCCCTTGTTGGACCAGTCCACACGCTTGACGCTCCAGCCCTTGTTGAGCGGGTCCGTGATGGCCGTCGAGACGCCGTTGCACACGAAGTCGGCCGGCGGCGGTGCCTGTGGCACGAGGCTCGGCCTGGGTGTCGGCCTGGGTGTCGGCCTGGGTGTCGGCCTGGGTGTCGGTCGGGGGGTCGCGACGGGCGTGGGGGTGGCGGTCGGCTCGGGAATCGGCACCACGACGGACGTCTCGTCCAGGGGCACGAGTTCCATGGTCACGCCACCCGCAGGCATGAGGAACGCCGGTGTCGGCAGCTCAGCGTCGATGGGCTCGAAGCCGCTGGTCGTGGTCTGCCACAGCACGTGGTAGCCGGCGGTGTCGACGGCAGCCACATGTGTCTGCTCGTCCGGGCTGGCCGTGTGATAGGCGAGACCCAGCACCTGGCCGAGGGCGCCATAGGCGGCGCCCTGCTCGGTCTCGGTCATGCCCAGCTCGTCCATGATTCGCTGGTAGTGGTCCCAGATACCCGGCGTGGACGCGGCCGCCAGGCGGACCGTGACCACGGGGTGGGCAGGGCTGTCGAGGGGCGGCAGGATGAGGATCGTGCCGTCGGCGCCGTACGCATCGGGCGGGTCGGCCTCCTCCGACGGGCCGGACCTGAGGGCGCCCGGCCAGGTATCGCCGGCATCCTGGAAGTCGTAGCCATCCCACCGGCCCAGGGCATCCGCGAGCTCCTGCCCGGTGATGGTCGGCGGCGCTGACTGCTCGGGCGTCGCGGCCATGGCTGGTGCCACGAGGCACACCAACCCAGCCAGGATCGGGATCATCAGCTTGCGCATCTGCCGCGCCTCCGTGCATCGATGAGGAATGGCAGCCTACCGCCAAAGTGCGCGCAGGGCGGACGGCTCCGCCTTCTGCTGGTCCGTCGCGCGGCCTGCGACCGCCGGACGGCTGCGCCATCTGGATGCCTGACGCCCGAACGGCACGGAATATGGAATACGATCGGTGACGATGACTGCGCTCGCCGATCTGGACCGGTCCCTGCTGTCAGCCGAGTTCGCGCGCGATCCGTACCCGACGTTGCGCCGCCTTCGGGAGGACGATCCGGTCTACTGGAGCGATGCGCTCGGCGGCTGGCTGCTGACCCGCTACGACGATGTGCTCGTGACCTTCAAGGACGTGGCGCACTTCTCCAACGAGGGACGCCTGGCCAAGGCAGTCGAGTACTTGCCCGACGATGTCCGGGCACGCTTCACGGCCTTCGAGGACCACTATCGGACGAAGGGTCTGCTGCACTCGGACCCGCCCGACCACACCCGCCTCAGACGGCTGGTCCGCGATCCCTTCTCGCCACGTGCCGTCGAACAGCTCCGGCCGCGCATCCAGGCCATCGTGGACGACCTGCTGGACCGCGTCCAGGCGACCGGCACCATGGATGCCATCCATGACCTCGCGGTGCCCTTGCCGGCCACGATCATCGCCGAGATCTTCGGCGTACCCCAGGAGGAGACGCCGCTGTTCATCGGCTGGTCCGATGACGTGCTCGCGTTCCAGGGCCAGAACCGGCCGAACGTGGAGTGGCTCGCGCGCGCACAGCGCGCCATCGTGGAGCTACGCGCGTACCTCGGCGCGCTCATCCAGCAACGACGCGAGGAACCATCGGACGATCTGTTGAGCTCACTGGTCGCGCCCGGCCCGGACGGCGACCGCTTGTCGCAGGACGAGCTCATCAATACGTCCGTGACGCTGCTCGTGGCAGGCCACGAGACGACCCGGTCGCTCATCGGCAACGGCCTGTACCTGCTGTTGGCCGACCGGACCCGATGGCAGCGGCTCCGAGAGGAGCCCGGGCTGCTCAAGACGGCCATCGAGGAGACCCTCCGTTTCGAGAGTCCCATCGCGCGCCAGCCACGCCGGATGCAGGAGCCGACGGTGCTCGGCGGCAAGGACATCCGGCGCGGCGAGATGGTATTCCAGATGCTCAACGCCGCCAACCGCGACCCCGAGCGCTTCTCGGACCCGGAGGAGCTCGACCTGGACCGCTCCGCCGACCGGCACATCGCGTTCGGCAACGGCATCCATTTCTGTCTCGGCGCTTCCCTGGCCCGGCTGGAAGGGCAGGTCGCGTTCGCCTCGCTCCTGGAGCGGATGCCCGACATCCGGTTGCTGGACCGGACACCCGACTGGGCCCTGGACAAGCAGAACTCGCGCCTGCTGAGTTCGCTGCCCGTCAGTTTCTGACGGCTGTCGGGACACTGCTACGGTTCGCCCTGATCCTTGGTAGTATCCGAATAGTTCGGGTCGACCGAATAGCTGGACGTGATGGGTGCGCCCCGCATCACCACGGATTCCCGGCCCGCAGCTCAGGCCCGGCGGCCACGGCTGCGCGGAACCCCTGCCCAGCCACGAGGTCGCAGCAGGCCACCGAGCACGAGCCCATAGACGACGTGGGCGACGAGCATCACGACGTCCCGGGTGACGCCGGCCTCACGGTCGGATCGGACCAGACCCCATGCGGGCAGCGCGTGCCGGTAGCTCACGAACCAGATCGACAGTCCATATGTGACCGCGAGACGGACAGGGGAGCCGACAGGGCCCGTCAGCCGCAGCAACGACGCGAAGACCATGCCGCCGACAGCCCCGAAGGCGAGATGTGCCACGGACGCCGCGATCCGCAGGGGCAGGCCACGTATGGGCGCGCCAGTCCTGTCGGAGACCTGCTGGGTGATCTCCTCCGGCGGCTGACGATCGATGAGGCCCAGTCGACGCGCGCCGAGCATCACGACCGACATCGCGCCCGTGGCTGCCATACCGGCCAGTGCCGCCCGCTCCAGGTCTGACCTGGGAGGCACGACGCCGGGATACGCACCAGCCTCTCGCTGGCTCACCGCTGGGGCTCATCGGCCAGCTCGTCCGGTCCATCGGTCTCGTAGTCGGTGCCCGTGGTGGCGCGTGCTGCCGGACCCGTCGAGCCGGGCACCTTGGCAGTGGTGCCGGGCGTCCGGTCGTGGGGGACTGGCTGCTCGTCATCGGGTGAGCCCGGTGCGAGGTCCGGGTCGACCGGGGGATATGCGGTATCGGTGCCCGATCCGCCACTGTCCGTGCCGTCGAAGCGGTCGTCGGGCAGCGAGCCGTCGGGTACCTGCCGGGTGTCTGCGGGCTGGACCATCGTCGGTCTCCTTGATGTCGTGCGATCGACGTGGTCCCGCTGGGTGCATACGGGCGCCTTGTCCAGCCTGATGCTGGCCGTTCGTCCATCTCGCCCAGTCCGCTCGGATCCCAGCATCACGTCACAAGGCCATCGCAAATCGCCAGCCGCGCGATCACCCGTCGCGCCTGAAAGGCACCCACCGGAGCGAGACGGCTCGTGACTCCGCATCTCAGTCGAGCGGGTCGTCCGCGACCGTTGTGCCCGTGATGAGGCGCTGCAAGGCGCCACGCGCGATCTCACCCAATGCGCCGGCCTGCTCGACCCCGGTCGGTCCACCACCCACGACCACGAAGGTCATCCAGGCGGGACGCGCCGCCGGATCTGTGAGCCGACGCGCGGGGTCTGGTCGGCGACGGCGGACGGCCCATCGCGTGGACGACGTGACGGGCGCCGGTCCGAGCTGAGGTCTGAGGGTGGCATAGTGCGGTTCCGGGGTCCTGAGGCGGACCCCTCACGAGGGCGGCATGGTCGTACAACTCGACGCGCTCGATGCCGGTGAACGGCCCGGCCTGACCGGTCGGAGCCGCACGTGGTCGCTGCTGCGTGTTGACCCAGGCTGGTGGATCGGGATCACCCTGCTGGCCGCGATCGTCATCGCCACTACGCTCGGACCCCTGATCGTCGGACGGGCGCAGGGCCAGCTGTTCCGGGACCAGATGCCGCTGGACGGCAGCGCGCTGCCACCCAACGACATGTTCCTGCTGGGCACCGACCGGGCTGGCCACGACCTGCTGTCGGAGCTGCTGTATGCCGGCCGCGCGACGCTGCTGGTGGGCATCGCAGCCAATGTCGCGGCGCTGGCGCTGGGGACCCTCGTTGGCCTGGTGGCGGGCTACGTCCGGGTCGCGCGGCTCGGACCGGTGGGTGGGCGCCAGGTCACCATCCCCGTGGAAGACCTGCTGATGCGCATCACGGATATCGCGCTCGCCTTCCCGGTGCTGTTGCTCGCCATCGCGGTCACGACCGTGGTCCGGCCGAGCCTCGGGGTCGTGGTCATCGTCATCGCGTCCGTGCTCTGGACGACCACCGCGCGCCTCGTCCATACGCAGGTGGTCCAGGTCCGATCGGCCGACTTCATCACTGCGGCGGTGGCCATGGGCGTCGGCCAGCGGCGCATCATCCGCCGCCACATCCTGCCCCACGTGGCGCCGCTGGTGAGCGTGCTGCTGCCGCTGGGTGTCGCGGCCACGATCCTGTTCGAGGCATCACTCTCGTACCTCGGCGCGGGAGCCCCGGCGTCATCCCCGACGTGGGGCTTCATGATCACCGACGGCGCCGCGTCCATGCGCACAGATCCCCGGCTGCCGCTGTTGCCCGGGCTGGCCATCGCGTGCACGGTGCTGGCGTTCACGCTCATCGGGGACGCGATCGAGAGCGCCATGGACCCGCGCCGGACGGTCCGCTGATGGCTGCCGTCATCCTCTCCCGGTTGCGCTGGGCGCTCGTGGTCCTGGTCGCAGTGTGCGTCATCGCGTTCCTGCTGACGTTCATCGTGCCCACCGATCCGGCCCGGTCCATCCTCGGCTCGCGCGCCACGCCCGAGGCGCTCGCCAGGGTGCGGGCATCGATGGGTCTGGACCGGCCTCCCCTGGACCAACTGCTGGGCTACCTCGGACGCCTGCTGCAGGGTGACCTGGGCATCAGCTACAAGCTCGGCAGCGTACGGGTCCTGGACCTCATCCTGGCCAAGCTGCCCGCGACGATCCTGCTCGCCTTCGCGGGCGTGGCGGTAGGTCTCTCGGTCGGTTCCGTCGTCGGGGTCGCAGCGGCTCGCCGCCCAGGCGGGGTCATCGACCGGGTGGCCTCCATCGCGAGCTCGTTCGTGGTCTCGCTGCCCACCTTCCTCATCGCGCTCGTGTTGCTGGATGTGTTCGCGGCGCGATTGGGTTGGGTGCCCATCCGGGACACGGACTTCGACCCCCTGGATGTCCGTGCCCTGGCGCTGCCGGCCATCGTGCTTGGCCTCGCCGTGATGCCCCAGTACCTGCGCGTCTGTCGCACCTCGATGCGCGAGCAACTGGGCCAGGACTACATCCGGACCGCCCGCGCCAAGGGCCTCTCGGAGCGCCGGACGGTGTGGCGCCACGCGATGCGCAATGCACTGCCGACGATGATCACCCAGGCTTTTCTGGACCTGGGCTTCCTGCTCGGCGGCGTGGTGGTCGTGGAGTCGGTCTTTGGCTGGCCGGGCATCGGCCGACAGGCGGTCGCGGCGATCACCTCGGAGGACATCCCGGTGCTCATGGGCACGCTCCTCCTGTCAACACTGTGCATCGTGCTCGCGAACCTGGCCGCGGACATCGCGACGATGCTGCTGGACCCCCGGACCCAGGAGTGGGACACGTCCCGCTGAGGTACTGCCAGAAATACCGTGGAGCGCGTGCTAGGCTCGGCGCCAGCGAGCAGGAGCGTGCCCATGGCTGTAGGCGGGAGACGGCGTTCGCATCGTGAGGAGGACGTCCATGGGACACGGGAACCGCCATCGGGCACTGGTGCTCTGCGCGCTGTTGGCACTCACCATCCTGCCGGGTACGGCGGCCAGCGCCCAGGACGACACGGGCGGCACGCTCTCGTTCGCCGTGTCGACCGACGTCTCGACGTTCGACCCATCCCTCGCCTACGACGCCCTGTCCCAGGAGATGGTGCACCTGACATTCGACTCGCTCATCACCTTCGATGACGAGGGAGCGTTCGCGCCCAGCCTCGCCGACCTGCCCGTCATCTCCGCCGATGGCTTGACGTACACCTTCACGATCCGGCCGGATGTCTCGTTCGTGCGTCACGGCGAGGTCGTGCGCACGATGACCGCGGACGACGTGGTGGCCTCCATCAACCGCCTGCTGCGGCCGGACGTGGTGCCCTACCCGTCGCCGATCGGCCCGTCATACCTGGCCGCGATCGTGGGCGCCCAGGCAGTCCTCGATGGCACCGCGGACAGCGCTTCCGGCATCACGGCGCTGGACGACCACACGATCCAGCTCACCCTCGACCACCCCGACCGGGGCGTGCTCAACATCCTTGCCTCCAGCTTTGGCGCGGTGCTGCCGGCGGAGTTGGCAGGTGCGGATGCGACAGCATTCGGTGCCGACCCGGTGGGCACGGGGCCGTACACGCTCGAGTCGTACACGCCGGGTGTCGGCGTCACATTCGCCCGTAATCCCCACTACTGGCAACCAGACATGCCCAAGGCAGATGCCATTGATGTCCGGCTCCTGGTGCCGCCGGATGTGCAGGTGCAGCAGGCCTCCTCGGGCGACCTCGACATCGCCGGCGACCAGATCCCGTCGACAGACTGGACGACCGTGTCAGGCGATCCGGCGCTCGCTGATCGCATCGTCGCCACGGACCCGTTGGAGTTCGTGTACCTGACACTGGATACGTCCGGGCCGGACAGCCCGTTCACGGATCCGCTAGTCCGGCGGGCGGTGAGCCATGCCATCGACAAGCAGAACCTGCTGCGTCTGGCCGGCGGTCGGGGCACCATCGCTGGCTGCCTGTTGCCCCCGGCGGTGCCGGGTGGTGACCCTGCCTGCGACCCCTATCCGTACTCGGTGGATGCCGCCAAGGCGCTCATGAGCGAGGCCGGCAACACCGGCTTCGCGACCCAGCTGTACACGACGCCGACCAGCCGCGACCTGGGTGAGTCTATCGCCACGGACCTGGCCGTGATCGGCATCGATGTGGAGGTCATCGCGCAGGACTTCGACGTGTTCCTGGGCACCGTCACGGCGCCCCATGGTGCGCCGATGGCGTTCACGGGTTGGGGCAGCGGGTTCCCTGACCCGTTCGAGTTCATCGACCCCTTGGTGACCTGCGCTGCCGCCGTGGAGGGCGGCTCCAACCTGTCCTGGTACTGCGACCCGGAGCTGGATGCGGACCTTGCGGCCGCCCGGCAGCTGACCGATCGGGACCAGATCATCTCGACCTACGCGGCGCTCCAGGACCGGGTGATGGAGGCGGCGCCCATCGTGCCGCTCCGGTTCCCCACCCGGACCATCCTCAAGTCGGACCGCCTGCCCACGTTCACGGAACTCGACCCGGTCTGGATCTGGGACCTCGCGAGCTACCCCATCACGCAGTAGGCGGACTCACCGGCACGTCCGGCAAGCTCACCGGCGCGTCCGGCAGGCTCACCGGCGCGGCCAGCAAGCCGCGCGCGGGCAACGCCTTAGAGGGACGTGACCGTGGGGGCGGGAGCGGCCGTCTTCTGGCCGCTCATGGAGACCAGGAACTCGGAGTTGTTCTCGGTCTTGGCCAGCCGGTTGAGCAGCAGCTCGATGGCCTTGGACGACCCGCCGTCGTTGTCCACCGCGGCCAGCATCCGGCGCATCTGCCACACGAGCTTGAGGGTCTGCTCGTCCAGGAGCAGTTCCTCGCGCCTGGTCCCGGATCGCTGGACATCGATGGCAGGGAAGATGCGCCGTTCGGCCAGCTTCCGGTCGAGGATGAGCTCCGAGTTGCCGGTGCCCTTGTATTCCTCGTAGATGACGTCGTCCATGCGCGAGCCGGTGTCCACGAGGCACGTCGCGATGATGGTCAGCGAGCCGCCCTCTTCCAGCTTCCGCGCCGCGCCGAAGAAGCGCTTGGGCGGATAGAGCGCGGCTGGGTCCATGCCGCCCGACATCGTGCGGCCGGAGGTCGGGATGGCGATGTTGTAGGCACGTGCGAGACGGGTGATGGAGTCCATCATCACGACCACGTCCTGGCCCGCCTCGGCGGCCCGCTTCGCGATCTCGAGGGTCATCTCGGCCACGAACGTGTGGCTCTCGATAGGCTCATCGAAGGTGGAGGCGTAGACCTCGCCGGCCACTGAGCGGCGCATGTCCGTGACTTCCTCGGGTCGCTCGCCGACGAGCGCCACGATGAGCCGGACGTCGGGATGGTTGGCGGTGATGCCCTGGGCGATGGCCTTCATGAGCATCGTCTTGCCCGCCTTCGGCGGACTCACGAGCAGCACCCTCTGGCCCTTGCCGATGGGGCTGGTGATGTCCACCAGTCGCTGGCTCAGGTTCTTCTGGTCCGCTTCCAGCTTCAGCAGCTCGTTGGGGTGGACCGGCGTGAGTGCCTCGAAGTGCGGTCGCCGCCGGGCTTCCTCGACGGGCAGGTCGTTGACCGTGTCGATGGCGAACAGCGTGTCCGGTCGACTCGGGTCGCGGTCGGGTGCCGCACCTCCCTCGAGCCAGTCGCCAGGTCGCAGCCCATCGCGCTTGATGAGGGCTGCCGGAACGCGAACGCCTGTGGCCGCGAACTGCTCCGTGAGCAAGTGTCCGCCGCGGGTGTCGTTCTCGATGACCAGGACGCCCGACATGGCATACGCATCGGCCGTCTGGACGTGGATCTGGGGGCCGCGGGATTCAGACGAAGTCGCTCCTCCTCGTCCGCCACCGTTACGTCGTCGGGTGCGGCGTGCCGGATCGCTCGACTCGGTCTGCTGGGTCATGTACGTGGGTACCTCTGTGTCGTCGTGACAGGGATGTGGGGGTGCAACGGACGCGACGCGTCGTCACCTCGACCGTCCTTGGTCGTGGGGTGCGCAGTCACTCGGGTCGGCGCCGGGGAGTGGATCGGCCGGGTCTGGTCATCGATCGTGGCGGGAGCATACCTGTTTGGCGCCAGTCAGCGTGCCGACGCCCGTGGCGTCCCCAGATCCCGAACTTGACGGTCGGCTATCAAGCTGGGCCAGCCGATCGTGCTGGCACCGAGCCACGACTGGCAGGTGGTCGCCGCGTTTGGCCGTGGCCAGGTCGAAGACGCCGG
>JBBQNA010000124.1:0-10395 GCA_038329515.1 Candidatus Limnocylindrales bacterium | reverse complement strand
GCAGCGCGCTGTCATGGGCGAGCGCGAAACGAAGCGCGCTGTCATGGGCGAGCGCGAACCGCTGCGGGGCCAGCGTGGCCCCCGGTTTCAGCCGGGTTCGATGCGCGCCCGGATGAGCTCGGTGCCGGTCTCGTCGGTGAGCTGGAACGTGGTACATGGGCCATCCGGCCAATGGCGGACCGAGACGACCGAGTTGGGCATCGCCGAGCGCAGGTACTCGACCTCATAGCGGACCGGCTGGCTGGGGCCGACCAGGGCGCCGACCTTGCCCGCCATGACCTCGTCCATGATGTCGAGGTAGGTGGCGTTGTTGACGTGAGCCATGGGGTCCAGGTCCCGGACGCCCACGGTCCAGGGGTCAACGACGGGCTCCGACTGAGGGTGGCTGAGGTGAACCCGGGCCGGCGTGAACGTGGGCGCCTCCTGGCCGAAGCCGCGAACGATCTCATCCGGCACGCGCACTGGACGGCCCTCCGTGTCGACGATGACCCAGTCGATGGTGGTGCCGGCCGCGGGCTCGGTCGCCGCATCCTCCCAGATCTCGGTCTCGCGACGCGCCCAGACCCGCCGCAGGCCGGTGATGCTGGTGCGCATCCGGAGCGTGGAGCCCGACGCGACGCCGCGTCCCATCCGCAGGTCCACAAACCGGACCAGCCACGTCAGCCCGCGCTCCTGGTACCAGTCACGGTCGAAACCGGCAGCGATGCTGTGCTGCCATGCTAGGTCCTGGACGGCGCGCAGCAGGGCGCTGGGGCGCATGGTGCCGCCCGCGCCGCACTCGTCGAAGCGCACGCGGTGTTCTCCGGCGTGCTGCCTCGGGTCATCCACGGGGCAAGTATGGCGTGGCCTGCGGGCGTGGCGTGCGTGCTTCCGACGGCCAGCGCGCCGCCGCTTGCCCCTTGGGGCAGCCGAGTCTGCCCGTTCGGTCGCATCGTGGGCACTGCCGTGGCGTGCGCGGGTGTCGCAGGCTGGCCCGGATGCCTGTCCTGGAACGGTGCCGCCCTCGTCCCGTGATGCCTGCCGCATGACCGCGGACGCCGGGCGTGTGCATGCGCCCGAGGAGATCGGACCCGCCCAGCCAGAACTGGCCCGTTCAAACGGCCAACCTCCGATGGGCGTCCAGCGCATGGATGCCAGCGTGGCTGGCTCGGTGCTTGCGGAGCCCCTACACCAGGTGCCGACGGGTGCGCCCGGTACCGCGCTCGCGCCGGGGTTCGTGCTGGCGCTCCAGGGGACGGCCGGCAACCGGGCGGTGACCGGCCTCCTGAGCGGCCCCGCGGCGCTCCAGCGCCAGGCCGGACCGCAGCCTGTCCAGCGGGAGACGGGCGACATCCCCGACGCGGAGATGACCGACGACGAGCTCGTCACACACGCCATCGCCAAGAAGGATGTCGGCAGTATCAAGAAGGTCCGGAACCTGGCCAAGGCCGGTGGGCCGCAGGCACTCCAGCTCATCGACATCCTGGTCCACCAGACCTGGATCGGGCCCTTCGATGAGCGTGCCCTGGAGACGCTGTGGGGCACGTTCGGGGACAAGGTGCTCGAGCAGGCCAAGGCAAGGCCGGAACTGTGGAAGCTGTCACTGGAGGGCGGTGCGGAGCTCTACAAGCTGCCGTCCGTCAAGCCGGTCACGGACAAGTTCGTGGCCGACGTGCGGGTCATCGCCCTCGGCTATCTCACGAACAACGAGGCCTATTGCGTCAACGAGCTCAAGCGTCTGGGTGTCGCGGATGACAAGGGCGGCGCGCCAGGCCCCATGCCCTCGGCCGAGGACCAGGCCTCGAGGCAGGCAGAGCTGATGGCCGCGATGCGCATCACCCGCGACGCGAAGCAGGTCCAGGAACAGTTGCGGAGCACGCCGGTCGGCCTCGAACGCCGCTACGCGATGATGAGCGACCGGACCCTGTACCTGCCCGTGACGTTCGACCCGAGCGCGGAGCCTGCAGCGCTCGATGCAGACCCGCCTCCTGATCGCATCGAGAAGGCGCGCGCTGCCGGGCTGAGCGAGGAGTCCCTCAAGCGGACCCCGTGGAAGAACGTGAAGACCCAGTGGGACATGCTGGACACCATCATGCAAGGGTTGTCCATCGCGTACCCCGTCGCGGGCGTGGGCCTGATGCGCGGTGACAAGGCGATGGGCGAGGCTGTCCAGGACGACCCCAAGGCCGCCAAGGCCGCCATCGTGAGCATGCTCACGAGCACCCGTGACGCCATCCGCGACACCCGGCCAAAGGTGTCCGGCGGCCTTGCCTATGAGCTGGTGCCCATCCATCACCAGCTGTTCGGCGGCACCCGTGGGGCTTCGGGCATCGACTGGAAGGACCCGGCTGCCCAGGCCGTTGCCAAGGAAGTGCTCCAGCTCGAGAGCGATATCGAGTTCTGGAAGTCGATGGGTCTCGCCACGCTGGCCGCTGCGGCATTCGTGCTGGCCGAGTTCGCGACGGCCGGCATGGCGACCTTCGCAGGCGCCGCGTTGATCAGCGCCGGTGTCGGCATCGGCGCCGGTCAGGCGATCGTCGCCTGGGACAAGGCGCTGGAACTCCAGACGGCCAACAAGGCGACCACGGGTGCGGGCACGGAGTTGCTGGCGTCGGGACAGGCGGACATGGCCATGTTCGAGGCAGCCCTCGCGACGGTCATGGTGTTCGCGGACGCCGTGAGCTCAGTCAAGACCCTTGGCAAGCTCCTGAGTGGTGCCGTGGACCGAGCGGCCCTTGCGGCGGGGACCAAGGCCGCCCAGACGGTCATCGGCGACCTCGCCGCGCTCGCGGGCAAGGCGCCTGACCGGGCCCTCGCGGAGCGGGCCATCATCGAGTTGGGTGCCGAGGAGGCTGCCGTCAAGACCGGCAAGTCCGTGGCAGAGCTGCTGAAGATCGTGGGCGAGGAGTCCACGGTGGCCGCGCGGCTCAAGGCGCTGCTCGCGGTACCCGAGGACCTCCTCAAGCTGACGCCCGCGGAGCTCGCCAAGCGCGCGGGCAGTCTGGCCGCGGAGATCCAGGCCAATCCGGCCACGGGCGAGGCGCTCGCGGCCCTCGCCATCGAGCGTCTTGGACCCAAGCGGGTGCTGGAGATGAACGGCGGCTACAAGGCGCTCAGCCTCGCGCTCGGCAACGAGTCCGCGGCCGGCAAGACGCTCATGTCCTGGCGCGACGGCATGATCGGCGACATCGAGGCGTTCGTGAAGACACTGCCGGGTGGCGTGGATGACGCCGGTGGTGCGGCGGTCAAGCGCACCGGCTCCCAGGGCAAGGTCACCAACGACTTCGACGTCAGCCTGCTCGGCCCCCACGCGTCGAAGAACCGGGCTTCGGTGCGGTCATTCATGGCTGGCCGCGTGGGCACGACGCCGGATCGGTTGGGGCTGCTGCTGTACGCCGACTTCTTCACCGATCCGCGACGGCTCCACCTGTATGACCGGCTCGACCCCGCCCTCCGCGCCGAGGTCGGTGCGCGCGCGGAGAAGGTCGCCGAAGCGACCATCATGGCGCGCACCCTCGACGATGCCGAGAAGGCGGGCAACAAGGAGCTGGCCGCCCAGATCCGGGCCCAGATGAAGGAGCTGCACATCGCCGAGGTGCCCTTCAAGCCCCTCGGCGAGGCGGACCGTACCGCGCTCTACGGCAAGATCGATGACTACCAGATCTCCCTGGAGGCGGCCCTCGACGCCGGTGACAAGGCGGCCCAGAAGGAGCTGGTGGGCAAGATCGGCGACACGCAGGGGCTCATCAACGCTGCGGAGGGCGGCGGCTACTTCTCGGGCGGTGCCACACGCCAGATCGTGAGCCTCGCAGAGGGGCTCCTCAAGGGCGGCCAGAAGCCACTCGATGCGCAGGTCTACACGGCGCTCCTCGACCAGCTGCCCAAGCTGAACTCGGAGGCGTCGGCACTGCTGCGCAGCGGGGTGGTGGCCTCGGAGGAGGCGGTCGGCGCCATCAAGGGCATCGCCAAGTACGGCGCCCGCTTCCAGGAGCTGATGGCCAAGCTGGAGGTGAAGGTGGCCGACGAAGCCGTCTGGAACGACCTGGCCACACGCCTCGAGCAGCTGCTGAAAGAGGCGAAGGGCGAAGCGAAAGTGAACATGCTCCAGCGCCTGGAGGGTGAAGCGCTCGTGGTCCAGCGCGACGTGGAAGCGGCCGTGGCCGAGTTCCGGACCGCGTCCCAGAAGGTCCTGGTGCAACTCAACCGGCAGGCGGCGATGGGCGCCCAGCAGGTCGACCTCGCGATGATCCAGTTCCTGGTCATGGCCACGGCCAAGTTGACCCGGGCCGGCTCGGCGCTCAAGGCATCCATCCTGGCCATCAGCGCCCAGATGGCACGTCTCGCCCTTGCGGCGGCACGACATGGGCCGGATGGCGAGCCTGCGGGCACCACACCCGCCACGCCGCCATCCGGGGATCCGCCCGCGCCGCCGTCGAGTCCCTGACCCAGACGCCGTGGGCAAGTCCAGCCGGGTCGGAGCGATGCCCGTGACTTGACAGGCACGAGCCCCATCCGGTAGCCTGTTGGCACTCTCACCGTGAGAGTGCTAATCAACAGCAAGCGGCCTGGACCGTGCAGGCCCGGAGTCGACCGGCGACGCGCCACCTCATCGTGGCAGCGCGCACGGAACCGGCTCGGAGCACGGCTTCGGCAGGCTCACCAGTGACCAGGAGGAACCGCGTTGGCGACCGCCACTGCGACCAAGCTTCGCCCTCTGGGCGATCGGGTCGTCATCCAGCCCACCCCCCGCGAGGAGATGACCAAGAGCGGCATCGTCCTGCCGGACACCGCGAAGGAGAAGCCCCAGGAGGGCACCATCATCGCGGCAGGCCCCGGTCGTCTCAATGACGATGGCGCCCGCGAGCCGATGGATGTCAAGACCGGCGACAAGGTCCTCTATGCCAAGTACGCCGGCACGGAGTTCAAGGTCGACGGCGAGGAGTACCTCATCGTCAGCCAGAAGGACATCCTGGCAGTCGTCGAGGAGTAGGGCTGGCGCAGGCCGCTGATATCGGCCGGACCCGCAGGGGGCCCGGCCGACAGCATGTCCGCTGGCGACGATCGAGAGAAACGAGGAACTCATCCGTGGCGAAGCAGCTCATCTTCGACGAGACGGCTCGTCGCTCCCTCAAGCGGGGCGTCGACAAGCTCGCCGATGCGGTCAAGGTGACCCTGGGTCCCAAGGGCCGCAACGTGGTGCTGGACAAGAAGTTCGGCGCCCCCACCATCACCAACGACGGCGTGACCATCGCTCGGGAGATCGAGCTCGAGGACCCCTTCGAGAACATGGGCGCGCAGCTTCTCAAGGAAGTCGCGACCAAGACCGATGACGTCGCCGGCGACGGCACCACCACCGCCGTGGTGTTGGGCCAGGCACTCGTCACCGAGGGTCTCAAGAACGTCACCGCCGGCGCCAACCCCATGATCGTCAAGCGCGGTCTGGACAAGGGCGTCGAGGTCATCATCGAGGAGCTCAAGAAGAACTCCCGCCCCGTGTCCACGCGCGACCAGATCGCGGCCGTTGCCGCCATCAGCGCCGCGGACCCGGAGGTCGGCGAGCTCATCGCCGAGGTCATGGACAAGGTCGGCAAGGATGGTGTCATCACCGTCGAGGAAGGTCAGTCGATCGGCCTCGAGAAGGAATACACCGAGGGGATGCAGTTCGACCGGGGCTACATCTCGCAGTACTTCGTGACCAACGCGGACCGCATGGAAGCGGTCCTCGAGAACGCGGCAGTGCTCATCACGGACAAGAAGATCTCCAGCATCCAGGAGCTCATCCCGGCGCTCGAGAAGGCGCTTGCCCTGGGCAAGCCGCTGTTCATCGTGGCCGAGGACATCGACGGTGAGGCGCTCGCCACGCTGGTCGTGAACAAGCTCAAGGGCACCGTCTCCGTGCTCGCCGTCAAGGCCCCCGGCTTTGGCGACCGACGCAAGGAGATGCTGCGCGACATGGCCATCCTCACGGGTGCCCAGGTCATCAGCGAAGAGGTCGGCCGCAAGCTCGACTCCGTCACGCCCGAGGACTTCGGTGGCGCACGACGCGTCGTCTCGTCCAAGGACGACACGACCATCGTGGACGGCGAGGGCGATACGGACAAGATCAAGGCTCGCATGAGCGAGATCAAGGTCCAGGTCGAGGAAACTACCTCCGACTACGACCGCGAGAAGCTCCAGGAGCGCCTCGCCAAGCTGGCCGGTGGCGTCGCCGTCATCAAGGTCGGCGCGGCCACCGAGGTGGAACTCAAGGAGAAGAAGCACCGCATCGAGGATGCGCTCTCGACCACGCGCGCCGCGGTCGAGGAGGGACTGGTCGCCGGCGGCGGCACGGCCCTGCTGCAGGCACTCCCGGCACTCGACGGGCTGACGCTCGAGGGTGACGAGGCGATCGGCATCACCATCCTGCGCCGCGCGCTGGAGGCGCCCATCCGCCAGATCGCGGAGAACGCCGGCCAGGAAGGCTCCGTCATCGTGGCGGCCGTCCGTGGCCTGCCCGTCGGCAGCGGCTACGACGCCCTCCGGGGTGAGTACGGTGACCTGTTCGACAAGGGCATCGTGGATGCCGCCAAGGTCACCCGCTCCGCGCTGCAGCACGCAGCCTCGATCGCGGGCATGGTCCTGACCACGGAGACGCTGGTCACCGACATGCCCGAGAAGAAGGAAGCCGGAGGCGGCGGGGCTGGCCACGGCCACGACGACTACTAGGCTCGACTGAGCGTTTGGTCGGGTGGCCGGGGCTGGGAGACCTGCCCGGGCCTCTTGCTGTCCCGGTCCGGGCGCGGAGGGAACCGATATCCCCCGATGCCCGAGACAGGTCGAAAGGCGCGCCGCCGGCGGTCGCAGACGCGCATCCACACGCTCAAGCGGCTGGCGCGCGGATACGGCGCCCTGAATGGCCAGGTGGGCCGGCCGGCGGCCGTTGGTCGGTCTGGGCCCCCCCGGACCCGTGACCATCGGATCATGTCGCCCGCAGGCAACGACCCCGACGATGCCCATGGCGTCGGACCACCACATCTGCCGACGTTGATGCGCATGCGGGCGGCGCGATGCCCGCTCACCGGAGGTCTGGACATGAAGGACCGACAGCTGCCTGTCGTCGTATTGACGCTCATCGCCGTCGGGCTCGGCGCCGCGACGCTCGTCGCCGGACTCGCCATGCTCGGCGTGAGCCAGCTCGGGTTCTTGCTCAACGACGGTCGCAACTCGACCCTGGCCGGTCTGCTGGGCGTCGCCCAGCTGGTCGTCGGGGTTTCCTGCCTGGTGCTGGCGTTCGGCTTCTGGCTGCAGCGCTCGTGGTCCTGGGGCCTGGGCGTGGCAGTCTTCTCGCTGAGCATCCTGGTCAGCCTGCTGGGCATCCTCTCGGGCGTGTCGAGCCTGGGCAGTGTCATCTTCCTCGCCGCGGTACCGGTCCTGGTGCTGTGGTACCTGTTCCAGCCCAAGACCCGCGCCGTCCTCGGTCGCTGACCACCGAACCGGACCACGGCATATCCGACGCACGTCGGGCGCCAACGAGCACGACCATCGAGCAGGCCGCCCCGCCGACTAGACTGGGCGGCCATGGTCTCTGGCTGGATCCACGTCATCACCGGTTGCATGTTCAGCGGCAAGACCGACGAGTTGCTGCGCCATCTTCGGCGCGCAGGGATCGCCGGTCGCCGCATCGTGCTCATCCGCCCCGCGCTGGACGACCGTACGCCCTCGGGCACGGTCGCGTCGCGGAGCGGTGTCGCATTCTCGGCGCGCGCGGTCGCCGACTCCTCGGATATCCCGGCCATCGTGAGCCACGAGCGGGCGTCCCTGGTGGCCATCGATGAGGCCCAGTTCTTCGATCTTGGTCTACCCGAGATCTGTGAGCTGCTGGCTGCCGAAGGTCGCAGCGTGCTCGTATCGGGCCTGGACCAGGACTTCCTTGGACGGCCGTTCAACGCGATGCCGACACTCCTCGCGCTTGCCGACCAGGTCACCAAGCTGACCGCCATCTGCACCGTGTGTGGCGAGGATGCGACGCGTACCCAGCGCATGGTCGGTGGTCGTCCGGCGGCAAAGGACGACCCGCTCATCGTCATCGGGGGCATGGCCGACGATCGCTATGAGGCACGTTGCCGTGCCCATCACGTCATCGGTGCGCCGCGAGGCCAGGAGCCGTTGCCGCTCGGGCTCGCGACGCTGACGTGAGGTCGTGACGCCCAAGCTGACACGCGTCCCCTGCTAGCATCGGTCGGTGTCCGACCCGATCCAGGATGGCTTCGACTGGCCTGAGCTGCCGCCCCCGCCAGAGCCCCTGCCAGACGAGGATGCTGAGGGGTCTCCCGCTGACCTGGCGGATCCGCGTCCGGTGTCGAAGCGCTCTCGCACGCGCGCGTCCAAGCCGGTGGATCCGGCCCGGGACGAGGCAGAGGAAGCGGCCTGGTTCTCGGCCGTGGCCAGTGTCGGCAAGGAGGGTCCGGCGCGGCCCGTCGTGGCGCCGCCCGGGGACCTGGTCGGCCCGGAGGCACTCGCGGCGCGCATCGTCAGCCGCCTGAACCCGGAGCAGGCGCGAGCGGTCACCACCACGGAAGGGCCGCTGCTCATCCTGGCGGGTGCCGGGTCGGGCAAGACGCGCGTCCTGGCGCATCGAATCGCGTACCTGATGGGCGTCAAGGGCGTGAGGCCGTGGCAGATCCTGGCGGTCACGTTCACCAACAAGGCCGCCAACGAGATGCGGGAGCGGATCCTGGGCCTCGTTGGGGAACCGGGTCGGGAGGTTGCCATGGGCACCTTCCACTCGCTCTGTGCGCGGGTGATCCGGCGCCACGGCACGGCCATCGGCATCGACCAGCGGTTCACGGTGTATGACACCGATGACCAGACAGGGGTCATGAAACAGGTCCTGCGGGACCTGGAGCTGCAGGGCACGGGCGAGCTGCGACCGGCCGCGGTGCTGTCGGCGGTCAGTCGCTGGAAGAACGACCTCATGGACCCCGTCGCGGCCACCACTGCGGCCCAGGGGTATGTGGAGCAGCTCTACGCCCGCGCGTACGTGCGCTACGCGGCCCGTCTCAAGGATGCCGGCGCCCTGGACTTCGATGACCTGCTCAACGAGGCGGTCCGGCTGTTCGATGAGGCACCCGCCGTCCTTGCCCACTACCAGGATCGCTGGCGCTATCTGCACATCGACGAGTACCAGGACACGAACCGGGCGCAATACCTGTGGGTCCGGGCGCTCGCCAAGCGGCACCACAACCTGGCCGTGGTCGGTGACGACGACCAGAGCATCTACTCCTGGCGCGGCGCGGACTTGCGCAACATCCTCGACTTCGAGCGTGACTATCCCGATGCCACGGTGGTCAAGCTGGAGCAGAACTACCGCTCCACGCAGCTCATCCTCGATGCCGCGCACGCGGTCGTGTCCCGCAACGAGGATCGCAAGGACAAGAAGCTGTGGACCCAGAACCCCCGGGGCGTCCTCATCGAGCGTTTCGAGGCGGACCGCGAGGACGAGGAAGCCGAGTGGATCGCCCGCCAGGTGGAGGCGCTGGTGGCCGGCCGCGGGTCGGCGGGGTCGGTGCTGGCGCGTCGCGCAGATGACGGTGACGAACATCCGTACCGGCTCCAGGACGTCGCGGTCATGTACCGCACCAACGCCCAGAGCCGGGCCATCGAGGAGTCGTTCCTGCGCTATGGCCTGCGCTATCAGCTCGTCGGCGGCACACGGTTCTACCAGCGGCGCGAGGTCAAGGACGCGCTGGCGTACCTGCGCACCCTGCGCAACGACGCCGACGTGGCGGCGTTCGAGCGGATCCTCAACGTGCCCGGCCGAGGCATCGGGGAGCGGACCATGGAGCAGGTCCGGGAGCTGGCCACGTCGCGCGACGGCGATGTCTGGGCGGCACTGCGCGCCGCGGCCGACGGCGCCGGTGACCTGGCCACACGGACGCGCACGGCCATCGCTGGCTTCGTGAGCATCATCACCCGCCTGCGGGCACGGGTCGGCATGCTCGGCTTGCCGGAGCTGCTGGACCTGGTGCTGGAGGAGTCGGGCTACCGCCAGATGCTCATGGACGGCTCCCAGGACGGCGAGGATCGCTGGGCGAACCTGCTGGAGCTGCGCGAGGTCGTGGACCGATATGCCGACCTGGAGCCGGAGGACGCGCTCGACCGACTCCTGGAGGAGACGGCGCTCGTGGCCGACCAGGATGCCTATGCCGCCGGGTCGGATGCCGTGACGCTCATCACGCTGCATGCGGCCAAGGGCCTCGAGTTCGACGTCGTGTTCATCGCGGGCATGGAGGAGGGGATCACGCGCGTGAAGCGCGTGAGCACGTAATACAAAGTGGAATAAGCCGACAGCTTGTCCTGACTAGTCTCGTCGCTCCAAAACCGGCGGCGGTTTAGGCGGATGTACCAGTTGGTCAGCTCATCGATGAACTTAAGTAC
>JBBQNA010000123.1:0-10505 GCA_038329515.1 Candidatus Limnocylindrales bacterium | reverse complement strand
GGCGCGATGCTCGGTGGCGAGGTCATCGATACCCAGTTCTACGGCGGCCTCTCCAGCCTCGCGGTCGCGGTGACGGGCCGGGCGGAGCCGGTCATCGTCACCCAGCAGGGTGTCACCCGCGTCAGCCGAGGCACAGCAGTTGGCCTGGCGTGGGATCCGCCACGCGCGGTGGTGCTGCCCGCGTAGGTGGCGGGCCGTTGCGCACGGGGCTGACCGACGCATGCGGACCCACCCATACGTGCGCGATCCACGTCCGGCGCGCGGCTCGTCCATGCTTGGACTACGCGACGGCGACCGTACCGCGCCAGCCAGAGGAACGATCGACTCATGACCCAGGGCTCCAGGTCTGCTCCGGCCCGGCCGGACATCGGCAAGCGGCACGTGCTGGGCGCGGTCGTCGGCATCGGCGTCATCGGCCTGGCGCTGCTGGCCATCCTGTTCTTCGGCATCAATGGCATGCTCGTCGACCGGCTGTGGTTCCAGAGCCAGGACCAGCTGCCGGTCTGGGACCTGCGCACCTTCGGGCGTCTCCTGCTGTGGATCCCGCTGAGCGTCGCGGCATTCGTGCTCCTGACGGTGTCCGTATGGCTCGCAGTGGGTACCGCGGGGGATCCGGCGCCACGCATCACGCGCGTCCGGACGCCGTTGCGGGGCGTCAACGGTCCGCGCGGCTACCAGCAGCCGGGCGCGGAAGCCGTCGTCGAGGAAGTGCTGCGCACCCTCGACGACTACAGCCGCGACGTATCGCCTCGAGTCCTGGGGCTCATCCTGACCGCTGCTGCCTTGGTCGTGGCGCTGCTCATCGGGGTCGCGTTCAGCAGCGAGTGGCAGACCGTGCTGCTGTACCAGGATCAGGCAACGAGCGCCGCCCTGGGCTCGGTGCCTGCCGCCACCGGGCCGGGTGCTGCCGCCTCAGTCAGCAACTTCGTTGACCCCGTCTTTGGTCGGTCACTTGGCTTCTACCTGTTCGACATGCCCTTCTACCGGTTCGCGGCAGAGCTTATCGGGAGCATCCTGGACGCGCTCATCGTGCTCACGGGTGTGGCCTATCTGGTGCTGGCGCGGCGCTCCATGGCGATGCCCAACGGACGTCGCTGGACGTGGCACCTGGGCATCCTCGTGGCACTACGTATCGCTATCGGCGCCGCGGGCTTTCAGTTGGACAAGTTCAGCCTCGCCTTCGGCCAGCGGGCCTACCCACTGCCGTCGGGCGTCGACGCGACCGATTCCGCGGTACGCATCCCCGCGGCGGACCTGCTCACGCTGCTGACCATCGTTGCTGCGCTCGTCGTCCTGCTGGCCATCGTGCGCCATCGCTTCGCGTGGGCGGCAGGGGCGTTCGGCGCCTGGGTCGCCGTAGCCATCGCCGCGGTCCTGCTGGCCGTCGTCAACCAGGCGCTGTTCGTGAACCCCGACCCGCTCGACCAGCAGCGCGCCTTCATCGCCAACGACATCGCTGCCACGCGACTGTCGTATGGCGTGGACGACTGGGTTTCGCGTCCGTACCCCGCCACGGGCATCCTGACCGAGGAGGCCCTGGTGCAAGAGGCAGATACGTTCGCCAACTCGCGCCTGTGGGACTACCGGCCGCTGGGGGCGACCCTGGACCAACTCCAGACCGTGCGGCAGTACTACGACTTCACGGATGTGGACATCGACCGATACATCATCAACGGCAAGCAGCGTCAGGTGATGCTCTCCGGGCGGGAGATGGCGCTCGACCGGAACCCGACCGTCAACAACTGGCTGAACGCCCATTTCGTGTATACCCATGGGTATGGCGTGGCGATGGTGCCCGTCAACGCGGTCCAGTCGGATGGCTTGCCGGACCTCATCATCCGGGACCTGCCTGTGGTCTCCGAGGCGGGTGCCCCGGTCATCACCGAGCCGCGCATCTACTTCGGGGAGCGGCCGTCCCCATGGGTCATCACGGGCGCCCGCACGGACGAGTTCGACTACCCCGCCAACGACAACGGCAGCGACGCCACCAATCGCTGGACCGGCACCACCGGCATCGATGTCACTGACGGTATCAACCGGCTGCTGCTGAGCATCTGGACAGGCGACTTCGTGAGCCTGCTCACGTCACCCCAGATCACCGACGAGTCGCAGTTCCTGATGCGCCGCACCCTGGACGAGCGGCTGCGGACGCTGGCGCCGTTCCTGTCCTGGGACGCCGATCCGTACCTGGTCATCACGGCCAGTGGCCGGCTGGTCTGGATCGTGGATGGTTACACCACCACCGACCGGTTCCCGATGGCCCGCGTCTTCGACGGCGGCCCCGGCAGCGGCGTGGATGCAGGCGAGCGATTCGCTTACTTGCGCAACTCGGTCAAGGCCGTAGTGGATGCGTATGACGGCACCACCACCATGTACCTCAATGATCCGGACGATCCGCTCATCGCGACCTGGGCTGCGATCTACCCGACCCTGTTCACGCCCCTTGCCGAGCTGCCCGCGGACCTCTGGCCGCACCTGCGCTACCCCGAGGGCCTGTTCGATGTCCAGACGGGCATGTTCGAGGCCTACCACGTGACGGACCCCACCACCTTCTACCAGGGTGACAACCTGTGGACGGTGCCGAGCGCCACCCAGGGCCAGGGCCAGACCCTGGCGGGGGAGGCGTACTACGTCCAGATGCGCCTGCCGGACGAGGCAGAAACGGAGTACCTGCTCATCCAGCCGATGGTGCCGGCGCGTCGCCCGAACATGATCGCGTGGATCGCCGCGCGCAACGACGGGGACAGCCGCGGCCAGGTCATCTACTACCAGCTGCCCTCGGACACGTCCATCTTCGGGCCGACCCAGATCCAGGCGCGGATCGACCAGACACCCGAGATCAGCGCCCAGATCACGCTCTGGGACCAGTCGGGGTCCAGCGTCATCCGGGGCAACCTCATCGTGGTCCCGGTGGGCGGCTCGTTCGTGTACCTGGAGCCCATCTACCTCCAGAGCACGTCGTCGGCCTTCCCGGCGTTCACCAAGATCGTGGTGGCAACGCCCACCAAGGTGGTCTGGGCGGACACGCTGGCGGAAGCGCTCCGGCGGGCGGTGGGTGATGCCACCCCGGCCGTGCCCACGCCCGGTCCGGATGTCCCGAAGCCGACACCCACGGCGGGTCCGGTGGCCACCCCTGGCCCGGGTGTGGATGGGCTGCCGGGCGATGTCGACGGCCTCATCCGCTACGCCAACGACCACTTCGACCGTGCCCAGCAGGCGATCGGCTCCGGTGACTACGTGACATACGGCGAGGAGATGACCAAGGTCCGGGCGGCGCTCGACCAACTGGCCGCGATGACCGGAGGGACCCCCACGCCCTGACCGGCGGCGGTGATGTGACCGGGACGATGCGACGACTCGCCGACCTGGAGCCCGACGCCATCCGTGCGGCCATGTCCGACATCGACCCGGTGTTCACGCGTTCGCCGCAGTTCGTGCACGAGACTGGGGGATCGGTGAGACCCGATGGGACCGAGTCGGGAAGGCGCTTCTGGGAGGTCCATCGCACGCCTCGTCCGTGCCGTCGGTGTACAGTCCGCCAACGCGGGACACGCGCCGACGGGATGCCACGGCGGCCGGTGCGGATGACGCGACGTCGAGTCGGTGGAGGGGTCCGGGACCATGACCAGTGGCACATCTGCCAGCCCCCAGGTGCCTCGCTTGTGGCGGCCTCGGCTGGTCCGCCGAGCGCTTGCGGCTGCCTGCATGCTGATCGTTGCCGGATCTGCCGTCGCGGTCGCCCAGGAACCGACGCTCGATGCGGCCGGCCTGCCCGCACCCTCCGTGTCCCTGGCGCCGTCCGTCGAGGACCGACTTCGGGCAGCCGAGGCGGAAGTCCGGCAGCTGGTGGCGGAGCGAGAGCGATTGCAGGACGCCCTGACCGGCTTCGCCGACCTGTACGAGCCCATGGAGACGGACCGACAGCTGCTGCTCGAGTTGCGCAAGGCACTGCCGGAACTGCGACCCGATGCCGAGAGCTATCTCGCCCGGATGCAGTCCCTCGCCCTCCGCTCCGACCCGACCCGGCTCAGCCAGCTGGCATCCCGAGTGCTGGAGACGGCACCCGTCTTCCTCGACTGGCGTGACACCGATTTCGCGACGCAGCAGGAAGCCAGCCAGGCATATCTCGCCACAGGTGCTTCGGGGTTCAACACGGATCTCGAGAAGTTCCGCACGGCCATCCTGCTGACGGTCGCCAATCGACTGGATGCCCTCCTGGGGCTCCAGGACCGGCTCCGCTGAACCGATCCGCCGTCCATCCCGTATTCCCGGTCATCAGGACTCGCTGAGGTGCACGCAAGGATGTCGTCGTCTAGGTCGCCCCGCCGACTGTCGCGGATCCTGCTCGCGGCACTGTTCGCGACGTCCCTGGCACCCACAGCGCTCGCCGAGGAGGGCATCGAGGGCGGGGCCATCGACATCTTCCCGCGACCCCTGGGCAGCAGCAACCTGCTGGAGCCCATCGGCAACCTGCTGTCGGGACGTGCATCCATGATCGCCCGAGGCCTTGATCCTTCGTTCTCGGCGCATGGTGTCGGCAAGCCTGGCGACCCCGATGGCAACGACCTGTCCACGGGGCCGTCACCCATCATGCAGGGTGCGTCTGCGGCCCTTGTGCCATTCCGGGAGCCGGGTCCCGCGTTCAGCTCGAACGTGCTCGTCACGCGCGACTTCAGCAGCGCGCCGTACCAGACGGAACCGCACCTCGCGGTCGATCCGGCCGATCCCGATCACCTCGTGCTGGGCACCATCGACTATGGCTTCCCATCGACCTCGTCCTACGTCAGCCTGGACGGCGGCGAATCCTGGGAGGGCCCGTTCCGGGCGCCGTACCTGCTGGATGACCTGGGTTCCGGCGGCGATCCGGTCCTGGCCATCGACCGTTCTGGCGCGACCTACATGACCATGATCTCCATCGGCGAGGAAGAGTTCACGGTCGGCCCCGTGGGCGTCTCACAGGTGGTGTCCAGCATCGCTGTGGCGCGCTCGGATGACGGCGGCTTCACATGGCCGGAGACCATCTCCACGGCACGCAGCCGGGTGAGCACGGACGGCCTGACACCCGACCGGTTCGGGCGGCTCCGGGGCAACCTGGTGATCGGCTTCCTGGACAAGCCCTGGATCGCCGTCGGCCCGAGCCCCGAGGACCCGACACAGGACGTGCTGTACGTGACGTACACCGACTTCGAGACCAGTTACACGGTGCTGTGGCTGGGCGAGGTGCCGACCATCGTGCCCGTGGCGACCCAGACCACCATCCGGGTGGTCCGGTCCGAGGACGGTGGCCGCTCGTGGAGCACGCCGGTCGCAGTGAGCCCGACCGTCAACCAGAGCTACGCCGAATCGGGACCGGAGGCGCCAGGGGTGTTCGGTACCAGCCGCACCGTGCAGGGCTCCCAGCCGGCCGTTGCGCCGGATGGCTCGGTCTACGTCGCGTGGGCCGACAGCACGGACGACGACAGCTTCAAGGGTGTTGGCGAGATCTACGTCGCTCGATCCACGGACACGGGCGCGACGTTTGGCACGCCGGTCGTGGCGAGCACGTTCAACGAGATCGCGTATCGGCCCCGCAACGCGTTCTTCCGGTTCTGGGCATCACAGTTCCCGCAACTGGCCATCGGGCCGGCGGGTGAGATCTACGTTGGCTACGCCGCCAAGCCCGCCGACCGGCCGCGTGACGACAGTGACGTGTGGTTGGTCAAGTCCATCGATGCGGGACAGTCGTGGGATCGGGCGATCCGCCTCAACGACGATGACAGCACGTCGCCCCAGTTCTTCCCGTCGATCGACGTTGCGCCCAACGGCACCGTCCACGCCATGTGGGGCGACATGCGCGACGACCCGAACGAGGCACGCTTCCACATCTACTACACCCGGTCGGAGGATGGTGGCGAGACCTGGGGCTTCGAGATCCCGGACCTGGACATCACCGCGGGCGACACCCGGGTGACGGACTTCGGCTCGAATCCCAACCGGGGATTCCCGGGCGGTCGCTTCATCGGCGATTACTTCTCGCTCCAGGCGACGGACGAGGACGCGTATATGGTCTGGTCAGATACCCGGCTTGGCGAGTACGGGGCGCCCAACATGAAGATCGGCTTCGCGCGCCAGCGGGCGATCCCGGCCCCGGAGCTGTTCCTGTCGCCCCCGTCGGGGCCAGGCGGCCAGCAGGTGACGCTGCAGGGCTTCGGCTACCAGCCGAACCTCAACGTATTCGTCCAGTTGGGTGACAGCACCGTGGCCATCGCCCGCACCGACGAGACGGGCACGTTCACCAACGTCCTGTACATGCCCATCACCAGCGAGGGTGCCCAGACGCTCACCGCGGTGGACGAGTCCGGCAGCCGTGCCTCCACGTCGTACTTCACGGAATTCGGCTTCGGCAACATCGCGGACGCGGTGGCCGACTTGTCGCAACAGATCGACGACTTGCGGGAGCAGGTCGCCGCTGGGGCGACAGCGGCGCCCGGCGCGTCACCCGCGCCCGGGGCGACAGCGGCGCCTGGCGCGTCACCCGCGCCATGAGCCGCGTCCCTGTACGACCGCCCAACCGGTGGCTCCGCGTGGTGGCCGTCGCCGCTGCCCTGACCGTCCTTGGCGGCTCCATCACGCTCGCCCAGGATCCGGCGGAACAGACCGGGCCTGCCGTGGACCGAGTGCTGTTCAACTCCGTGTTCGTCGACCGGGCGCCGCTGGAGCTCCAGGCGGGCAATATCGACCTGTACCTGTATGGCCTCAAGACCGAGGCCGCCCAGGAGCTGCAGGATGCCGACGGCATACAACTGTTCCAGGCACCCGCCACCACCTTGTCGCTCGTCCTCAATCCGGCACCCGCGCCGGAGGGCAAGCTCAACCCGTTCTCCATCCCGGAGGTGCGCCGGGCGATGCAGTACCTGGTCGACCGGGAGTTCATCGCCCAGGACCTCTACGGCGGACTGGCGCTGCCGATGCTCACCCACGTCAGCCCATCCGACTATGACTTCCTGACGGTCTATGACATCGACAGGGGGTCCGGCATCCGCTACGACGCGGAGTACGCGCGGCAGCAGATCGCGACGGCGATGACCGCCGCCGGCGCCGAGCGAGCGGGCGACCCGGCTGTCTGGAGCGTTGGTGGTGCGCCCATCCGGCTCAAGTTCATCGCGCGACCGGAGGATGAGCGTCGGCAGATCGGTGACCTGGTCCGTGCCGAGCTGGAGGCTGCCGGCTTCCAGGTGTCGATGACCTACAAGGACTTCGCGCCGGCCGTGCTGTCGGTCTACTCCACCGATCCGCAGGCCTTCGAGTGGCACCTGTATACGGAGGGCTGGAGCCGCGGCAGTGCCCAGCGCTACGACTCCAGCACCGTTAACTCCATGAACGCACCGTGGCTGGGCAACATGCCCGGCTGGCGCGAGCAGGGATTCTGGCAGTACGAGAACGAGGAGCTGGACACCCTTGGCCAGCGACTGTTCCGGGGTGAGTTCCAGAGCCTGGAGGAGCGCAACGAGATCTATCGCACGATGACCAGCGCTGGCCTGGATGAGTCCGTGCGGGTCTGGCTGGTGAGCGTCCAGAACACGTTCCCGGCCAGCGCGGACCTGACCAACGTGACGCGTGACATCGTGGCCGGCCCACGAACGCCGTACACGCTCCGCGAGGCGTCCATCCCGGGCAAGGATGAGCTGCGCGTCGGCAACCTGTGGGTCTGGACCGAGCGGACCACGTACAACCCGATCGGCGGCTTCGGGGATGCCTACAGCACCGATGTCTGGCGCAACCTGGTCGACCCGGCGATCTGGAACCACCCGTTCACGGGCGATCCGGGGCCGTACCGGGCGACCTATGAGGTCTCGACCGCGGGTCCCGGTGGCACCCAGGAAGTGCCCACGGACGCGGTCACCTGGGATGCGCCGAGTGATACCTGGGTACCCATCGCGGCCGGTACCACGTCTGTCAGCTCCGTGATCTTCGACTACAGCAAGTACCTGTCCAGCAACTGGCACCACGGCCAGCCCATCACCCTCGCGGACGCCGTCTACTCCGTCGCGCAGGGTTTCGACCTGGCCTACGACGCGGACAAGTCCAAGATCGAGGTGGCACTGGCTGCCACATCCCGGCCGTATCTCGAGACCATCAAGGGGATGCGCATCCTGGACGATGACCGGGTCGAGGTCTTCGTGGACTTCTGGCACTTCGACGAGGACCAGATCGCGGCATACGCCAATCTGACCTCGTTCGGGATGCCCTGGGAGGTCCTCGCGTCGATGGACGACCTGGTGTTCGACCAGCGCCGTGCCGCCTTCAGCAATACGGCCGCATCGCGCTACAACGTGCCCTGGCTCAGCCTGGTGCTGCCGCGTGACGCACGCCTGGTGGATCGCACCCTGCGCGAGTTCGCGACTCGGGATGTCGTACCGGCGGGCGTGTTCGAGGTAGGCGATCGCTCCCTGGTGACCCCGGAGGAAGCGCAGGCGCGCTATGCGGCCGCGCAGGAGTGGTTCGACACGACCGGCAACCTGGTCATCAGCAACGGGCCGTTCTTCCTGTCGCGGTTCGACCAGGGCGCCCAGTTCGCCCAGCTGGATGCGTTCCGTGATCCGACCTATCCGTTCCGCGCCGGCGACTTCGCCTTGGGCGCGCCGCCCACGCTGGTCATCGCGCCGGTCGAAGCGGATGTGGTGGGACTTGGCCAGGAGGCGGCGATCCCGGTCACCGTTGACGGGCCCGGCTCACTGGTCCTGCGATACCTGCTCATCGACCCCGCCGATGACACCGTGAAAGCGTCCGGCGAGGCCGCCCCAGGTGCGACGCCGGGCACCTTCGATGTGACCCTGGGTGCGGACGTCACGGGGAGCCTCTTCCCGGGCCTCTACCAGCTGCAGCTGGCCGCCTCGAGCGACGCGGTGGCCCTCATCAGCGAGCGGCGTGTGGACCTGGAGGTCGCGCCGTAGCGCCATCGCTGTGGCGACCACTGGCCGTCAGGGCCGCCAGCCTCATCGGCGTGCTGATCGCGGTGCTGGTGCTGCTGGTCATCACACTCGGCGCGACCGGATACTCCGACCGGATCCTGTCCGCGGTCGTGGGCGAGGAGATGCGCGGCCTGCGCACGAGCCTCGCCGACACCATCCGTGACCCGGCCGAGCTGGAGCAGACGCTCCAGGTCCGCCGGATCGAGCTGGAACACTCGTACGGCCTGGACCGGCCGTGGTACGACCGGCTGCCGGGCATGGTCGGCCGCGTCCTGACCTTCGACCTGGGCGAGGCGCGCACGCTACGCAGCACAGAGGGGTCCAACCGGGTCTCGGACATCGTGCTGGAGCGCCTGCCCAACACGATGTTGTTGCTGACGACCTCGCTGCTCATCACGGCGTCCATCGGCCTCGCCGTCGGCCTATGGCTCTCGACACGTGTCGGGTCACGCATCGACCGCTTCGTATCCTGGGCCGCCGCGGTGTCGTACGCGCTGCCCGGTTGGTGGACGGGCATCATCCTCATCCTCATCCTGGGATTCGGGCTGCGTCTCCTGCCGGCGGGGGGCATGTTCAGCTCGCCACCACCGACCGACCAGCTGGGCCGGTTCGGTGACCTGCTGTATCACGCCATCCTGCCCATCCTGACCTTGGTGGTGGTGAGCATCGGGCCCTCGATCTATGTCGTGCGGACCATGACGATGACGGTTGCCCAGGACGATCACGTGACGCTGGCCCGGGCGAAGGGGATGCCCGGTGGCATCGTGGCCCGACGCCACATCCTGCGGCCGGCAGCACCGCCCATCGTCACGGGTCTCATCCTGGGCTTGGCGGGCACGCTGGGTGGCGCGATCCTGGTGGAGACGGTGTTCGAGTGGCAGGGCATGGGGCGGCTGTACTACGACGCCATCGCCGGCACACCTGACGAGAGCCTCATCGTGGGCCTGACCTTCATGTTCACGCTGCTATACGTCCTCGCGCGACTCATCCTGGAAGTCCTGTACGTGTTCCTTGACCCCCGTGTGCGGTACGACGATGGCCCGGCGCGGACTGCTTAGGGAGTTGCTCCGGTCCGGCGTCGGCCGGCTTGGCGTGGCCATGGCCGTGGTGCTGTCCCTGACGGCCGTCTTCGTGGTGCTGACGTATCCGGCTGACTTCGGCCCGGCGCGTTGGAGCAACCCACAGGTGTGGGCGGACTATCCCAAGGCGGTGCCGCCCGCATGGACCAACCTGGCCGGCGGTGACCGGGCCGTCCACCGCGTGCTGACTTCGTCGGCACCGGCTGAGGTCGGGCAGGCGGGGCCCGCGGAGGTGCGCACCTACCGGATGCCCTTCGCGTACGGGGAAGGGGAGCCACCCACGTTCCTGTCGTTCCGCATGGGGCCCGTCAGCTACACCGGACGCCCGCCGTCCTACTCGGTCGTGCTGGTGCGGCCGGACGGCCTGGAGGTGCCCCTCTACCGGGATGTCGTGCGGGGTCCGCGCCCGGCTGAGACCGCACCCTTCGTGCGCAACGCGGAGGACCCGTTCCGGGTCAACCTGGGTGCCGAGGAC
>JBBQNA010000122.1:0-10515 GCA_038329515.1 Candidatus Limnocylindrales bacterium | reverse complement strand
GGCGCGTGGTGTCGCGACCGGCTCGACAGTCGCCACCGGCTCAGCTGCGGGCGTTGGCGCAGGCGGCGCGGTCGCCGTGGGGGGAGCCGTCGGCGAATCCGTGGCCCTGGGTGTCGGCAACACCGGTCGTGCCGTACGTGTGGCCCGCTCCGTGGGCTCGGGCCGTTGTGTCGCCCGGGCCGTAGGTCTCTCCGTGGATGGCGGGCGCTGCGTATCGACCGGTGCCTCACCAGCCGGGTCCGCGTCCCCGGGATCCGGGCTGGCAGTGGCCACAGCGCTGCTGATGTCCGGATCGCCACGTGCACCAGCGCCGGGAGCCAGCCACGCGACCATGCCCACGGTCAGCAGCGCCACCGCAGCTGCGACGAGGAGGGCGGGGAGAAGACGCTCGCCGAACGCCAGGATGCGGGACATGCGGCGTCCGATGCTAGCGCAGCCCTGCCGCACATCCCGGTATCGCGACCGGAAGGCGTGGCCCCGCGGCACCGTAGACTCGGTCCCAACGATGATCACCCCAGCGACCGCTGCCAGCCACACGCCTCGTGAGGCCATCGCGCGCGTCGCCACGATGATCGGCGCCGGGCCCCTGCTCGTGACATCCGACTTCGACGGGACGCTGTCTGTACCGCGCATGGATCCGTGGGCGGCGACGATCCTGCCGCAGGCGCGCCGGGCACTGCGCGAGCTCGCTGCCATGCACGACGTGCACGTAGCATTCCTCTCCGGTCGCACCGCCATGGACCTCTCGACCAGGGTTCGGGTAGGCGGCGCCGAGTACCTTGGCAACCAGGGCCTGGAACGCGGTCGGCTGCGTCGGCGCCAGGCGCCAGGCTCGTTGCTCGTGGTGCCCCATCCCGCGCCGGAGCGTGCCTGGATCATGTCGCGCCTGCTGGAGCGCGAGGTCCCCCGATACGTGCCGGAGCCATGGCTCATCGTGGAACCCAAGGGACCGGCGGTGACATTCCACTATCGGGGCGCTCCGGACGTGGCCGCAGCGGCAGTGCGCGTGGCGGACCTGGTCGAGCGTCTGGACCCACAAGGTGACCTGGTCCGGTTCCCGGGCCGTCGGTCGCTGGAGCTGCGCCCACACGGCGCACCGGCCAAGGGCGAGAGCCTTCGGTCGTTGTTGGACGACGTGCGCCCAGGCATAGCGTTCATGCTGGGTGACGACCGCACGGACGCGGCCGCCTTCCAGGTCCTGCGGGCCGCCCGCGATGCGGGTGAGATCCAGGGTCTTGCCATCGCCGTCGGTTCGGATGCGGCCGCGATCGAGGAAGCACGCCCGCACGCCGACATCATGTTCCAGGGGCCGCGTGACGCGGCACGGTTCCTCGTCCTGCTGTGCCGTCTCCTGGCCGCTGCCTCGTCCGTGGCCGCTCAGTCCAAGTAGCAGGCGCGCGGCGCAGCGGAGGGACTCGCGGCCTCACCGGCGACCTGCAGGGTCGTCACGGGTTCGGCAAGCACCTGGAGCTTGGGCACAGTGCCCCGGGCACCCTCGCTGGTCTGGAGCACCAGGCGCTGTGAGCGCCGGGGGATGTCGTCGGCCAGTGAGAAGTCGAGCGCGTGGCGCTTGACCCGGCTGATCTGGTACACGTGCTGTGACCCATCGCTGGCGTAGACCTCGACCAGGGTGCCCAGCAGTGCGGCGCCGTCGTCCAGTTCGGACGCGCGGAGCAGGGGCAGGAACATGCCGTCCCGAGCATGGGCATACAGATAGGTCGCGCCTCGCTCACCCGGCTGGGCGTACTCCGGCAGGTACAGTGCCACGTCGCAGGGCGGGTACCCGGCGGGACCCTGATCGGGCACGCTCGTATCACCCGACACGATGGGCAAGTCGATGCCCAGCGACCGGATGACGATGCGCGTGGCCACGGTATCCCCGGGCGACCGGGCCGGGCCGGACGCGACCGCGGTCGGTGCCACACGGTGGGTCGTTGGTGCCGGCTCGGGCACCGGGCCGGGCTGCGGTGCCAGGAACCACATCGCCCCGACGGCCAGGCCCACGAGCGCCGAGACGATGATGACCGGCGGCAGGACCTGGTCGCGCATCCGGTTGATCCGACTCATCCGGGCGGATCGTACCCCCAGCTTCCAGCGGGCACCAGCGGGGTGGGGAGGACCTTCGGCGGGGCAGCATGGGTACTTGTGGACCACTACCCCCGTCGCGCATGCGGTCGATAGTGGTGACAGGCCGCAACGCAGCGCTGCTGCGTTACTCAGTCGCCGGGTTTCCCAAGGAAAGGAACCTCGCCGGGCGAGCCGATCCTGGTTCCGGACCGTCGTCCATCCCTGCGTCTGACCCTGCCGGTTCCAAGGGACGGGAACCCCGACGGGTGGCGCTGACCATGGCCGACCCTGCGCCGGCCCGTCGAGCACCTAAGGAGGGATCGGCTCCCTTGAGCACTATCAACCGTGGACTCGCGCTGCTCTTCGTATGGCTGATCGTTGCGTCGAGCCTGCTGTCGAGCATGCCCGTGCTGGCCTCTGCCACCCCCGCGACCCCACCGGTGACGTCGATCACGACCCTGGACTCGGATGACGAGCCGTCATCCACGGTCGCAGCGGCCAGCCCGGAGCCTGCCGGGGAGGCGTCGCCAGCTCCCACGGAGCGGCCGACACCGGAACCGACCGAACGTCCCACTCCGGAACCGACGGTGCGTCCCACTCCGGATCCGACGGTGCGTCCTGCCGCAGACCCGACCCTCGAGCCGACCCCCGAGCCGACCGCCGAACCGACGCCCGAGCCGACCGCCGAACCGACGCCCGAGCCGACCCCCGAGCCGACGGTGGAGCCGACCGCCGAACCGACCGCCGAACCGACCCCCGAGCCGACCCCCGAGCCGACCCCCGAGCCGACGGTGGAGCCGACGCCCGAACCGACGCCCGAGCCGACCCCCGAGCCGACCGCTGAGCCGACCCCCGAGCTCAGCCCGCAGCCGGACCCGTCCGCCGAAGCATCCAGCGCACCCACGGCAGAACCCTCGCCTGTAGCGAGCGCTGCGGCAAGCCCCGAGCCGTCGGCCGAGCCCACCCTCATGCCCTCCCCCGAGCCGAGCCTCACGGCCACACCCTGTGCCTCGTTCGTGGCGGACCCGACCAACGGTCCGGGTTCCGGGTCGTCACCCGTGCCGGTCCCATCACCGCTCTCGAGCGCCGACCCGTGCGCGCCACCGCCTGTCGCCCCGGATCCGGGCATCACCCCCCTGGGCCTGGGCTCGTCCGTGACCGGCTTCGTGTGGCTCGACGTGAACGCCAACGGCGTCTACGAGCTTGGCGATCCGGTCGAAGGTGCGGGGAGCGACATGCCGCTCGCCGGCGTGACCGTCGAGCTGCGGCTTGTCGGCGAGACGATCGTGAGCGCGAGCACGACCACCGACATCGATGGCCGATATACGTTCGCTGACCTCGCCGATGGCGACTATCGTGTGACGTTCGTGGCCCCGTTGGGCTTCCGGGGCACGACCACCTCGACAGATTCGCCCGCCGTACCTGACGCTCCGCCCATCCTGCCGCTGCAGCCGGCCACGTCCAGCATCTCGCCCCTGACCATCACCGGCGACACACTGCTGGAGGGCAACGACGCTGGTATCCGGCCGTCCCCGGAGCTGGGCCTGGCGTTCGCCCAGAAGCCCGGCGGTGGTGACGCGCTGTTCGACGGCACCGGTCCCTTCGACGTCGATGACGCAGCGGGTCACGACTCGAGCTCGGGGAACCTGCGGGTGCGCACCGCCGACATCACGACCTATAACTTCTCCATCACGGCCGACAACTTCGCCCTCGGCCAGACGACCATCGACAACGTCATCCTGGAACAGGTCATCATCCCCAACCCGGGGGCGAGCATCCAGTTCGCGGTCGAAGGTCCCACCTACCTGCCGGCGTCGTGCAAGACGACGGGCGTCAGCCCAGCGTCGTTCATCGAAAGCGTGGGGCCACCCGATCACCCCACTGGCTCATGGCGCCTCGTGTGCAACATCGGCACCTACGAGGAGGGGGCCGTGCGCATCGTGGACACCAACGTCCAGGCGCTCACCAGCTCCTCCAACGGATCGTCCTTCTCGACGCTCCAGCGGGTGTACCAGGCGACGGACGCGGCCGTGCCGGCCATGCTCCAGGCGCCCGACATCATCATCACCGCCGCGCCGCGATTTGACCTGACCAAGGGCAACGCGGGCGAGGTGCCCAACCCGCTCAATCGACAGGGCCTGGGTGATGGCTATCGCTTCTACCAGTTCCCCGACGGCAGCACCCGCATCGCACGCGAGGTCTGGTACGACCTGAGCCTTGTCGCCGCGAACCGTGGCCTGGGACAGGAAGAGCTCCAGTCCCCCTTGACATTCACCGACGTGCTGGGCCTGGAAGGCCCTGGCGGCCCGGTGCCACTGGGCGACTCCTTTGTCGATTCCTGCGGCCCGGGTCCCATCGGTGGCAGCCTGCCGTTGGCCGGCGATGGCCCGCCATACGAGCCAGACCGGGTGGCCGACAGCGGCGACTGGGAGTGCATCTTGGACAGCAGTGGCACGACCGCCATCAGCATCACTGGCGCTGACACCACGGGCACCCACTACCCCACCGAGAACGCCAATGGTGGCTCGCTGGGGGACCTGGCCTTCGTGACCACGGGCCACATCCGGCTGGTCGTGCCGCTCGATGTCTGGGCCGGCGCCATCGACCCGTCGTGGCAGGCTGGCGACCCGCTGCCGGGCGGCGACATCATCGTCACCAACTGCCTCGCCGCGTTCGCGCCGATGTCCATCTCGGGTGTCCAGAACTTCCCGGACACGGGCGGCGAACCCACCGACAACAACTGCCATCAGCTCGTGGCGGACGTCGGCGCGCCTGGTTCGACCGGCACCCAGAAGTCGTTCGGGGACTTCCCGAGCTACCTCACCGGCGACGGCAGCATCCGCTCGTCGAGCTCCATCCCGGGCGCCAGCGGCAGCCGCACCGGCGATGCGCCGGTGGGTCCTGGCCAGCAGGTGGCTGGGCGCGTCTCGTTCGGCACCGGCTCGTACGAGCTCGTGCGTGACATCGTGGCCTGCGACGCGTTCGATAATGCGACCCTCCGCCTGGCTCCGCTGTATGGCGGCGCCACCACTCAGTCTCCGAGCTCCATCTCGTCGTACGCCAACATGCTGGAGTACGACGGTGAGCTGGGCACATGGTCGGTGGGCACGTCCGCCGATTGGATCGTCGAGTTCGCGGCCGCAGGCGACTGGGGTTACGACCACCTGTCGGGTCCGCGCGACCCGATCACCGGCTACTACCCGCTGTCAAGCGACTGGACCGTCCAGCGCAGCGCCGCGAACACCTGCGCCAACTCCGGCCTGACGTGGTCGACCGATCCCACCACCATCGGCCTCGATGACGTGAACCTCATCCGCGTCCGGGCCCTTGATACGACGCGGGGGTTCCGGCTCGGCGACCAACTCATGCTCGGTACCGCGTTCGATGTCCGCGATGACTTCTTCGGCGGCCCCAACGGCGGCCAGCCGATCCCGGACGGGACCAAGCTGCCCAATATCGGCCTGTTCCAGTGGGAGGGCCACGGTCAGACGTCGAGCTACGACGCGAACACCGCGACCGGCGACCAGGGCGACCGGCTCATCATGTCCCGCGCGCAGGTTCGCCTCATCAAGGATGCGCCCTTCACCACCACCGAGGCGGGCAACCCCATCGTGTGGACCCTTCGACCCTCGGTCGTGGCGGGCACCGTGGATGGCATCGCGTCCGACGTGACCGTCACGGACGTGCTGCCGGAAGGCCTCACCTTTGACCAGGATTGCACCCAGGCCGGTCTGCCGGCCGGCGTCACCATCGGCAGCGTCGACTACGACACGCCCCTGGCGGGCCAGACGACGGTCCGCTTCGAGCTGGGCGACCGGGTCGGCGGCGAGGCCATCCCGCCCATCAGCCTGTGCACCGACACGGACCCGTTCTTCCCGCCGAACTTCGATGTCATCAACACCGCGACCGTGGCATCGCCCAACGCGCCGTCTCCGCTTCGCCTGCGCCGCGACACCGCGACGGTGCGGCTGCTGCAGCAGGCGTCCTTCAGCATCGCCAAGGTCGTGGACCGACGAGTGGACCTCCAGGACGACGACCAGGTGTGGTCGTTCCGGTGGGCGAACTTCTCGACCAATCTGCCGTTTGCCAACGTCGATGTCATCGATGTCTTCCCGTTCAACGGCGACGGCGATCCGGATGCCGGCGCGCCACGCAACAACGTCGCCTCGGACTTCCAGGGCACCCTGAACCTGACGGGTCCCCTGGACCAGCCGGTGCGTCAGCCGCTGGACCGGGCAGCCGAGCCGGACTCGGGCACCTGGTACTACGCCACCGCGAGCGACCCCAAGACACTGTCATACGACCCGCGTGTGCTGGCCAACCTGGATCCCGGCGCGCCCGCTGGCCTGTGGTGCACGACGGCCGAGATCGGCTCCGGCGGCGCATGCCCCATCGACTACGCGGCCGTCCGAGCGGTCCGCTTCGTCGAGGACGCTGACCTGCGTGCCGGCGAGTTCGTGACGGCGACCCTCCCGCTGCAGGCGCTCGGCAACCGACCGGGTGACATCTATGTCGACCGAGTGGCGGCTGGTTCGAGCACCACGCCCACGCAGATCCTGCGTTCCAACCAGCCGTATGTCCAGGTACTGGGCTTCAGTCTCGGCGACCTGGTGTTCTCGGACATCGACCGGAACGGCAAGTACGACCAGGGCATCGATGTGCCGATTCCGGGTGTGACCGTGAACATCCTGGACGAGTTCGACACCCTGCAGGCGACGACGATCACCGATGCCAACGGTCGCTGGATCGTGGAGCACCTCGATCCGGGGGTCGGCCTGGACGACGTCTTCAGCGCCCGCTATCGGGTGGTCGTCCCGTCGAGCCAGTTCGCGCCGGGTGGCGCCCTCGAGGGTTACTGGGCAGCGCCGTTCCCCACCAACCCCGACCTGGACGAGAACGAACCCATCGACCAGCACTCGCGAGACCTTGGTGATCCGACCGTGTTCGGTTCCTCGTCCGAGCTGGTGACCCTGTCCGCGGATGCCAGCGGCCCGGTCATCCGCGGTCAGGAGCCCCTGGGCGATAACGTCGCCGACCTGGGCAACGAGCTCATGGGCGACTCGTTCACCCAGCTCACGGTGGACATGGGCTTCGAGCCGCTGCCCGACCTGGCCATGGTCAAGAGCATCGCGTCGGGCCCCACGCCGCTGGCCAACGGCAACGTCCAGATCGGGTACCGCATCCGGGTCACCAACACGGGTCCCGGAGCGGGCACCTATGACCTGGTGGATCAGCTTCGATTCGGCACGGGCGTCACGATCGTCACCGCGAGCGCCGACACCAACGGATCATGGAATGGCGTGTCCGTCACCCAGCTGGCCGATGACGCGCTCATCGGTGGCGGCTCGACGGTGGATCACACGCTCACGGTGGAGGTCCACGTCGACCCCGCCACGGCGACCTATGCGTCCACCGATTGCCTGCTGGCGGGTGGTGAGACCGGCACCGGGCTGCGCAACGATGCCTCGTTCGCGTGGACCGACGGCCACAACGGTCCCCAGACCGACGCCCAGGACGTCTGCGCGCCGCTGTCGATCCTGGCCATCACCAAGGCCATCGTGGGCGCTCCCGTGCTCAATGGCAACGGCACCACGACCATCACGTACACGGTCACGGTCACCAATGCCGGCGGCGGCGCGGGCAGCTACGACCTGGACGACCAGCTGCGGTTTGGCACCGGCGTGACCATCGGCACCGGCGCGACCGCGCCCAAGGTCACCAACACGGTGCCGGGTACGGTCACGCCCCTCGCCAACTGGAATGGCGTCGCCAACCAGCGCGTGGTCACCGGTCAGACGATCGCGGCAGCGACCAGCGCGACGCCCATCCAGCACGTGTTCCAGGTCGTGGCCATCGTGAGCATCAACGCCACGAACGCGACCAACGCCGCGTCCGACTGCACCCTGGCCGGCGGCGAGACTGGCACCGGCTTCCGGAATGACGCGCGCCTCATCAGTGGCGTCACCACGACTGTCACCGACTGTGCCCCGTTCGCGTCCATCCGGGTGCTCAAGGCGCTCGTCGGTTCGCCCGTGCTCAACGGCGACGGCACGACCACCATCACCTACGACGTGACGGTCCAGAGCCGGGGCGTCATCGGCGGCAGCTACACACTCACCGACCGGTTCCGATTCGGCACCGGCGTGGCCATCGTGGCCGGCTCCGCGACCATCAGCAACACGACGCCCGGCACCATCACGCCCATCGTCGGCTGGGATGGGGTGACGAACCAGGGCATCGTCACCAACGAGCCCATCGCGGCGCAGGTCGGCGGCACCGCGACCCAGCATGTCTACCGCATCAGCGTCACGGCCACGGTCGACCCCGCTACGGCCACCTTCCTGTCCTCCGACTGCATCCTGGCGGGCGGCGAGACTGGGACCGGCTTCCGCAATGACGGCGGCCTGACGGTCAATGGCACCGCGACCAGCGCCAGCGCATGTGTCCAGTTCCCGATCCTGCGGGTGCTCAAGACACTCACGTCGTCGGTGATCGGGAGCGATGGCCGGTACGTGCTCAACTACTCACTCACGGTCAGCAACAGCGGTGCCTACGACGGCCGGTACGCCCTGTCAGATCGGTTCCGGTTCGGGACGGGTGTGTCCATCGTGCCTGGTACGGCCGCAGTGACGAACACGTCCCCCGGCAGCATCACGCCGATCCCGGGCTGGAACGGTGTCGCCAACCAGGCCATCGTCGCCAACCAGGCGATCCTGGCGGGATCCAGCGGCAGCCCGGTCACACACGTCTTCCGGATCGTCGTGACCGTGGAAGTCGACCCGGCCACCGCGACCGACACGTCCACGGACTGCATCCTGGACATCAGCGAGACCGGCACCGGGGCGCGCAACGACGCCACCATGACCACCAACGGCATCGGGTCCACGGTCACGGCCTGCGCCGACTTCCCCATCCTGGCCATCACCAAGACGCTCGTCGGCGCCCCCGTCGAGAACGGCGATGGCACGACCACGATCAGCTACGACGTCACGGTCAGCAATCGCGGTGGTGGCCCAGGGACCTACGACCTGGATGACCAGCTGCGCTTCGGCACCGGCGTGAGCATCGTGTCTGCAGCCGTGACGGCCACACCGGGGAGCATCACGCCCCGACCGCAGTGGAACGGCGTCGCTGACCAGCGGGTCGTGACCGGCCAGCTCATCGCGGCCCAGACCGGCGCGGACCCGGTGCTCCACGTGTTCCGTGTCACGGCGCGGGTGACTATCGATGGCGCCTCCACCACGAGCGCCTCCGCCGACTGCACCCTGGCAGGCGCTGAGACCGGCACCGGCTTCCGTAACGATGCCCGGCTCATCCACGGCACGACCACGAGCGTGGATGCCTGCGCCTCGTTCCCGGCGGTGTCCGTGACCAAGACCCTGGTCGGTGCTCCGGTCCAGAACGGCGACGGCACGACCAGCATCAGCTACGACGTCACGGTCACCAGCACCGGTGCCCTCGCGACCAGCTACGACCTTGCCGACTCCCTCCGCTTTGGCACGGGTGCCACGATCGTTGCCGGCTCAGCCCATGTCACCAATACGAGCCCCGGCACCATCACGACGAACCCGGCCTGGGACGGCACATCCGCGACCGGCGTGGTCTCGGGCCAGGTCATCGGCATCGGCATGAGCCACGTCTATCACGTGGCCGTGAGTGTCACCACCGACCCCTCCACGACGACCGCGGGCTCGTCCGATTGCGCCCTGGTCAACCCCGAGGCGGGCACCGGCTTCCGCAACGACGGCAGCCTCACGGTCAATGGCGGCGTGGTGACCGCCAGCGCCTGCGCCCCGTTTCCGGCCCTGCGCATCACCAAGACGGTGGCGGAGGTCCTGCTGGGCACCGACGGTGTGCGTGACGTGACGTACGACGTGACCGTCACCAACCTCGGCTCGGGTGCCGGCAGCTACAGCCTCACCGATACCCTCCGTTTCGGCACGGGTGCGACCATCGTGGTCGGCTCCGCCGACATCAGCAACACGACCCCCGGCGGCATCACCACGAACCCGGCCTGGGACGGCGAGGGCACGACCGGCGTGGTCACGGGTCAGGCCATCGCGGCGACGGCCAGCCATGTCTATCGCATCACGGTGCGAGTGCTGGTCGACCCGGCCACGGGCACCAACGCCTCCTCCGACTGTAGCCTGACCGGCGCCGAGATCGGCACCGGCCTGCGCAACGACACCATGCTCACCAGCAATGGTGTCGTCACGCCGGCAACCGATTGCGCCCCGTTCGCACTCCTGTCGACCACCAAGACGCAGGTCGGCAGCCCGGTCGCCAACGGCAACGGCACCTGGACGATCGGCTACGATCTGGGCGTCGCCAATGCCGGCGCGGGCCCCGCCCGCTATGACCTGGCGGACACGCTCCGCTTTGGCGCGGGCGTCTCGGTCCAGTCCGCCGTCATCACCACCGTTTCGGCAGGCGCGGGGACCCCCAGCG
>JBBQNA010000121.1:0-10752 GCA_038329515.1 Candidatus Limnocylindrales bacterium | reverse complement strand
GAACCGTCCCAGCGCTCATGGTGGTGACGGATGATGGGTGCGATCTCGCGGGCCGCATCCAGGGGCCCACAGATGTTGGTCCCGATCTCCGGGTGGCGCCGCAGCCGGGCCCACTCGTCGTCTGTCAGCGGCTCCACCTTGTGCAGCAGCTGGACCGGGATGGCGATCTTGCCGATATCGTGCAGCAGGGCGCCGTGCGCGACGCTCTCGAGCTCCGCCCCCCGGAGGCCCACGAACGCCCCCAGCCGCGCGGCCCGATAGATCATGTGGCGACAGTGGTCCTTGAGCTCCAGATCCTTGGCCTCGACCGCGTTCGACAACGCGACCACGATGGAGTGCGCCAGCTCCATCCGCCGCGGTCCGTCCCGACGGCGCAGCGGTCCCCGGACACGCGCCAGCAACTCGGCGGGGTGGCAGGGCTTGAGCAGCACGTCGTCGGCGCCCGCGTCGAACGCACGCATCCGCTGATCGAACGCCGTCTGCTCCGTGAGCGCCAGTACGGGCAGTGTCGCAGTGCGAGGATCGGCACGTAGCCGGCGAAGCAGCTCGAACGCGTCCAACCGCGGCACGGCGAGTGACAGGATCAGGAGATCCGGTTGGTGTTCATGGACCGCGTGCAGGCCGTTCTCGCCATCGGCGACAGCGTTGACGCGATAGCCGGCCCCCGTAAGGACCTGCGTCAACTCGTGACGAACGACCGAGTCATCCTCGATGACTGCCACGCGGGGAGCGGCGAACGCCTCCCGTGCAGCGTCTCGCAACGCTGAACCCCTCTCATCCACGACCGAAGCGTGGCGGAGCATAGCACCCCGCGCAGCGCGCGGTGCGGGATGTCAACGACGGCTGGGCGCCGCTGACCACGACATCGAGCGAGCAGTCTGCCTGCCAGTGCGCGCCCAGAGGTCCTCCTCGGTCATGTGCCTTCGGGTCTCGGGATGCTCCTCCGACCCACGGACTACCATGACCCGACTTCCGGGGATCGTTGGGGAGAGATACATGCGCGGTCGCGCCGTGCTCGTGATGGGGATGCTCGCCGCGCTCGTCTCGTCGAGCCTGCTGGCCGGCACACCGAGGCCTGCCGCGGCTGCCCAGAACGACTACCCGGCGCGTGACTCGGGATACCACAACTATCCCCAGATGCTCCAGGCGCTCCGCGACGCGGAGGCGCAGTACCCCGACATCGTGCGTGTGTTCTCCATCGGTGAGAGCTACCACGGTCGCAAGATCTGGGTGGCCGAAGTCAGTGACCACGTCGGACAGCAGGAGGGTGAGCCCGAGGTCATGTTCGACGGGCTGCACCACGCGCGCGAGCACCTCTCGGGCGAGATGCCGCTGTACATCCTGGGTCTGCTGACCAGCAACTACGGCAAGACAACGGCCACGGGCAAGCGGGTCACGAAGATCGTGAACACACGGCGCATCTGGATCATCCCCATGGTCAACCCGGACGGCCTGGAATACGACCTGGGTGGCGACCCGTATCGCAGCTGGCGCAAGAACCGGCAGCCGAACGCGGGCTCCAGCTCCGTGGGCACGGACCTCAATCGCAACTACGACTACGCGTGGTCCAAGGGAGACAGGAGCCCGAGCTCCATCAACTATCGAGGCAAGCAGCCCTTCTCGGCACCCGAAACGAGAGCCATCCGCGAATTCGTGCTGAGCCGCCGGATCGGCGGGCTGCAGCGCATCGTGACCCACATCTCGTTCCACACGGCTGGCGAGTTCGTGCTCTGGCCCTTCGGCCACACCTACCGGAACGTGCCCGCGGATATGACCACGATCGACGAGCTGGCGCTGCGCCGGATGGGCCAGAAGATGGCCAGGACCAACGGCTATACCGCCCAGCAGTCAAGCAACCTGTACCCCACGTACGGTGATGAGATCGACTGGCTGTACGGCACACAGCGGATCTTCGCCTTCACGTTCGAGCTGTATCCCACCAACGCCGATACCTCCAGCACCCGGCACTATCCACCGGACGAGCTCATCGGCCGCGAGACGAAGCGCAACCGCGCCGCGGTGCTGTACCTCATGGAGCAGGCCGACTGCCCATACCGGGTGACCGGCAAGGCAGCTGCGTACTGCGGGCCGCTGTACGACGACATGGAGGTCGCTCGCGGCTGGCGAACCGACCCCGAAGGCACGGACACCGCGGATGCCGGCCTCTGGCAGCGCGGCGACCCGGCGACATCCACGCGTCAGCTCGGATCCGCGATCTCCGGGCAGTCGGTGCTGGTGACCGGCCGGCACATGGGCGCGGATGTCGACGGTGGCCGGACGATCATCCGGTCGAGATCCATCCACCTGCCATCGAACAGGTCAGCCACGCTGCGGCTCCGCTACTGGGTGGGCATGTCCGCGGATGCCGGCACGGGCGACCGGTTCCGGGTGCGCCTGGTGCGTCCGTCCGATGGCCGTGTCCTGGCGACCGCGCTCACGGTGAGCGACGATGGCGGTGCGCCGCGGACACCGGCCTGGACGACGCTCACATGGTCCATCCCTGCCTCGCTCCGCGGCAAGAACGTGGCGATCGAACTGTTCGCCTCTGATGGTGGCTCGGATGCGACCGTCGAGGCCGGCGTGGACGACGTGCGCATCACCGTCGCTGCACCGTGAGCGATCGTTGACCAACCCGCGGCATCGCTGGCTGGCCGCGCTGGTGTCCATCGTGCTGCTGGGTGTCGGCAGCATGCCGGCGAGCGCCGAGAACCGCTACCCCGTAGATGACGCGGGCTATCACGACTACACCGAGATGGTGGCCGATATCCACCAGCTCCAGCACGATCACCCCGGCATCGTGCGTGTCTTCCCTATCGGCAGCAGCCATCAGGGACGCATCATCTGGGCGCTGGAGATCAGCGACCAGGTGGGCCGTGACGAGGGCGAGCCGGAGGTCCTCCTGGATGCGCTCCACCATGGGCGGGAGCATCTGACGCCGGAGATGACGCTCTATGCCGCGCACCTGCTGGCGGACGGATACGGCCAGGACACGTCACTCGGGCGGCAGGTCACACGGCTCGTGGACACTCGGCGCATCTGGATCATCCCGATGGTGAATCCGGACGGCCTGCAGCACGACCTGGGTGGCGGGCCATTCGGAGGCGGCGCGTTCAAGGGCTGGCGCAAGAACCGGCAACCAACGCCGGGTACCGGCGCCACGGGCACCGACCTCAATCGCAACTACGGTTACGGCTGGCAGGCCGGTGGGCTACCCCAGGCCAACACGTACTCCGGAACCCACGCCTGGTCGGCACCCGAGACCCGAGCCGTGCGGGACTTCGTGTTGTCGCGTCGGGTGCGTGGCCTCCAGCGCATCCGCACCCACATCACGTTCCACACCACGGGCCAGCTGGTGCTCTGGCCCTACAGCCGGAGCGCCACCAACGTGCCCCCGGACATGACCCGGCTGGACCGCGAGGTCCTTGTGGCCATGGGTCGAGCCATGGCTGCCACCAACGGCTACCGGGCCCTGCAGTCGGGTGACCTGGGCAAGAAGCCGGGCACCGAGATCGATTGGCTCTATGGCAGCCAGCGCATCTTCGCGTTCACGTTCGAGCTGTATCCGGGGAGCGGCAACGCGGTCGACCGGTTCTACCCACCGGACGAGGTCATCGGCCGCGAGACCCTGCGCAATCGGGAGGCACTGCTCTACCTCATCGACATCGCCGATTGTCCGTACCGCGCCATCGATCAGGCCAGTGCGTACTGTGGGCCGCTGTACGACGACCTGGAGATCGGACGCGGCTGGTCCATCGATGCCGACGACACCGATACGGCACGCGCCGGCATCTGGCGACGGGGCGATCCCGTCGCATCCACGTACCAGCTTGGCTCCGCGGTCTCCGGGCGGTCGGTGCTGGTCACGGGCACGGCGCGTGGCGATGACGTCGATGGTGGCCGGACGACGGTCCGGTCCCGGTTCGTGCGGCTGCCTGCGGGCCAGGCCGCGACCCTCCGGTTACGCTACTGGACGGGCATGTCCGCCGCCGCGGATGCCGATGACCGGTTCGCGGTGCGCATCATCGGCACCGGCACCACGGGCGTGCTCTTCACTGCCCTGACCGTGGCCGGCGACGGGACGACGCACCTCCCGACGTGGCGGACGCTGCGGGTAGCGCTGCCGGCGTCGCTCGACGGCCAGGACGTCGCCGTGCAGCTCATGGTCGTGGACGCAGGCCCGGACGCGAGCATCGAGGCCGGCGTGGACGACGTGCGCATCACGGTCGCCACACCCTAGCCATCCACGAGCGCGTGGCACCCGTCCCGTGTCGACTGCGAGTGGTCCCGGCGGCCCGGACCGGCTACGATGATCTATCAGACCGGTGGAGGAGCCGGTCGCGACCACACCCGACCGGATGCCCGACCATCCCAGGAACGGGGCCGGACCACAGGAGGAACGAATGCGGAGGACCCGTATCGCTACGCTGGCGACCGTCGTCGCGGCCACGAGCCTGCTCGTGGGCGGCGCCGTCAGCGCGCAGAGCCCCGCTGCCTCGATGGCGGCCACGGGCTGGAAGGTCGGCGTCGTCACGGACGTCGGCACCCTTGACGATCGCAACTTCAACCAGTTCTCGTGGGAAGGCGCACAGCGCGGCGCGGCTGACATCGGCGGCACCGCCGACAGCATCGTCACCACGTCGTCCGCCGACTATGCCAAGAACATCCAGACGTTCGTCGATAACGGCGCGAACGTCATCGTGACCATCGGCTTCGCCATGGGCGCGGACACCCTGGCAGCCGCCACGGCGAACCCGGACATCTACTTCATCGGTGTCGACCAGGGCATCTGCCTCGACGAGACGGGCGCCAATGACGGCACCTTCGCTTGCGCCGGCGATCCGGCCGTGCTCGTGCCCAACTACCAGGGCGTCGTGTTCGCGGAGGCCCAGCCGGGCTACCTCGCGGGGATCGTTGCCGCCAACGTCAGCAAGAGCCAGCACATCGCCGTCATCGGCGGTGCCGACTTCATCCCGGCAGTCGCCAACTACGCCAACGGCTACGCCGCCGGCGCCAAGTCGGTCAACCCGGACATCAAGGTCGAGATCCAGTACGTCTCTGACGACCTGGGCAAGGCCTTCAACGACCCGGCCGGCGGCAAGGCGTTCGCGGAGCAGCTGATGCAGCTGTACCCGGACATCGACGTCGTGTTCCAGGCCGCGGGCAAGACCGGCAACGGCGTGCTCCAGGCTGTCTGCGAAGCCAAGGGCCAGAACCCCGACGTGTGGGGCATCGGCGTTGACGTCGACCAGCACCTGTCCACCCCCGAGTCGGATGCCTGCATCCTGACCAGCGCCGAGAAGAAGCTGTCCAACGCAGTGGACAGCGCGGTCATCGCCGCGGCCAACGGCACTGCAGTGGGCGGCAACGTCCTCTACAACGCCGCCAACGATGGCATCGGCCTCTCCCCGTTCTACGACTTCGCGTCGGCCATCACGCCCGAGACGCAGGCCGCGGTCGACGCAGCCTTCAGCGCGATGGCAGATGGCAGCCTCGACCCGCTGGCTTCGCCGGCACCCTAAGGTCCCGGAACGTCCGGTCACGGACGCCACCCCGAACCGCTTCGGACGGGCCGACCCTCGTGGTCGGCCCGTCCGTGTATCCCGGAGCGCCAGGGACACCCATGGCTGACCCGATCCTGCCCGATATCGCACCCGTCAGTGCACCTGCGCTGGAGATGCGTGGCATCACCAAGCGCTATCCCGGCGTGGTCGCGAACGACCACATCGACCTCACCATCCGCCCGGGCGAGATCCACGCCCTGCTGGGCGAGAACGGCGCGGGCAAGTCGACGCTCATGAACATCCTGTACGGCCTGGCGCGGCCCGATGAGGGTGAGATCCTGCTCGACGGCGAGCAAATCCACATCAGCGGCCCCACCGATGCCATCCATCACGGCATCAACATGGTCCACCAGCACTTCATGCTCATCCCGGTGCTCACGGTCGCCGAGAACATCCTCCTGGGCGAGGAAACGACGCGCGGTCGGATCTTCCTGGACCGCCGTGAGGCTCGCCAGCGGATCCGCGACCTGGGCACCCGCTTCGGCTTCGACATCGATCCCGACGAGAAGGTCGGCCGCCTGTCAGTCGGATGGCAGCAGCGGGTGGAGATCCTCAAGGCCCTCTATCGCGACGCACGCATCCTCGTCCTGGACGAGCCGACGGCCGTGCTCACGCCCCAGGAGACGCAGGAGGTCTTCCTCGTCCTGCGCCGGCTGGCACAGCAGGGCCACAGCATCGTATTCATCAGCCACAAGCTGTACGAGGTGATGGAGATCGCCGACCGGATCACCGTCATCCGGCGGGGCAAGGTCGTGGGCGAACGCATCCCCGCACAGACGGACGAGGACGATCTCGCGGAGCTGATGGTCGGTCGCGAGGTCCAGCTGACCGTGCCCCGCGGCGAGAGCCACCCCGCCGAGGTCATGCTGTCGGTGCAGGACCTCGTGGTCAAGAGCGACCGAGGCCGGGTCGCCGTGGAGGGCGCAACGTTCGATGTCCGCGCGGGCGAGATCCTGGGCATCGCGGGCGTCGCCGGCAACGGCCAGGATGAGCTGGTGCAGGCCATCACGGGCCTTCGCCGCCCGACCAGCGGCAGCATCCGGCTGGGGGACCGGGACGTGACCATGACCGGCCCGCGCGACCTCCACGAGATGGGTGTCGCCTTCGTGCCCGCCGACCGACACCGCTTCGGCGTCGTGCTGTCCTGGCCCATCACCGACAACCTGGTGCTCACCGACTACTACGCCCAGCCCTACTCCCACCACAAGGTGCGCAACGACACGGCCATCCGGGCGCGGGCCGTGGAAGCCATCGAGCAGTTCGACATCCGGACACCTGGCCCCGATGTCACGGTCGGTGCGCTGTCCGGTGGTAACCAGCAGAAGGTCGTCGTGGCGCGCGAGTTCGACCGCGAGCTGTCACTGCTGGTGCTCGACCAACCGACCCGCGGCCTGGACGTCGGCAGCGTCGAGTTCATCCATCGCCAGGCGATCGCGAAGCGGGATGCGGGTACGGCCATCCTGCTGGTGTCCGCGGAGCTGGACGAGGTGATGGAGCTATCCGACCGCATCGCGGTGATGTACCGCGGCAAGCTGGTGGCCTTCCTGGACGGTCGCACGGCCCACAAGGACGAGGTCGGTTTGCTGATGGCGACGGGCGGCGCCCAAGGCCCGGCTCCCGCGACCGCAGCGTCCGCGCCCGGGAAACCGGCGTGAGCACGCGTATCCGGGACACCCTCGTGGTGCCACTCCTGGCCATCGGTCTCGCGCTCATCGTGGGCGCAGTCATCATGGTCCTGTCCAGCCCGCTCATCGACGGCTCGTTCGACGTCCGGATCCCGTTCCAGGCGTACGCGGCGCTCATCAAGGGCTCGCTCGGCACGCCCGAGCAGTGGGTCGACGGCAACTTCAATGCCATCGTCCAGACGCTCGTCGAGACGGCGCCGCTGCTGCTGGCCGGCCTCGCCGTCGGCCTCGGCTTCAAGGGTGGCCTGTTCAACATCGGCGCCCAGGGCCAGTTCCTGCTGGCCGGGCTGGCCGCGGCGTTCGTTGGCGGGCTGCTGGCCTCGTCGTCGCCCTTCGTCGCGGTGCCCGCAGCACTGCTGGCCGGCCTGCTGGTCGGCGCCGCCTGGGGCTTCATCCCAGGCGCGCTCAAGGCGTTCACGGGTGCCCACGAAGTGGTTACGACCATCATGCTCAACTACATCGCGGTGTTCATCATCGCGTACCTCATCACGGGGCCCCTGCGTGACCCGACGGCCTCCTTCGCCCGGACCATCTCCGTCGGCAACGCGTCATTGCCTGTCCTGTTCGGGCGCAATGGCCATCTGGGCATCCTCATCGCAGCGCTGGCCGTGCCGGCCGTCTGGTGGCTGCTGTACCGGAGCACCCTTGGCTTCGAGATCCGCGCCGTTGGCGCGAACCCCGACGCCGCCCGATACGCGGGCATGCATCCCAAGTTTCTGCTCATCCTCACGATGTCCCTGTCGGGGTTGCTGGCGGGCCTTGCGGGCGGGGTGCAGATCCTGGGCCTCACGGGCTATATGCCCATCGGCTACTCCACCTCCCTGGGCTTCGATGCCATCGCTGTCGCGCTGCTGGGTCGGGCACATCCCGTGGGTATCCTGCTCGCGGCCCTGCTCTTTGGGGCGATGCGCGCCGGGGCCGGCCAGATGCAGGTCGACGCCCACATCCCGGTCCAGATGATCGACCTGCTCCAGGGCATCATCCTGTTCTTCCTGGCGGCGGAGGTGGTGCTCCGCAAGTGGTTCCGCATCCGGTCCACGGGCGTGGGTGGCGTGCCGGCAGAGACCACGGTCACCCGCTCCTACGGGGGCCAGACGAGCATCTGATGGACGTGCTGTACGGCATCCCGGTCATCGGCCTTGCGTTCCAGCTGGTGGCGTACCTCATCCAGGTGCTGCCGCTCATCGCGCCCATCATCGTGGTCCTGGCCTGCCCCATCGCCCTTGGCGCGCTGTGCGGCTTCATGAACGAGCGCTCCGGAGTCGTCAACATCGGCATCGAGGGAATGATGCTGATGTCCGCCTTCACGGGTTGGGTGACAGCAGCCATGCTGATCGTCATCTGGCCGGACCAGACCCCCATCGCGGGCGCGTTCGGGGCCACGCCAGCACTCATCGGCGGGCTCATCGTGGCCGTCGCCACGGGCATGATCGTGTCCCTGGCGCACGCCTGGCTGAGCATCAGCGTGCGTGCCGACCAGATCATCAGCGGCACCATCATCAACATCGTGGCGGTCGGCGTGACCGGCTACCTCAACATCCTCATCAGCGGCCAGGCGCTGTCCACGGCTGGATCGTTCAAGAAGTGGGTGCCGCCGGCAGCCCTCACGGACCTGCCGTATGTCGGCTGGCTGTTCGAGGCGCTGTTCCACCAGGGCCCCATCGTGCTGACCATGCTGCTCTCGGTGGTCGTGCTCCAGGTGCTCCTGTTCCGGTCCCGCTGGGGCCTCCGGACCAGGGCGGTCGGCGAGCATCCCAAGGCCGCCGAGACCCTGGGCATCGACGTCATCCGGCTGCGCTATCGCAACGTCATCCTGGGCGGCATCTTCGCCGGCCTTGCCGGTGCCTGGTTCACGCTCGAGTACGGCAACAGCTTCCAGAGCGGCATGACCAACGGCCGTGGCTTCATCGCATTGGCGGCGCTCATCTTCGGCCGCTGGACACCCCTGGGCGCGTTCGGTGCGGCGCTGCTGTTCACCACGGCGGACGCCATCGGCACGGCCATCCGGTTCCAGACGCCGGCAGGCGACCTCAAGGAGCTGGGTGCCCTGCTGTCGGGCATCCCGACGCAGTTCTACAGCGCCCTGCCGTACCTCGTGACCATCATCGTCCTGGCGGGCGTGGTGGGTCGCAGCATCGCACCGGCCGCGGTCGGCAAACCGTACGAGCGTGAGAGCGTCACCTGATGCCGTCCCGGGCGGACGACCTGCGTCGGACGCGCGACATCCTGGACCTCCAGGAAGGGACCGGCCCGGTCCCGACGCTCGATGACGCGGCCATCGCCGCAGCACTCCGGGCATGTCGACGCATCGCGGTCGTGGGAGCCTCGCCCGATGCCTGGCGACCGAGCTACGGAGTGATGCGGACCCTCGTCGCGGCCGGGTTCGATTGCGTGCCCGTGAATCCCAACGCGTCGGAGGTGCAGGGCATCCGCTGCTGGCCCACATTGGAGGCGGCCGTGGTGGAGACCGGACCGGTGGACCTTGTCGATGTGTTCCGGCGTGCCGAGCACATCCCGGACGTGGCTCGCTCCGCGGTCGCGGTCGGGGCGCGCGTGCTGTGGCTCCAACTGGGTGTCGTCAACTGGGAGGCCGCGGCCATCGCGCGCACGGCCGGGCTGGAGGTGGTCATGGACCGCTGCACGGCCATCGAGTTGCGCGGCTGGCGGGTCGGCGACCCGTGATCGATCGTCGGCCCGATCGCACCGACTGTGCGGATGATGGCAACGCGGATGCCTCTTGACACGGGCGCGGCACCCTGCAACGCGACCACGGGCCTGGTCTGCACCGCTGTTGTGCGGATGATGCGCATTCCGGCTCGCGCAGACGGGCGCGGCCCCGGATCGCCGAGTTCGAACCAGTGGCTACCGACCGGATCCCTCGGATCGTTCACATCATCCGCAGACGTCGCGCTGACGCCAACGCCGGCGGGTCAGTTCGGTCAGCGGACGATGAAGCCCGCCACGATGAGCACGATACCCACGATGATGACGGCCACCCACAGGCGGACCCGGTTGCGCAGCAGGTCGCGCATCTCGTCGGCACCCGTGCGGCCACCGTCATCCGCGAGCCGTCCGCCGCGCCAGTCGTCATAGCGGCGCAGGCTGGCCTGCGTCGCCTCGAGCGACCGGTAGTGCCCGAGCGGCTGGCGCACCTGCCAGATCCCGAGCACGATCAGCAGCAGGCCCACGACCCACAGGATGACGTTCAGCAGCACGTCAGCGGCATCGGTCAGCCGAGTCCGAGCAGTTCGCGGAGCAACGCGCCCACGGTCGCGGCGTCCGCCTGGCCGCGCGTCTGCTGCATGACCTTGCCCGTCAGGAAGCCGATAGCCTGGACCTTGCCCGCCTGCACGTCCGCCACCGCTGCCGGGTGAGCATCGATGACGGCCTGCGCCGCGCTCAGCAGCGCCCCGGTATCGCTGATGCGCTTGAAGCCCAGGGCCGCCACGATGCCAGCCACCGGCTCTCCGGTCTGCGCATGCTGGACGAACACCTCCTTGGCATTC
>JBBQNA010000120.1:0-10805 GCA_038329515.1 Candidatus Limnocylindrales bacterium | reverse complement strand
GGCTCAGGCGGCTGGCTGATCGCCGATGCGGCCGCGAAGGTGGTGCACCGCGCTCATCACGCGGTCGTACATCCGGGTGTGCCAGAGCACGACCACCAGCCCGACCCACATGACGGCCAGGACACCCGTGACGGCCACATCTGACACAGCCAGGGGTGTCAATTCGAAGAAGTCGCGCACGGGCGGGATGACGAAGAACAACCCGAAGGCGGCCAGCATGGCCACGGCCAGGAACGTCGGCCGGCGGTCCGGAAGACGCTCGTCACCGTCTTCGGGAGCGAGCCGGACGGGTGGGTGGAGCAGGACCAGCAGTGCCAACCCGCAGAACACTGCAAAGGTGGTGAACAGCGTCCGCGCCCGGTCGACATCCGTGGCCGGGTCGGCCCACCAGTAGAGCGGCAGGCCGAGGATGACCAGCGCCACCGCAGGCGGCCCGACCAGCCGCAGGATCTGGCGCAGCGCGTCGAGCGAGGAGCGCTTGGGTCGAGCCCAGAACGCCAGGAACAGCGCCGGGATGCCCACGGTGAGCAACGCCACCACCGTGTTGAGCTTGGGGTCCACGGGCATCGGCAGACCCAGCAGGGCGGCGCCCAGGATGGCCAGCGTCATGTACAGCACGCGGGTCAGGAAGACCGCCAGGCTGTCGTGCATCCCGGAGATGATCCGCTGGCCCTCGAGCACGGCTTCGGGGAGCGCCGAGAAGGAATCGTCCAACAGCACGATGTCCGCCACCGCACGCGTCGCTTGGCTGCCGCTCTGCATCGAGATGCCCAGCTGTGCCTGCTTCAGGGACAGGATGTCATTCACGCCGTCGCCGACCATCGCGACCCACTCCCCACTCTCGCGCAGGCTGCCGACCAGACGAGCCTTGAGTGACGGCGGCACCCGCCCGAACACCGATCGGGTCCGGACCGCCTCGGCGAGCTGGTCGTCATCCATCTGCGCCAGCTCCAGACCGGAGATAGCATCGCCATCCAGGCTCAGGCCGACCTGCCGTGCCAAGGCCGCCACGGTGACCGGGTTGTCGCCCGAGATGAGCTTGAGGGTCACGCCGGCATCAGCGAAGCGCGCCAGCGTGGCGCGCGCATCAGGTCGGATCCGCTCCTGGAGCACGAGCACGCCCATGGGTTCCAGGTCCGATGGCAACTGGGCCACATCCCCTTCCAGCAGGGCCGTCGTCGTGCCCCGCGTGCACGCGAACAGCACCACGCGCAGTCCCTGCTCCGCCTTCTCGTGGACCAGCTGGTCCATGGCTCCGTGGCCGCTTGGCACGGCAGCCAGGTTCGGCCCGAGCACCTCCGGCGCGCCCAGGACCAGGGAACCCGCCAGCTCGCCGTCGGCGACTCGGATGCCGCTCCAGCGCAATTCCGACGAGAAGGGCACTTCCTCTACGACCGAGAGCGCCGTGCCCTCGGGGTATCGCTCGCGGATGGCATCGGACGAGCGGTTCTGGAGTGTCGTGGAAGCCACAAAGGAGCCCAGCCAGCGCGCGAGCTCCGCGTCGTCGGTCAGGGCATGGACCTCGGCGACCTCGATCTCGGGCGTGGTCAGGGTACCCGTCTTGTCCAGGCACAGGACGCTCACACGGCTCATGGACTCGACCGCGTTGGAGCGCTGGATGAGTGCCTTCTGGCCCGCCAGGCGCACGATGGCCATGGCATAGGTCACGGTGATCATGACCACCAGGCCCTGCGGGATGAGTGCCACGAGCACGGCGGCCGCCCGCGCAGTCTCGACAGCCGGCAGCGTGCCGAACTGCTCGTACAGGCGAAACAGGACGGGTACCGCCGCGACGAGCACCAACAGGCTCATGCCTCGCAGGACGCGCGCCACGTCTTGCTGGAGCGGCGTACGGTCGGCACGGAAGGCACGTGCGCCGGCGGTCAGCTGGTTGGCAAAGGTCCCGGCGCCCACCCGCGTGGCCACATATCGTGCCTCGCCATCCACGCAGAAGCTGCCCGACAGCACCTCGGCACCGAGCGGCTTGGGGATGCGGTCCGACTCGCCGGTCAGCAGCGACTCGTCAGCCTGGAATGTGCCCCACGACACCTTGCCATCCAGCAGCAACTGGTCGCCTCGACGGACCACGACCAGGTCGCCCAGGACCACCCCGCTGGGGTCGAGGGTCAGCTCCTCGCCATCACGGATGACGGTCGAGGTGGGCCGTGTCAGCACGGACAGGCGGTCGAGGCTGCGCTTGGCGCGCACCTCCTGAAAGAGGCCGACCACGATGTTGACCAGCACCAGCACGATGGTCACAGCCGCGTCCCCGAACAGGCCGAGGGCAGCCAGGACCACGCAGATGATGCCCAGCAGGATATTGACCGGCTGGAGGACGTTGTCGCGCAGGATCTCGGCGTACGTCCGACCAGTGGCGATGCGGGCATCGTTGCCCAGGCCTCGAGCAGCGCGGGCAGCCGCCTCGGCTGCGGTGATGCCGGTCCCCGGCGTTTCCCCGAGGTCACCCGGGAGGTCCGGCACGCCATGGAGGACCGGCGCCGGTGACGCCTGCTTGGCGGGAGCTGGTGTGGTCGCGGGATCTGGCGCGGCCGCTGCAGCGGGGCGCGGCGGCGTCACATCATCGGGACTGTCGGTCGTCACCCGCGCATGCTGCCACATGGCACGCGCGGCGCGGGCCGATGGCGACCGTCAGGCAGCCACGAGGTCCGCTGGCACCACCAGGACCGGCACCCGACTGGTCCGGATGAGGCGGTCGGAGACGGATCCGAGGAGCATCCGCTCGGCGCCCCGTCGGCCGCGGGTCCCGACCACGATGAACTCGGCCGACTCGGAAGAAGCCGCCTCCGTGATGCCATCGGAGGCGGCCCCGGTCCAGAGCAGGAACTCCGCGTCGACACCCTGGGTCCGGATGGTCCGGACCAGCTCCATCAACACCGGCTCTCGCTCCGCGCGTGCCTGGTCGATCCGCTCGTGGCGGCCCAGGCCGGACAGCCGGCCCAGGTCCAGGACATGGACGATGAGCAACCGGGCGCCCAATCGACGTGCCAGGTCCACGCCCCGGACAACGGCCAGGGCCGAGGTGTCCGTGAGGTCAGTGGCGAGCACGATGGTGCTCATGTCACGACTGGACGATGAGCGCGGTCACCATGCCGTACATGCCGTGGGGACCTTCGGCGTGCGGCAGCACGTGGCAGTGGAACGCCCACGCTCCCAGGTTGCGGCAGTCGATGACCACGTCCCAACGCTCGCCCGGGTTGACACCCAGCGTGTCTGCCGTGAACGCGGCGGTACCCAGCGGGTAGCCATCACGTGCCACCACCCGCATCGGCATGCCATGCAGGTGCCAGGGATGCATCATCACGCCCTCGTTCATGAAGCGGATGACGATCTGCTCGCCCTGCTTCGCGACGATGGGCGCGGTGGCCGGGAACTGGCGGCCATTGATGGTGAAGCCACCGAACGCGTCGTTGCTGATCCAGACGATGTCCTGGGTCGCGCCGTACTTGACGTCGTAGCCCTCCGCCGGATCGAGCGGGTCGACGATGAACGCACCCAGCAGGCCCCGCCCCACCTGGTCGGTGGCGTTGTGGTGCGAGTGGTACATGTGGGAGCCGGATGGCTTCGCGGTGAACTCGTACGTGAACGACTCACCGGGCTTGATGGGCGCCTGGGTGAAGAATGGCACGCCGTCCATGCCATTGGGCAGCTCCTGCCCATGGAAGTGGATGCCGGTGGACTCATCGAGGTGGTTGGCGAACACGGCTCGGACCGTGTCGCCCTCCGTGACCCGCAGTTGCGGGCCCGGCCAGGTGCCATTGAAGCCGAGGGCGTCGATGGGGTCCAGCGAGGCGTTCAGCATGTGCACGATGGGACTGATGGTCATGTCGAAGACCTTGGTGTCGCCATCGATGGTCGGCTGGAGCAGCTGGTTGCCATAGCCCGGCACCTGCTGCCACTCACCATCCAGGAAGCGCTTGACGACCGCCTCGGCCTCGTCATCCATGCTGGGCATGGCGCTGGCAGCCGCAGAGGCCGCGGGCTCCATGGCCATGGTGGCTGCGGGCGAGGCACTCGCTGCCGCGAGGGCGACCGGTGCGGATGTGCCGGGTCTCGGCGTCCAACCGGCACGCGTGCCGGCACAGGCGGATGCCACGGTCCCCGCGACGAGGCCGACGGTGGTAAAGGCGGCGCCCCGGAGGATGGTCCTGCGGGGCATCGTGGACAGGAGCGGGGCTGCGTCTTTGGTATCCATGCGCCGCATGCTGGTCCGCGCGCACGTGCCCGGACTACGGCCATCCGGCCCCTCGGGGTGGGCCATCCAGCACGTCCGAGCCGGTCCTGGGCAGGGTAGGCTTGCACCAGATGATCGACCACGACCTTGATACCGGCCTGCCGGTCGACGCGCTGGAGGCGCTCGACGCTGCATCCGCCGCCATCGCCGGCGAGGTCTCGCTGGAAGGCGTGCTCCAGGTCATCGCTGACCGGCTGCTGCCACTGGTGGGCGCGCGGTACGCGGCACTGGGGATCGTGGGGCCTGATCGGCGCATCGCCCGCTTCATCACCAGCGGCATGGACGAGCCGACGCGTCGGCTGGTCGGTCCCCTCCCCCAGGGGCACGGCATCCTGGGCCTGCTCATCACCGAGCAACACAGCATGCGCATCGACGACGTGATGACCGACCCGCGGCGCTCGGGGTTCCCGGCCGGTCACCCGCCGATGCACTCCTTCCTGGGCGTGCCTGTGGTGCTCGCCGGGCGACCCGTGGGCAACCTGTACCTCACCGACAAGATCGGCGCGCCGCGCTTCAGCATGGCCGACCAGCGTCTGGTGGAGACGTTCGCGCGCCAGGCCGCGATGGCCATCCACACCGCCCGCCTGCACGACGGTCTCGGCCGGCTGGCGCTGCTCCAGGAGCGTGAGCGCATCGGCCGTGACCTGCATGACGGCATCATCCAATCGCTCTACGCCGTGGGCCTGTCCCTGGAGGACCTGCCAGAGCTGATGGCCGACGACCGCGCCGGGGGCGAGGCACGCATCGACCGAGCCATCGATGGCATCCACGACGCCATCCGGGAGATCCGGGGCTTCATCTTCGGCCTCCGCACGGACGACGTGGAGCACGTGGACCTGGGCGACGGGCTGCGGCGATTGGCCGCGGAGCTCGCCCGGAGTACCACGATGGCCATCGATGTCCAGGTGCACGATCGACCCGCGCTCGATCCCACGGACTGTCGTCACGTGCTCCAGATCGCGCGTGAGGCGCTCAGTAACGCAGCCCGGTACTCTGCAGCCGACCGCGTCGACGTGGTCGTCAACGTGACTGCGGCAGGTCTGGCATTGCGGGTCGCGGATGACGGGCACGGCTTCGACGCCAGCATCGCCGCACGCCCCGGCCATCAGGGCATCGGCAACATGCGCTCCCGAGCGGTCTCCCTGGGTGGCACGCTGGAGGTAGTCAGCGCCGCCGACACAGGTACCACCGTCACCTTGCGCATCCCCGGTGTCGGTACCCAGCACAGGAGGTCCGAGGCGTGAACGACGGACAGGATCCGGGCAACGAACCCACGACACCCGGGCGTGCGACGCCCTGGACCGTGCTGGTCGTGGATGACCATGAGGTGGTCCGCGAAGGTATCGCGTCCGCTCTTGACCGCCGCGACAACTTCCAGGTGGTCGCGCAGGCAGGCACGGTCGGTGAGGCCGTCACAGCTGCCGCACGTTTCCAGCCCGACCTCGTGGTGATGGATGTGCGGCTACCGGATGGCTCCGGCGTCGAGGCCTGCCGGGACATCCGCGCCGACCGTCCGGCCACCCGGGTCGTGATGCTCACCAGCTATCCCGACGAGGAGGCGGTGCTGTCCGCCATCGTCGCGGGCGCCAGTGGCTACCTGCTCAAGGAGACGCGCCTGCGGGACCTGGTCAAGGCGCTCGAAACGGTCGGCAAGGGTGGGTCGCTGCTCGACCCGGCGGTCACCGGCAAGGTGCTCGACCGCGTGCGTCGGATGGCCAACGACGACGATGACGACGAGCTGGCGCGTCTGACGACCCAGGAACGTCGCATCCTGCTCCTGGTCGCCGAAGGCCAGACCAATCGAGAGATCGCGGCCGAGGTGTTCCTGTCGGACAAGACCGTCAAGAACTACGTCAGCTCCATCCTGTCCAAGCTGGACCTGCAACGCCGCACCCAGGCAGCTGCGTGGATGGCGCGCCACCGGCCCCCGGGCGCCTGACGAGGCCCCAGGGGCGGCCTGACGAGGCTCATGGGGCGGCTGACGAGGCTCAGGTCGGGACCGCGACCGCGCCCGCGAAGTCGGTGAGGATCTCCCGCCACCGGTCGTACACCAGGTGGTGCGCCTCGGCGGGGTAGAACGTGGCATCCGCGTTGGGCAGCGTGGCCGCAAGGTAGCGCCCCATGCCGATGGGCACGGTCGTGTCCAGCTCCCCGTGCCACAGGCGCACCGGCGACCGCACCCCCGCGATGGGGAACCCCCACGGTCGGGCCATGATGAGCGCCTCGTCATACAGGCCGCGTCCGCCCTGGCGGTACAGCTCATCCGCGTTGGCGATCATCATCTGGCGCAGCCGGGGATCCTCGAGGACCAGCTTGTCAGCGTCGATCATGCCCTCGATGGCCTTGTCCAGATGACGCTCGGGATCGGCGCGCTGGCCACGCGACCACTGCCACATGGCGATGCGGATCATCCACGGCGCGTTGTCCGCCGCACGCGACGCGACACGATGGCGTCGGAGCATGTAGTCCGCGCCCGGGGTCAACGGGGCCGCAGCGCTGATGAGGCCGATGCGATCCACCCGGTCCGGCAGGGACCAGCCACAGGCGAGGGCGTAGGGCCCACCGCCGGACCAGCCGAGCACCGAGAAGTGCTCGATGCCCAGGCGATCTGCGAGCTGCTCCACGTCCGCCGGCCAGTCCAGCAGGCGTCGGCCAGGTGCCCCCGTGGACAATCCGATGCCGGGTCGGTCGGCCGCGATGAGACGGATGCCCAACTCACCCGGCAGGTGGTCGTCCGGGTGGCGCACGACGCGTGAGCTGCCGAAGCCGTGGAGGTAGAACACCACGGGACCGTCGGGGTCTCCCAGGTCATCGAAGCCCAGCGTGCGTCCGTCGCTCAGGACGACGGTGCGACCGAGCCCGCTCGGCCCTGACGTCGGCGAAGGCTGCGAGGAGCGAGCAGGTGACTCGACTCGACGGATCTGCGACAGCAGCGTCTCCCTCCCTCAGGTCCGGGCCCCTTGTCGCGGGTCCCCTGACCAGCGAGATGATGCCACGTCGCCGCGTGACATGACAGGGTCCGCGTCAGCCAGTCTGCAGCCGACGCATCTCCTGGATGACTGACAGCTTGTCCGCGAATTCCATGCGCATGGTGTCGATGTCGGTCGGTGCGAAGCCCAGCTCCTTGCCGATCGCGTTGATCTCTGCCGACTCCTCGGAGGTGATGGTGTCATCCACGGCACCCACGGAGAAGGCCAGCCGGAGCAACTTCTCGCGGTCCTCGCGGGAAGCGGATGCCGCGAACTCGCGGGTGACAAGGTAGTCCTCTGTGGCGCCCTGGAGCTCGGCCTGGCTGCGTGCGATCTGGACCACCATCACGGCCTGTGCCTCGCTCAGACCAGCGACGTCGATGAGCGTGCGCTCCATGAAGCTCACTTCCGCGTCGCTGATGTCCAGGTCCGCCTGGGCCGCCCGACCCAGAACGTAGGCGAAGCCACCGATGAACTTGCGCTGCTCCATGGGCAGCGCGTCCAGCTGGGCCGCGATGCGCCGGACCGTGTCCGTGTCCACCGCATTCGGGTCGGCCGGGACGCTGGCCGCAGCGGCGGCCTGGTTCGCGGGTGCAGCTGCATCACCGTCGTTGAGATCTCGGAAGAAGCGCCGGATGGGCATGGATACCTCGGGGCTGAGATGGGCGGGGTCAGCGAGTCAGTGGCCGGTATCATAGGCACGCTGCACGCTGGCCTCCCTGGCGTGAGGGTTCGGAGGATACGGTGCGCATCGCTGACCGGGTGACAGCGCGCCTCCGACGGGAGGTCGCGGCATTCCAGGAGTCCCGTCCGGCGCGTCCCTGGCTCGTGGTCATCGACCAGCAGGCCGGAGTGCCAGACCGGCGGCGTGTGTCCGCGGCCGATATCTCGCATCGGGTGCGATGGTCGAGTGGCACGGGCACGACGCGCGTCATCCCGTCCATGGTCCGCAGCGTGCATGTCGATGCGCCCGACGTCGCCGCCCTGACCGACTTCGGGCGTGACGCGGTGGCGACCACGCGCGCCCGCCGCGTCCGGATCGAGGTCGCTGCGTGGCGCTCCCCGGCCGCGGGCTGGACGGGCCGCATGGGGCCGATCCCGGGCATCGGCCGTGTGGATGCGCGGTTCCCGCGGGCGGGCAGTGGCCGTGTCCTGGTGCATGTCCACCTCAACGGCGCACGACCCGTCCGGGAGGTCATCGCCGCGGTCCTGGAGTTGCTGGTGCCGGGGGCATCGATGCCCTACGCGCAGAGCCCGTCGGTCGGCAGCCAGGCTGGGCTGCCGGCGTGGCTGGCGCCCGGCGCGGATGTGGCGGCCCATTTCGCCATCTCGGGACCGACCGCGACCGATGGCACCGTCGTGGACGTCGTCAGTGGTGCCAAGCGGGGACCCGGCAACCCGCCACCCAGCGGGCCGGCCACGGACGCAGAGCTGGTCCTGGGGGGCGGCACAGCGCGAGGGTTCGGTGTCGTGCCGACGACGGCCCTGGCGGTCCTGCGACAGGGCATGGTGATCGAGGGACTGCCAGCGCCGCTGGTGCTGCTGGATGTCCGCGGACAGCCGACACGTCGCTGGGTCGCACCCAAGGTTGCTGGTGCATCCGGACGACTCGAGTGTCGGGACACCGACGACGGGCCACGCTGGAGACTGGTCGTGCCCGGGCTAGCGGGGCCCTGGATGGGCATGGACGCCCCGATACAGGCGTCGGTTCGTCCCGATGCGACCACATGCTGGTCGCTGACCTGCGACATCGACCAGGGAGTGCCCTCCGCCGCGGCCGCAGCGTTGTTGGTCCGGCTGGCCCTGTCGGGGGTCGTGCTGGACGGCCAGAGCCTGTCTGCCGCGATCCTGGCGCACCTGTCCCCGGAGCTCGCCGCTGTGTTGGCGCGGGCGCTGCCGACAGCGGATGAGGACGCACTCGCGTGGGAGACCCGCAGCGTGCATCAGCGACGCGCCGTCATCCGGGGCCACGCCACATCGCTCGTCCTGCCTGACCGCATCCGGCGTGACGCCGCAGTCGCCGTCGCGCCGCCGACCGTGACGGCGTTGCTGGTCAGTCGACGGCCGAAGCTGGCCGCCCTGGCCCTCCGCATGCTGCGTGACCAGACCTATCCGAGCCTGGACATCATCGTGGGCCTGCACGGCGTCGCGTCATGCCCCGAGCTCGAGGCAGAGGTCGCGCGGGCGGTGCGGCCGGTGCGCATCGTGCAGTTACCAGCGGACGCCACCCTGGGCGAGTCCCTCGGCCTCGCCACCGGCCATGCGACGGGCAGCCTGCTGGCCAAGATCGACGACGACGACATCTACGGCCCGGAGCACATCTGGGACCTGGTCGTGGGCCGCGCACTGTCGGGCGCCGCAGTCGTTGGCAAGGGCGCCGAGTTCGTGACGCTGGACCAGATGGGTATCACCGTCCGCCGTGACGTCATGACGTCCGACGTGTTCGACCGGGTGGTCGCTGGCGGCACGCTGCTGGTCGCGCGTGGCGACCTGGAGGCACTCGGCGGCTGGCGGCCGGTCCGGGCAGGCGTCGACCGCGCCATGCTGGACCGGGTGCTGCAGGCCGGTGGCCTGGTGTACAAGACGTGGCCCATCGGCTTCATCTATCGACGGCACGGAGCGGGTCACACCTGGGCGGCCGCGGACGACTACTTCATGCGCGGTGTCGGCACGCGGTGGGATAGCTTGCCGGACCTGCCGGAGTTCGGCACCCGGCATGTACGCGACGCTGGCGACCTGGCCGCCGAGCTCCGGTGACCTGACCGTCCAGCTCCGGCGACCTGACCGATACGACCGCGAACGAGGCGAACGTGCACCTCTGGATCGTCTACGCCACATCCTGGGCACCCTGTTGTTCATGCTCGCCCACGGCGCATCCGCGGCGGTCATCGTGGCGGCGTCTGGGCCGGCATCGAGATCCAGGTATTCACGAGTGGTCGCAACTGGCTGTGGGGCGCTGTCGTGGTGCACGTGGTCGTGCTGGGTGCCATGTATCCCACGATGTCGCCCAGCTTCGGCCGACTGTGCTGGGTGACGGTCAGGCCGAGGTGGACCGGGTGGAGCTCGACCGGGCGCTGCCAGAGCCGGGCCCGGTGATCGGCGCCATCATCGGACTGCTGGGCATCGTGATCATCCTGTGGCTGATGGTGCTCAAGCCCGTCTGACCCGGGCTCGGTGCACCCGCGGCGCATGTCGGTCGTTCAGGCGTCCTGGCCAGTCGCTCAGGCCTCTACCGGCATCTGCCGGACGAACCGTGTCAGGATCCTGGCCAGTCGCGGGCCAGCGTCGTTGGCAGCGACCAGGACTTCCTCGTGCGTCAACGGGGTCGCGGAGAGCCCGGCACCCTTGTTGGTCACGAGCGACACGCCAACGACCCGCATGCCCACCCAGTGGGCCGCGATCGCCTCCATGACCGTGGACATGCCCACGGCGTTCGCACCCAAGGTACCCAGCATGCGCACCTCCGCGGGCGTCTCGTACGTCGGACCCAGCAGGCCAGCGTAGATGCCCTCGGCGAGGGGCACGGCCTCCACCGCGGCGGCCGAACGAAGTGCGGCTCGCAGCACGGGGTCGTAAACCGCCGT
>JBBQNA010000119.1:0-10856 GCA_038329515.1 Candidatus Limnocylindrales bacterium | reverse complement strand
TCGGCCGACATTGCGGTCGCCATGCGCACGGGCCAGGTTCATTTTTTCGCCGACGCATTCAACATCGCGGCGCAGCTGGACCTGCGGCCGATCGCGCTTTTCCGTTCGGCACCCCTTGCAGAGGCGCCCCAGCTGCCCTTGATGCGCAACCACGGTTTTCCGGTGGAATTTTCGATCCACGGAGGGATATTCGTGCCCAAGGCGACGCCGGAGGCCGTCGTCGAACGCCTGCAGCGTGCCTGCCGCGACGCCGTTGCCGCAGCGGAAACGCGGACCCACTTCGAGCGCATGAAGGTGGTCTCGATGTACATGCCGGGCGCGGACTATGCGGAGAAACTGCGGCGCGAGAGCCTCGCCGTCGGCAACATCGTGCGCGAAAGCGGGATCCCGCGCCAGGACTGAGCGCCGCGCGCTGTGATAGTGTCCTGACATGCCGGCTCGCTCCGACCTGATCCAGCGTCGTCGTCTCCACGAACACCTGCTTGAGCGCTTGTTGGAGAAAATCCGCGCCGGGGATCCACTGCCCGGCGACGAGTTGCCTTCCGAACAGCAGTTGATGGAGCAGTTCGGCGTCGGGCGTCCCGCGGTCCGGGAAGCCCTGCTACTGCTCGAATCGATGGGGGTGATCGTGATCTCGCACGGAGAGCGGGCGCGCGTGCTGCCGCCCTCCGCCGCGCGCATTCTGGGGCGGCTCAACGAATCGATCGTCCACCTGCTGACGGCGGAGCCGCGCAATCTCGAGCACCTGAAGCAGGCCCGCATCGCCTTCGAGCAGGCGCTGGTCCGCGAGGCGACCCTCGGCATGTCGGACGCTGCGCTCGCCCTGCTGGGCGAATCCCTCGAACGGCAGCAGCGCGCTGTCGATTCGGGTGCCGGCTACCACGAGGAAGACATGGCGTTTCACGCCGCCATCGCCGCCGGCGCCGGCAATCCCCTTTACCCCGTTTTTCTGCGCGCGATCCTCGACTGGCTCTCGGCCTTCTACAAGGAATCGGTGCGCATCGAAGGCATGGCGGCCGTGTCGCTCGCCGAGCATCGGGCGATCTACGCGGCCATGCTCGGGCGCAAGCCCGACCGCGCTGCTCGCGCCATGAAGGCGCATTTGCTGCGGTCTTCGTCGCGCTATGGACCGCACCGCAGCCAGCGGCCCCGGCCGGATGCAACCTAGGCTGGCGACGAGTGTGCAGGGGCTGGCGATGCCGAAACGCCGGAAGGCGCGCTTACGGTAGGTCGCCGCGCTCTCCATGCTGATGCCAAAGTCGAGCGCGACCCCTCGGCACTGCGCCGATAGAGGATGCGCGCGCAAACCTGCGCTTCCAGCTGGTCAGACTGGACGGCTAGGTCGAACCAATCACTTCACCGGGGATCGAGCCGGTCGTAGGTTCGCACCATCTTGGCCATAACCCAGGGCGCTACGGTGCGGTCGAATTCCTTGAAGTGTTCCGCGGCCAGATGCGCGTCGAACGCCGCCCGGTCGACATAGGCCTCATAGAGAAAAATGCACTCGGGCTTCGCCGGATCGGCGCAAACGTCGAACTGCAGGCAACCGGGTTCCTGGCCCCGGCTCGCGCGCGCGTTGGCGACCATTTGTGCGCGGAAAGCCTCGAGCTTTTCCGCTTTGATTTCGAATGCTACGGTCACGATGTACATGGCATGCCTTTCAGACGGGATACTTGCGCCGCAGGTCGGCGACCTGCTCGGGCGTCAGGCAACGCAGCTTCTCGTGCCGCAGCAGAAGGAAGAGTTTCGCGGTCGCTTCGAGCTCCTCGACGGCGTCCGCGGCCGCTGACAGCGACGATCCGGCGACGACCGGACCATGGTTGGCGAGCAGCAGCGCATGGTGCCGTCCGGCGAAGCCGCGCACCGCGTCGGCGAGCGCCATGTCGCCCGGCGCGAAATACGGCACCAGCGGGAGTGCGCCGATGCGCATCACGTAATACGCGGTCAGGGGCGGCAGGACGTCGGCGCCATTCACGCCCTCCAGTACCGACACGGCGACCGAATGCGCCGAGTGGAGGTGCACCACGGCCGCGTTTTTTTCGCGCTCCTGGTACATCGCGAGGTGCAGGAAGGCTTCCTTGGAGGGTGCATCGCCCGAAACCAGCTTGCCCTTCCAGTCGAGCTTCGAGAGTCGCGCCGGATCGAGCCTGCCGAGGTTCGAGCCTGTCGGGGTCAGCAGCCAGCCGTCATCGCACTTCGCGCTGACGTTCCCCGTCGAGCCGTGCGTCAGGCCGCGCTCGTAGATCGAAGCGCCCAGCCGGCAGATGTCCTCCCGCAGCTTTGCTTCGCTCATGGTTGAATCTCCAGTGCCTTGGTGAAGAAATCGATAGCGCCGAAGTTACCCGATTTGAGCGCGAGCGCGAGGCGGGGCTCGCCCGTTGTCGCCGTCCAGGGGACCCCGGGATCGATCTGCGGGCCAATTCGAAGCATCATTACTCCGAGCGCGTGAGCAACGGCGCCCGAAGTTTCGCCCCCCGCCACCACGAGGCGCCGCACTCCCCTGTCAACCAGCCCCTTTGCGATCTGCGCGAGACAGGCTTCCACCAGTTCGCCGGCGCGCTGCGCGCCGAGTCGCGACTGGACTGCGCGCACCGCGGCGGGCTCCGCCGTGGCATAGACCAGCACCGGCCCTGCGGCCAGCAGCGGCCCCGCCCATGCCAGTGCAGTAGCGGCGAGATCCTCCCCTTCGGCGAGCCGCAACGGATCGACGCGAAACGCCGGGCGCGCTCTCATCCAATGCGCCACCTGCGCATTCGATTGGGCGGAGCAGCTGCCCGACAGGACCGCGGCGGTCCCGCCGACGGCGGGCAGCGTGGCGTCAGCGCCCTTGCGAATGCCGAAATTCGCTGGCAGGCCCATGGCGATGCCGGAGCCGCCGCTAAGCAAAGGCATGCCCGCGCACGCAGCGCCGAGCGCGAGCAGATCTTCGTCCGCGACGGCATCGACAATGGCATAGGCATGGCCGGACTTCTTCAGAGCCGCAAACGCCTCGCGTATCGCTGGCGCGCCCTGCCGCACCGTAGACAACGCGACCAACCCCACCTTGCCTGCGCTCTGGCGTCCAAGCACGCAAACGAGGTTCGCGTCGCGCATCGGTGTCAGCGGATGGTCCTTCATCGGCGAGTCGGAAAGCAACTGCTCACCCACGAAGAGGTGCCCGAGATAGACGGTGCGCTTGTTGGTTGGAAACGCCGGGCAGGCGACGGTGAAGGCTTCCCCCAACGCGCCAAGCAGCGCATCGGCGACCGGGCCGATGTTGCCCGCATCGGTCGAATCGAAGGTGGAGCAGTACTTGAACAGGATCTGGCGGGCGCCGCAGGACCGCAGCCACTGCAGCGCCGCGAGCGACTGCGCCACGGCATCCGCGGCCCGGATGGTGCGCGACTTCAGCGCCACCACCACCGCGTCGGTGGCCTCCGGCACGGGGCCGGCGGGCAGTCCGATCGTCTGGATCGTTCGCATGCCCGCGTTCTGCAGCATCAGCGCGACATCGGTCGCTCCGGTGAGGTCGTCCGCTATGCAGCCAAGCAGCATCGCTCGCCTTTACGGTCAGTTGATCGGGCGCCAGGCAGCGGCATGAGAATCAGGGTTGAAGCTGGCAATCTCGATGCGGCGGCCCTGCTCGCTGGAGGCGTAGACCGCCTCCATGATCTTCATGTTGGCAAGATAGTCGGCAGCGCTGTTCTCGAGCGGCGCGCCCTCGCGCAGGTGGCGCACGACGTGTGCCTGCAATGCGTCGCAGGCACCGCCGCCGAAAGTGTCATCGCGCCCGCGCTCGTAGTGGTGCTCGGTCTCGGGCTGCTGGTGCGGTTTCCACCACAGGCGCGCATCGCCATCCAGCCGCAGCACGCCCGCGGAACCCTCCAGCCAGCATTCGCCCATGGTGCGGCGCGGGTTCTGCGCGACGTGATCGTTCAGGCGGTTGCCGTCAAACAGGCCGGCGGCACCGCCCGCGAACTCGAAGACGATGTAGCCGGCGTCTTCTCCGGCGATCGCCGGGTTGATCCGGCGCAGGCACGCCGTCACCGACCGGACTTCACCCACCAAGTACCGGAACGTGTCGATCAGGTGGATCGCCGTCTCGAAGACCAGGAAGCGCGGCATCTGCTGGAAATAGGCCTGGCGCGCGAGGTAGGCCTCCGCGCCCTGGCCGTCGCCCGGGCGCAGCCGGAATGCGATCGAGTGCACGGCGCCGAGCCGCCCGGCGTCCAGCAAGCGCTTCATCTCGCGGAAATGAGGCATGAAGCGGAAATTCTCGTGCACCGCCAGGGTGATGCCCGCGCCCCGGGCAATCGCCGCAATTTCTCTGGCTTGCGCGTAGCTTTGTCCGAACGGCTTCTGGCAGATGGTCGTCATGCGCCGGCGCGCCGCTTCGTCGACGTACTCGCGATGCGTCACGGGCGGCGTGACGATATCGACGATGTCGGGCGAACACGCATCCAGCATCTCCGCGACGCCGCCGAACACGCGCGGCACTGCAAAGCGCTTCGCCAGCGCCTCGGACTTGGCGATGTCGCGGTTGCAGATTCCGGCGAGCTCAATCCCCGGAATACGCCGCCAGCCGTCCAGCTGGAACTGGCAGAAGTATCCGGCGCCTGCGAGGGCGACTCGAAGCGCTTTCATGGCTAGAGATTCGAGAGCACCGCGTCTTGGATCGCGGTGGTGCCGTCCTTGCCGCCCAACTCGAAGGGCCGCAGCCGACCGGAGTCAAACACCGCGTCCACCGCACCCTCCAGCTTGAGCGCCGCGGCAGCGAGCTCCGGGTTCCCCGAGCGCTCAGCCAGCCAGTCGAGCATCATGGCCGCGGACAGGAACGCCGCCGTCGGATTGGCCTTGCGCTGGCCGGCGATGTCCGGCGCCGAGCCGTGGCAGGGCTGGAACAGGCCATGCGCGTCGCCGATGTCGGCCGAGGGCGCCATGCCCATGCCGCCCACCAGCGCGGCAGCCTGGTCCGACAGGATGTCGCCGAACATGTTCTCGGTGACCATGACATCGAAGATGCCGGGTGACGTGATGAGCTGCATGGCGCACGAATCGACCAGCCGATGCTCCAGCTCCACGTCCGGGTACTCGGCGGCGTGGACCTCATTGACGACGGACCGCCACAACCGGCTGGAGGCCAGCACATTGGCCTTGTCGACACTCGTGACCCGGTTACGCCGACCACGCGCCAGCTCGAATGCCAGGCGCGCGATGCGGGATACCTCCGGTTCCGTGTACAGCAGCGTGTCGTACGCCTGACGGCCGTTGGGGCCGTCGTGGGTCTCCTGTCGCTCCCCGAAGTAGAGGCCCCCGGTGAGCTCCCGGACGATGAGCATGTCCACGCCCTCGACCAGGTCGCGACGCAGCGGCGAGGAGGCGATGAGTGCCGGCTCCGCGGCCACTGGCCGCAAGTTGGCGAACAGGCCGAGGTGCTTGCGCAACTGGAGCAACGCCTGCTCCGGCCGCACGGCGGCGCCCGGCACGTCCCACTTGGGGCCACCGACCGCACCGAGTAGCACCGCGTCCGACGCGGCGCACTGCGCCAGGTCCGGGTCACGGATGGGCACGCCATACGCGTCGATGGCGGCGCCACCCATCAGGATCTGTGACCACTCGATGACGAAGCCCGACCGCTCCCCGACGGCGTCCAGGACACACTGGGCGGCAGCGACCACTTCCGGGCCGATGCCGTCACCGGGGATGGCGGTCACCCGCCAGGCGGTCGTGCCGCTCGGGGTCATGGGGTGGCGGCCTGTGGTTCGGTCGCCGGCTGCTCCGCAAGGAGCTTCTCGAGCGCGTTGACGTATGCCTCCAGGGAGGCCTCGATGATGTTGGTCGACAAGCCGTGGCCTGTCACCGTCTCACCCCGACCCTCGGTGTCGGTCGAGCGACGCGCCCGCACCGTCACCTGGCCTTGGGCATCCTCACCACTGGACACGGCCCGGATCTCGTAGTCCACGAGCTTGGGATGCCAGCCGAGCACTGGCTCGACCGCGCCGTCCACGGCGCCGAACAACGCATCCACGGGACCGTTGCCACTGCCCTCGGCGGTGTGGTTCGTGCCCTGCAGCGCGAGCGACACATGTCCCTGGGACGTGCCACCGTGACTACTGGTGACGCTCCAGCCCTCGAGCGCAACGGGTGCATGGACCTCCAGGGTCGCACCCGCGGCCTGCTGGCCGACGAGCGCCACGAGGTCCGCGTCCGTGACCTCCTTCTTGACGTCGGCGAGGGCGATAGCCGCCCGGTAGACCGCATCCAGCGCGGCCGGGTCGACATCGAAGCCGAGGTCCTTGAGCTTGCCCTGCAGACCCCGACGACCGGACAGTTTGCCCACGGTCAGGCGGTTACCGGACAGGCCCACCGACTGGGGCGTCATGATCTCGAAATTGAGGGGGTTCTTGAGCACGCCGTCCTGGTGGATGCCCGACTCGTGGGCGAAGGCGTTGCGTCCAACGATGGCCTTGTTGGGCTGGATGACGAAGCCCGTCAGGTAGCTGACCAGGCGGCTGGTGGGCGCGATCTGCTCGCTGATCACGCCGGTGGTGTGTCCGCCGAGTGCCGCGGAGCGTGTCTGGAGGGCCATCACCACCTCTTCCAGGGCGGCGTTGCCGGCACGCTCGCCGAGACCATTGATGGTCACCTCGACCTGGCGCGCGCCAGCCTGGATGGCGGTCAGGGTGTTGGCCACGGCCAGGCCCAGGTCATCGTGGCAGTGGACGCTGATGACGGCGCTGCTGCCGACCAGCGCGACAGCTCTCGCGATGAGCGGCCCGAACTCGGTTGGCATGGCATAGCCCACGGTGTCCGGCAGGTTGACCGTGGTGGCACCCGCCTCCACGACCGCCGCGACGACCTGCATCAGGTAGTCCGGGTCGCTGCGAGTGGCGTCCATGGCGCTGAACTCCAGCTCCGCATCGCGGCCGAGCTGCTGGCGGCCGTAGCGGACCCACTTGACCGCCTCCGCCAGGGCATCCTCGCGGGACATCCGGATCTGGTGCTCCAGGTGGATGTCACTGGTGGAGATGAACACGTGGAGATGCGGCCGCTCGGCATCACGCAGAGCCTCGACGGCACGCTGCGGGTCGCCGTCCTTGCAGCGGGCGAGGCCCGCCACGGCAACGCCGCGCGTCTCCTTGGCGATGCGGTTGACCGCCTCCCAGTCACCTGGCGAGGCCGCCGGGAATCCCGCCTCGATGACGTCGACGTTGAGGCGCACCAGCTGGCGTGCCACCTCCAGCTTCTCGGTGATGGTCAGCGACGCGCCCGGCGCCTGCTCCCCGTCCCGTAGGGTGGTGTCGAAGATTCGGATGGACCCCTTGGCCCCGGGAGTCCCGGAGCCGGTGGCTACGCCAGGGACGCTCATCGCGTGACTCCCCCCGCGGCACCGCTCGCGGATGCCTGCGCCTGACCTGCCTGGACCTCGACCGGGTCGAGCCACAGCATCTGGGCCCGGAGTCGTGCGCCGACCTCCTCGATCTGGTGGTCACGGTCCGCCTGGCGCATCTGCTGGAACTGGCTGCCGCCCTTGTCCATCTCGGCGATCCAGTTGTCAGCGAAGACGCCCGTCTGGATATCGGTCAGGACGTCCTTCATGGTCGCCTTGACGCCCTCGGCCACACGCGGCCCACTGACGTAGTCGCCGTATTCGGCGGTGTCCGAGACGCTGAAGCGCATGAAGTTGAGGCCGCCTCGATACATCAGGTCGACGATGAGCTTGAGCTCATGCATCGTCTCGAAGTAGGCGAGCTCCGGCTGGTAACCAGCCTCGACGAGGGTCTCGAAGGCCGCCTTGATGAGCGCCGACACGCCGCCGCACAGGAGCGCCTGCTCCCCGAACAGGTCGGTCTCGGTCTCTTCCTTGAAGGTCGTCTCGAGCACACCCGCGCGCATGCTGCCGATGCCCCGGGCGTATGCCAGGACGCGTGCTCGGGCAGTGCCCGTGGCGTCCTGCTCCACCGCGAACAGGGCCGGCACGCCGCCGCCCGCCACATACACGGACCGGAGCAGATGGCCGGGCCCCTTGGGCGCCACCATGCCCACATCGATACCCAGGTCGGGCGTGATGCGCCCGAACCGGATGTTGAAGCCGTGGGCGAACATGAGCAGTGCGCCGGGCTTCAGGTTGGGTGCGATCTCCGCGTCGTAGACCGACTTCTGGAGTGTGTCCGGGAGCGCGACCATGATCACGTCCGCCTGGGCAACGGCCTCCGGCACGTCGGCGACCCGCAGGCCGGCTGCCTCTGCGTGTGCCCGGCTCTTGCTGCCCGGCTTGAGACCGACCACGACATCGATGCCCGAGTCGTGCAGGTTCTGCGCATGGGCGTGGCCCTGGCTGCCGTAGCCGATGACGGCCACGGTCTGGCCGTCCAGCGCCGATGCGTCGGCGTCGTTGTCGTAGTACATGCGTGCGGGCATCAGGTCACTCCTCGGTGGTGGCGGTAGGGGCGGCTTGGACGTGCAGCGCCGGCACGGTACCGGACTTCAGGATGGCGTCGATATCCACGACGCTGGAGCCTCTGGCCATGGCCACGGTACCGGTCCGCACCAGTTCCCGGATGCCAAAGCCGCCCAGCAGCGCGACGAGGGAGTCGATCTCCGATTCGGTGCCGCTGTGCTCCACGATGAGGCTATCAGGCGAGACGTCGATGACGCGTCCCTTGTACAGCTCGATGATGCGCAGGATCTCGGGCCGATTGTGGTTGGTTGCGCGCACCTTGACCATGGCCAGCTCCCGCTCGACGAGATGCTGGTCGGGCATGTCCTGGACCTTGAGCACATCGACCAGCCGATACAGCTGCTTGCCCATCTGCTCCACGGCGAAGTCGTCGCCCCGGAGGGTCACGGTCATGCGGCTGATGCCAGCACGCTCCGTGTGGCCCACGACCAGCGACTCGATGTTGAAGTTGCGCGCGCGGACCAGGCTCGAGACGCGATTGAGGACACCCGGCCGGTCGTTGACGAACACCACCACCACGTGGCGGTTGACCGAGCCCGAACCGGGAACATAGCGCGCGGGTGCTGCCTTGGCCGGCGGTGCCGCCAGCGGATCGTTCATGGCTGCCATGTCATTCGCCTTCCGGTTCCCAGGTCTCGATGAGGTCCGACAGGCCCTTGCCGGCGGGCATCATCGGCAGCACATTCTGTCGCTCGGCGGTCTGGAACCAGACGAGGGCCGGGCCGTCCACGGCCTGTGCGGCACGGATCGCGGTATCGACCTCCTCCGGCGTCTTCGCCCGGAAGCAGGCCACGCCATACGCCTCGGCCAGCTTGGCCCAGTCAGGACCGGGCAGCGTGGACGAGTGGTACTTGCCGCCGTAGATCATCTCCTGCCACTGCCGGATCATGCCCAGCTTGCCGTTGTCCAGGAGCGCGACCTTGACCGGGATGCTATCGGCGACCACAGTCATGAACTCCTGGCTGGTCATCTGCAGACCGCCGTCCCCGACGATCGCCCATGACTCCTTGTCGGGTCGACCAAGTGCGGCACCCATGGCTGCCGGCAGGCCGAAGCCCATGGTGCCCAGGCCACCGGAGGAGATATGCGAATCGGGCCGATGGAAGCCGGCATATCGGGCCAGCCACATCTGGTGCTGCCCCACGTCCGAGCTCAGGTTGGCATCGTGGTCGGTCAGCTCGCCCAGGCGGGAGATGACGTAGTCGGCGGACAGCAGCCCGTCGCGCCACGCGCCGGAGCCGTGCCAGCTGGCACCCTCGGAGTCCGCGCGCCACTGGGCCAGCTGGCTGAAGTAGGGCGCCCGCTCGTCCGCGGTCCGCTCGCGCATCTGGGGCGTGAGTGTCCGCAGCACGCGCCCGACGTCGCCCACGATGGGCACGTCCACAGCCACGTTCTTGCCGATCTCGGACGGGTCGATGTCCACGTGCACGATGCGCGCGTTGGGGGCGTACGTGCTCACGTTGCCGGTCACCCGGTCATCGAAGCGCATGCCCAGTGCGATGAGCAGGTCCGCGGACTGGATGGCGCGGTTGACGTGCTTCCAGCCGTGCATGCCCATGAAGCCGTAGCTCAGCGGGTGCCGCTCGTCGATGGCGCCGACGCCCAGGAGCGTATGGGTGACGGGGATCTGGGTCCGCTCCGCGAACGCCAGCAGCTCCTCGGTCGCGCCGGACAGCAGGATGCCGTGGCCCGCCAGGATGACCGGTCGCTGGGCCGCCTCGATCGCCTCTGCCGCGATCCGGATCTGCTTCGGGTGGCCGTCGAAGGTCGGCTTGAAGCCGGGCAGGTCGATGGTCTCGGGATGCGTGGCGGTCGTCTCCGCCATCAGCGCGTCCTTGGTGATGTCCACATGGACCGGTCCGGGCCGGCCGGTGCGCGCCAGGTAGAACGCTTCCGCGACGACGCGCGGGATATCGTCCGCATTGCGGACCAGGAAGTTGTGCTTGGTCATGGGCAGCGTGATGCCCGTGATGTCGATCTCCTGGAAAGCATCCTTGCCGATGAGCGCGCCGGGCACGTTGCCGGTGATGGCGACCATGGGGATGGAGTCCAGCTGCGCGGTCGCGATGCCCGTGACCAGGTTGGTGGCGCCCGGGCCAGAGGTGCCCAGGCAGACACCGACCTTGCCACTGGCGCGGGCGTAGCCGTCGGCCGCGTGCGCCGCGCCCTGTTCGTGGCGGACCAGGATGTGGCGGATCTCGGGATGATCGTCGAGCACGTCGTATAGGGGCAGGATCACGCCACCGGGGTACCCGAACAGGATGTCAGCACCCTGCCGGATGAGCGCCTCGCACAGCACGTCAGCGCCGATGCGGCGCCGGTCCTTCGGGCGTGCGTCCGAAAGCATCGCGTTGCGGGCACGCTCGATCTCCGCGGCAGCCTCGGTCCCGGCGCCCGGCACGTGGCGGCCCATGGC
>JBBQNA010000118.1:0-10884 GCA_038329515.1 Candidatus Limnocylindrales bacterium | reverse complement strand
ATCCACTGACCAGCCGCTGTGGCCGGTCACGGCTCCCGATGTCTGGTCTCCCGGGCGGAGTGCCCAGGAGCAATCGGTGACCCTCGCAGATCGACTCCAGGCAGACGTCAAGACCGCCATGCGACAGGGTGATGCGCTCACGCGTGACACCCTCCGCATGGTGTTGTCGTCTGCGCACAACGCCGAGGTCGCAGCTCGTCGTCCGCTGACGGATGACGAGCTGATCGGCGTGCTCACGAAGGAGGCCAAGAGCCGTCGTGAGTCCATCGACGCGTACCACAAGGTCGGACGTGACGACCTCGCGGACAAGGAACGCGCCGAGGCCGCCATCATCACGGCCTACCTGCCCCAGCAGCTGACCGAGGACGAGGTCGACGCCCTGGTCGCCCAGGCCATCACTGAGACCGGCGCCACATCCGCCCGTGACCTGGGCAAGGTCATGGGTTGGCTGTCGTCACGCACCCGAGGCCGTGCGGACGGCAAGGTCGTGTCTGCCAAGGTCGCCCAGGAGCTGGCACGAGTCGATCTCGCGGCACACGACCCGGCGCATGGGGGTGTCGAGGGCGCATAGCCCTCCGACCGATGCTCGCGCGCCGCTCGACCCGACTCCTGGCGTTCACCCGACGCGACGCGGTGCGCCTGGTCGTGGCCGCCTCGCTGCTGGTCGCCGCGATCGCCGCCATCCTGGCCGTGGAGATCTTTCCGACCGGTTTCCGGGGCGCGCTCGGTGACATCGCGGACCGGGACATCCGGGCGCCGCGTGCCGTGGACTACGAGAGCCAGACGGAGACAGCCCGTCGGCAGGCCGAGGCTCGCCTTCAGATCCCACCGCAGTACGACTACACCACGGCCATCGGCCAGGCATCGGCACAGCGTCAGCTGACCGACTTCGAGACCCTTGTCGCGCCCATCGATGCCGCCTTCACGGCCGTGCTGGAGGACGATGCCCGGCGTATCGCGCTCGCCAGTGCGCTGCCGGATCTCCCGCGCGCGGCCATGGACACGCTCCAGGCCCTGACCGTCGAGCAGTGGATGGGTCTGCGTGCCGAGATGGCGCGCATCCTTGAGGTCACACAGCAGGCCGAGGTCCGCGACACCCAGCTGGATGCCGTGCGGCTGAGTGTGGGAGACCGACTCTCGGAGTCGTACCCGGCTGAGCAGCGACGGCTCGCGCAGTCGATCCTGGCGCCGTTGGTGGTCGCCAACTCGACCTACGACGCGGTCCTGACGCAGCAGGCGAAGGATGTCGCGGCAGCCGCGGTGGCGCCCGTACGCTTCGCCATCCAGAAGGGCGAGATCGTGGTCCAGCAAGGCCAACGCATCGATGAGCCGCTCCACGAGCGACTGGCGCTGCTGGGACTGCTGGACCCCACACCCGACCTGGCCAAGCTGGCCGGTTGGCTGATGCTGGCGGTGCTGCTGGTGGCGCTCCTCCTGGGCTGGATCTGGCGCTTCCGGTCGCAGCTCTGGCACCGCAACAGCGCCCTCGTGCTCATGAGCCTCGTCCTGCTGGTGTCGGCATTGCTGCTGCGGGTGACGGCGGACCGGTCGGTGTTGCCCTATCTGATGCCCACGGCCGCCGCCGCGCTGCTCCTGGCCGTGCTCCTGGATGCCGGCGTCGGGCTCGTGATGCTGGCGCTGCTGAGCGTCCTGGCGGGTGCCGTGACGGGGCTCGTCGAGGTCGGCGCGTACGTGTTCCTGGGCGGGATGGTGGGACTCATCGTCATCCGCCGCGGCGAGCGGGTCACCCAGTACGTCCAGGCGGGCATCGCCATGGCCGTCGTGAATGTCGCGGTCGTGACCACGTTCACGCTCCTGGGTGACCGGGATGCTGCCGGCCTTGTGCAGCTGCTGTTCGCGTCGGTCGCGGCCGCAGCGGGCGCCGCGATCCTGGCCGCGGGGTCGTTCGCGGTGCTCGGCAATCTGTTCGGCATCACGACCTCGTACCAGCTGATGGAGCTGGCCAACCCCTCACAGCCGTTGCTGCGCCGGTTGCTGCTCGAGACGCCCGGCACATATCACCACTCGTTGATGGTCGGCAACCTAGCCGAGCGCGCCGCGGAGACTGTCGGTGCCGATCCGCTCATCGTGCGTGTGGCTGCCTACTACCACGACATCGGCAAGCTGGCGGACCCGTCCGCGTTCATCGAGAACCAGACCTCGGGGCAGCAGAACCCGCACGACGAGCTGCGCCCGGAGCAGTCCGCAGCGATCCTGGCGGCGCACGTCGCGAACGGCATCGACATCGCGTATCAGTACAAGCTGCCCAAGCCGGTCATCTCGTTCATCCCCCAGCACCACGGCACGGGGCGTATGAGCTACTTCTACAACAAGGCACGTGAGGCGGCCGTGGCGGCTGCGGGTGTGGTGCCCGGAAGTGCCGCCGCAGACGTGGCGGCAGACTCGGTGGACGAGGCGCGTTTCCGGCATCGGGGACCCAAGCCACAGACCCGCGAGGCGGCCATCCTGATGCTGTCGGACAGCGTCGAGGCCGCGGTCCGGTCGTTGTCGAGCCACGATGAGCCGGCGATCCGGGCCATGGTCAGCCGGATCATCAGCGAGCGGCTGGAGGACGGCCAGTTCGACGAGTGCGACCTGACGCTGCGGGACCTGGACCGGATCCGCGAGGCTTTCATCGCGCAGCTCCTGGGCATGTACCACCGCCGCATCGAGTATCCCCAGAACAAGATCGTGGAGATCGAGTCCCGGCGTGCCGCGTCCTGATGAGCCGGGCGCGGCCGACCGGCGGGACCGGGCGCGGCCGACCGGCGGGACCGTCGTGATCGAGTCCGGGCGTGCCGCACCCTGATGAGCCGGGCGCGGCCGTCCCGCACCCTGAGGTTGGCCTCCGTGGTCGGCGTTCGGGTGGGCCCTCCCGATGCGACTCCGCACGTATGCGGAATCACCGAACGACTTCGACCCTTGGAGCTGCCTGTTGGCGTGTGGCAGTCGTGCCGAGGGGCCGGATCGCGAATAGTGGTGCTGATCTTCCAGTGATACCGGAGAAAGGTGACGCTGAGCGCGATGTGGCGATCCTGGACGCGCGACAGGGTGCTGCGGGGCTCGCTGATACCGGAAACCGGCACAGATGGCCCACGAGCTGAATGACATGGCACACGAGATGAACAAGACGCCAGCCGAACCGAACGAGCTGGACCGCGCCCGTACGCACCATCTTGATGGCTACCGGGTCGATGTCACGACCCGGGCAGGCGTCCAAAGCCTGCTGCCCGTGACCCGGCTCGTGCGCACGCTGGTCGCGGGACTCCGCGCGGGCTCAGCACCCACGCCTGCCCGCATCGGCCTGACGCTCACGAACGACGTCGAGATCACGCTGCTCAACGAGGAGCATATGGGCCACGAAGGTCCGACCGATGTGCTCTCGTTCCCGCTGCTGGAACCGTCGGCATTCCCAGTCCACCCGGGTCAGGATCCCACGCTGCGACGGAACGAGGGCCCCGCATTCGTGCTGCCACCGGGCGTCCGGACCGACCTGGGCGACATCGTGGTCTCGGTCGAGCGCGCCATCGAGCAGGCGGAGCAGGGGCACGGCGGCCATACCGGTGACGTTCGCTGGTCACCATCGGACGAGCTGCGTCTGTTGGTGACGCACGGAGCGCTGCATGTCTGCGGCTGGGACCACGCGCGGCCCGATGAGGAAGCCGCGATGCGTGCCCGTGAGCGTCAACTGCTCTCAGGCGCCGACAGTCGGTAACGCGGCGGGCCCGCCGCCTGATCGGAGTGGCAATCGGAGCACGAACCGGGCTCCGCCACCCGTGGCGTCCTCCACGATCAGGTCACCATGGTGGCGAGCGGCCAGCTGGCGGGCGATAGCCAGGCCGAGACCGGACCCGGTCGTCGTCCGACGCTCACCCGGCAGGCGTGCGAAGGGTTCGAAGATACGCTCCCGCTCTGCGCGAGGGACGCCCGCGCCCTGGTCGCTGACGCTCAACGTCGCACCGCCGCCGCTGACCCCGAGCTCCAGGGTGATGCTCCCGCCGGTCGGTGAGTGCTCGATGGCGTTGTCCACGAGGATGAGCATCAGTTGTGTCACGCGGTCCTCGTCGGCGTCAACGGTCACCTGGGTGGCGACCGGGAGTCGGAGATCGACCGTGAGGTCATGGGCGCCCGCCATCGATTCGGTGCGTCTGCCAAGATCGGTCAGCCACCCGATGAGCTCCAGGGGCTGCAACTCGACGCTGACGGCACCGGCCTCCGCCGACGCGAGCGCGAGGAGGTCCCCCACGAGGCGACCCATGCGGTCGGTCTCGGAAACGATATCCGCCACCAAAGGCTGCCCATCCACCGCGACGAGGCCTTCGCGGTCCAGGATCTCGGCCGAGGCGCGCACGATGGCCACCGGCGTCCGCAGCTCATGTGAGGCCGCTGCCACGAAGCGTCGCTCGGTCGCGAACGCGGCCCGGATAGGGACAAGGGCGCGACGCGTCACGAGGAGGGTCACCAGGGCCGCGCCCACGAGCCCGATGAGCGAGACCACCCCGATGGTCCACAGCAGCTGCGACTCCTGTTGCTCATGGAGCGTGAGCACGAATCCGGCCTGCACGAAGGTGCCACCACCACCGTCACCCTCCTCGCCGTCCGCGCCCGCTGCAGCCGGCACCGTCAGCAGTCGGATGTCGATGCCGCCGTATCGACCGTTGCGGATGTCCCGTCCGAGTGCCACTGCTGCAGCCACCGCAGCGGTATCCGGCAGGTCGATGTTGGCGAGCCCGAACGGATTGGAGCGCAGTGTGCCCTGTGCATCGACCAGCAACACGAAGGTATCGGCGCTGGCGGGCATGTGGTCCGCCTCCACCCGCTCGTCGGCCTCGCCGTCCGAGCGTGTTGCGGCCGACGCAGCCGCTTCCAGGGCGCGATCCACGTTGGCATCCATCAGCCGGGTGGCCACCAATGCGGTTGCCACACCGACACCCAGCAGCAATGCCGCGATGAGCAGCAGGGTCACCGTTGCCAGTCGTCGCTGGGTCTGGGCCACGAGACGGTCAGACCGGTCGCCTCCCGCGCTCCGCGCCCTCGCCCCGCCGCGTGGCGAACTCATCCGGCAACGCTCGATGTCTCGATCGACATCGACAAGGCGTAGCCAACGCCACGGACCGTCCGCAGGGCATCTCGTCGGCCCAGGATCTCCAGCTTGCGCCGGAGGTAGTGGACGTACAGGTCGACGACGTTGGAGTAGACGTCCGGCTCGGCGCCCCACACCGCATCCAGGATCTGCTGGCGGGTGACGACGCGACCCTCCTGCCGGATGAGATAGCCAAGGAGCGCGTACTCCCTGGCCGACAGGTCTTCGGCCGCCTCCCCGACGGTCACCCGGTGGCGCACCGGGTCGAGCTGGATATCCCCAGCGTTCAACTGCTCCTCGGTCAGCTCGGGCGAGCGCCGCGCGAGTGCGCGCAGTCGGGCGAGCAGCTCCGCGAACGCGAACGGCTTGGCCAGATAGTCATCGGCACCGGCATCCAGACCCGATACACGGTGATCGAGCGCGCCCAGGGCGGTCAGCATCAGCACCGGCGTACTCACGCCCCTGGACCGAAGCAGGCGCAGGACCTCCAGGCCGTCCAGGTCGGGCAGCATCCGGTCCAGCACGATGACGTCGTAGTCGCGGTCACTGGCGAGTGCCAGGGCGCCAACGCCGTCATCCGCCACATCGACGGCATGGCGTTCCGCGGTCAGGACACGTCGGATCGCAGCCGCCATCTTCGGTTCGTCTTCCACCACCAGGATGCGCATACGCCCATCCTCCTGCCGCGCGCCGCCGGGCGCAATGGGCAGCGGCCCTTCCTGTGAGAAGTCTCATTCGTGCCACACGGCCGCCCAACCGGCCGGACAGAGACTCCGGGCATCAGTTCACACACCCCCAGGAGGGCTCCATGATCCACCGACTCGCCATCCTCATCGGCAGCGTTGCCGCAGCCGGCATCCTGGCCCTTGGCTTCGCGGCCACCGGGTTCGGGCCGGCAGCCGCGCCCGCCGAAGCCGAACAGCCGACGGCCGGTGCCGCCGCCATCCCGGATCCAGCCACGCCCAAGCCCATCACGCGGGTCGAGACCACGACCGTGTACGTCAAGCCTGCTGCGAAGCCGAAGGTCATCCGCGTCACGAAGCGCACGCCAGCCGCCACTCCTCGGCACAGCAAGGTGGTCCACCAGACGAGACCGACCACCCGGGAGCGCGAGGACGAGAACGAGAACGAGCATGAGCGAGAAGGGCAGGACGACTGATGGCTGCCGACGAGCGTGCCACACCGTCCGCCTCTCTCCGCGCCACGCCCCAGGCGCCGCGCCCGACACCGGGGACCCCGAAGCAGCGACCCGACCCCCGTCCGATGCGCCTCGTACTGGGTGCCGGCACGATCGCGGCAGTGTCCATCATGGCCGCCGGCCTGGTTCGCTTCCCGTCCGCATCGGCTGACGCCAGCGTCGCGGACGCCATGAGCGTGGACACGATCGCGACCGCGCAACCGGAGATCATCGTCAAGCACAAGATCCGCTACGTCCAGCTGAAGCCTGGCCAGCGGGCCCCACAAGGGGCCAAGGTCATCGCCGGTGCCGTGCCGACGCCCCGCGTGGTGGTCACCCGCATCGCCGCTCGGCCGGCCACGACCCGACGGACCCCCACCCAACGGGTGGTGACCCGGACGAAGCAGTCCGGTCACTGAGGCCAACCATGGACCTCGCCATGACGCAGCTGCCACCCACAGTCACCCATGACGACCGCGACGAGCGGACGCTCACCGTTCTAGCCATGGGCGGCAGCCTGTCGATGCGCGTCGCCTGCGCCGTAGAAGGAGCAGAGCGGGCCGAGCATGACCTCGACCGCGCGACGCGACGCGTCGACCGCTGGGCCGCCCGCCTGACCCGGTACACGTCCACCTCCGACCTTGCGGCGCTCAACGCAGACCCGGCACGGGTATCGTCGGAGGTCTCCCCGACGCTCGCCGCGGCACTCGACTGGGCCGAGCGAGCCTGTTTCCTGGAGCCGGGTCTCGTCGATGTCACGCTGCTCGACGAGCGGCTGGGCGCCGAGTCCGGCCCGGACGACATCACGGATCCGGGCATGGACATGACGGATCCGGGCATGGACATGACGGACTCAGGCATGGACATGGACACGCAGGCAGGCATGGCCGACCCGGTCGCCCGACCTCGCTGGCATCTCGTGCGTCACGCGCGGGGTGGGCGGGTCGTGCGCCGGGGCTCGTTCCGCTTCGACCTCGACGGCGTCGCCAAGGGCTGGATCGCCGACCGGGCGCTCGCGCTCCTGGGCGGGTACCCTGCCGCGCTCGTGGACGCCGACGGGGACATCGCGTTGCGCATCGACGAGGGGGTGTCCTGGGACGTCGCCGTCGCGGACCCACGGGCCGGTGCCACCGATCCCCTCGCGGTGCTGCGCCTTGACCACCAGCTGGCCGGAGGCGCTTTGGGTATCGCCACGTCCGGCACAAGCGTCCATCGCTGGGCGTCCGGCGCCGGGGGCCCGCCTCGCCATCACCTCCTGGATCCGCGGACGGGCCGGCCTGCCTCGACCGACGTGGTCCAGGCGACGGTCATCTCCGGCAGTGCCCGGGAGGCGGAGGTGCTGGCCAAGTCCGCGGTCATCGCCGGATCGGATGCGGCGTTGCAGCTCCTTGACCGGCCAGGGGTCAGTGGCGCCATCCTGCTGCTCGACACGGGCGAGACCATCGCGCTGCCCATCACCCTCGGCTGGCTGGCATGAAGTACCGGGGACTCGATCCGCGCACCCGGCCCCTCCGCTGGGTGGTGTTCCTCGCCGCTGTCGTCGTGGTCCTGCTTGCCACGGGTGGCGGTGCACTCGATGCCGCGAGCACCTGGCTGACCGCCGAACAGGACCGGCTGCCGTGGTACGCCACGCGCCTGCTGGGCCTGCTGTCGTACCTCGTCATCAGCGGCTCGGTCATCTACGGTCTGCTGCTGTCAACCGGGATCCTGGACGCGTTCGCTCACCGGACCGTGTCGTTCACGCTCCACCAGGACCTGTCGGCCATCGGTCTAGGGCTGGCACTCGTGCACGCCGCGATGCTGACGCTGGACCACAGCGTGCCGTACACGGTGGCCGAGGTGCTCGTTCCGTTCAGCGGCCCGTATCGGCCGATCTGGGTGGGCGTCGGCCAGCTCTCGCTCTACCTCACCATCGTGGTCGTGGCCAGCTTCTCGCTGCGCAAGCGCATCGGGCAGAAGCGCTGGCGGACGTTCCACTACGTGACGTTCCTGGCGTTCCTGGGTGTGACCGCGCATGGCCTGATGGCCGGCACCGACGCCTCGGCTCCCTGGGCGTTCTGGGGCTACATGGCGCTGACGGCGACGGTCGTGTTCCTGACCGGCTACCGCATCGTGCTCGCGGTGGCCCTCCGCCGAGCACCGGCAGCCACGAGACCGGGACCGCGGACGATCCGGCAGGTGATCACCACCCAGCCTCCCACAGGGCGTGGGGATGCCGCCGCATGACCTTCACTGGGCGACCCCCTGCTACCATCGCGGTCCGCCGCTGATCCGGGAGGCACCGGGTCGCGGCTCGTCCGCGTGCCCGCGAGGAGCTCATGAAGGTCGTCATCGGGTTGGGGAACCCCGGCTCGCAGTACGAGAGAACGCGTCACAACATCGGCTGGATGGTCCTCGACCGTCTCGCTGATCGAGCCGGCATCTCGGGTCGCCAGAAGTCGCGCGATGCGTCGGTCTCGGTGCGCGGCCGCTACAAGGACCTGGACCTGTCGCTGGTCAAGCCGACGACGTTCATGAACCTGTCGGGCGTCGCCGTGCGCAAGGTGCTGGCCCGTGACCACGTGCCCATGGAGGACATGCTGGTGGTGGTCGACGACTTCGACCTGCCGCTGGGTCGACTGCGGCTGCGCGAGGAGGGGAGCGCCGGGACCCACAACGGGTTGCGCTCGATCGTGGCGGAGATGGGCACCCAGAAGTTCCCCCGACTACGCGTCGGCATCGGTGGTCACGCTGGGTCGGCCATCGACCATGTGCTCTCGTCCTTCGACCCTGACGAACAGCAGGACCTGGACCTGGTGCTGGATGCGGCCGCGGATGCGGTGGAGGCATGGGCCCGCGACGGTGGCGCGCGCGCCGCCAATCGCTGGAACGCGTGGCGCCTGCCGGATGAGGCTGCGGCACCCGTGGCACCCCGCACCCTGGAAGAGCTCGCACTGCCGCAGGCTGAGCCCGGCACGCCCGGCTCGTCGTTGCCGGACGCGCAGGGCATCGTGCGCACGAAGACCGGCTGGCGAAAGCTGCTGCCATCACCCACGGACGGGGATAGCCGGCGATGACCGAGCCACGCACCTCGCTGCGTGGCCGCCGAGGACGCGACCGGCGCATCGATGCCGAGGTCGCCGAGCGGACCGGACCGGGCGCCCGCGCGGGCCGCGACGCCACCGCTGGCGGATCGCGCCACCGGATCCCTGACCTCGCGAGCCTCACCGGGATCCTCGCTGAGACGGGTGCGCTGGGCGACCTCGCCGCGCGACTCACGAGCCAGGGCGTCGTCGGCTCGACGTTGCGGCACGTTGCGTACGCGGGTGTCCCGCACGGCGCCAAGACGTTCCTGGCGGCGGCGCTCGTCCGCTCCACGGGTCAGCGGCTGCTCTGGATCGCACGGGACGCCGAGATCGCCGACCGTGCGGCGGAAGAGCTGGCTGCATGGCTGGGTGATGCCGCCGCCGTGACCACCCTGGAGCCGCGGACGTCGCTCGCATGGGAGCGGTCGGAGCTGGTGCGTGACGAGAGTGCATCCCGCGTCGCCACGCTCGCCGCGTGGTCAGCGACCGACGCCCCAGCGCGCGTGCTGGTGTCGTCGGTGCAGGCGCTGTTCCAGCGGACCCTGCCGCCGGACCAGCTGCCGCGCGACCCGCTGACGTTGCGCCCCGGCCAGCGGATGTCGCAGGACCGGGTGCTGCACGCGCTCATCGACCTGGGGTACGAGGCGGTGCCCGAGGTGGGCGGCAGGGGCGAGATGACCCGCCGGGGCGGCATCGTGGACGTGTTCCCGGCGGGACAGCCGCTGCCGGTCCGCGTGGAGTGGTTCGGGGACGAGATCGAGTCCATGCGCGCCTTCGATCCGGCCGACCAGCGGGGCGTCGGCCCCGTGGCATCCGCGCGGTTGCTGCCGGCCAGTGAGTTCCTGGTCACCCAGGCCACGGGCGAGCAGCTCCGGGCGCGATTGGGCAAGGCCGCAGGCAAGCTCACCGACCGATTGCAGGCCGACCTCGCGGCACTCGAGACGGGCTCCCTGGGTGACGCCGCGGAGACGTGGGGCGGCTTCCTGGCGCCGGCGACCGCGCTTGACCATGTGGGCGACGCGCTGTGGCTGCTGGACGAGCCCGCGGACATCGATGCCGCGGCCAGCTTCCTGTGGGCGCAGGCGGACGAGCGACGCGCTGACCTGGAGAAGATGGCTGAGCTGCCGGCCGGCTGGCCAGGTGCCTACCCCGAGCAGCGTGACTGGAAGCGCCACCTCTCGGCGGCGCGCACCCTCCGGTTGACCTGGGAGAGCGAGGCCGAGGGCGCGCCGCCAGGCGGTAACCCATTCGGCTGGCACGAGCCATCGATGCCGCCGGTGCCCATCGGCTCCATCGCCACCACGGTCGGGCGCTGGCGAGGCGAGGGCGCCCGCGTGATCCTTGCCTCGGACCAATCGGCACGCTTGTCCGAGTTGCTGGCCGACGCGGACATACTGGCCACGCCCACCAGCCGTCTGTCGGGCGCACCGGCCCCGGGCAGCCTGACGCTCATCGACCGGAGCCTCAATGGTGGCTTCGCGGGCGGCCCGGACGGCATCACCCTGGTCACCGATCGGGAGCTGTTCGGTGCAGTCCGGGTCCGCCGACCGCGTGCCCTG
>JBBQNA010000117.1:0-10912 GCA_038329515.1 Candidatus Limnocylindrales bacterium | reverse complement strand
GCATCGAGACCAGCGATGAGCGCCGCGACCGAGTCACCCGGCACTTCCAGACGACGTGGCACGTCCGCGAACAGCTCCACCAGGGACCGGGGCAGCAGGACGGTGGCCATGACGCCGCCCTCAGGCGTCCACGACCGCCGTCTCCACAGGAGAGATGCCCGGCAGATGCGAGGCCACCAGGCGCCATGACTCGCCGTCGTCGGCGCTGCCGTACAACTGGCCGGTGCTGGTCCCGAAGTAGATGCTCGCGGGGTCCCCCTGGTCGGTCGCCATGGCCTCCCGCAGGATGCCCACCCACGCGTCGCTGCTGGGCAGGCCCCGGGTGAGGCGCTCCCAGCTCGCCCCATCATCCTGGGTCCGCCATACGGCGACGCTGCCATCCGGGACATATCGACCCCGGTCATCGCCATTGAGCGGGATGACGTATGCCGTGGCCGACCGGTGGGGGTGGATCACCATCGGGAAGCCGAACTCGGAGGGGAGGCCCACAGTGATCTCGGTCCACGAGTCGCCCGCGTCGTCGGAGCGGTAGACACCGCAGTGGTTCTGCTGGAACAGCACCTCGGGGCGTGACGGATGCATCACCAGCTTGTGCACGCACTGGCCGGTCTCGGGGTATGGGTCAGGCTGTGATCTGGTCCGCACACCCTGGTTCTGGGCGACCCAGGTGCTGCCGCCGTCACGGGTGTGGAAGGTGCCCACGGCGGAGATGCCCACCCACATCCGCAGGGGATCCGTCGGGTGGGCCACGATGGAGTGGAGGATCAGTCCGCCATTGCCGGGTTCCCAGTCGGGCCGCGACGGGTGCTCCCGGAGCCCGGCGACGTGCGTCCAGCTGAGCCCCGCGTCCGTGCTCCGGAAAAGCCCCGCGGGCTCGACGCCCGCGTACAGCACCCCGTGGGCGGGCGTGATGTTCCAGACCCGGGTCACAGCGGGCGCGTCCTCGCCGTATGTCAACCCGTCGCTGGACTGGGTCCAGGTCTCCCCAAGGTCGGTGCTGCGCCACACCATGGGGCCGTACCAGGGGCTCCCGGCACCGGCCAGCAACGCCCGGGAGGCGGGGTCCCAGGTGAGGTGCTGGACGGGCATCGTGCCGCAGAACGGACCCCGGATGTGGGCACCATCGACATCCGGCTCGACCACGAAGGCGCCCTTGCGGGTGCCCACCAGGACCACATGCTTCGCTGTCATGCATCCACGGTAACGCGACAGCGGACCGGGGTCATCCCCCCGATCCGCTGTCGTGACATCAGTACCCCCGGGCTGCCTGAGCGGTCGCCCGAAGGGATGCGAGGGAGCTGCTCAGCAGCTGACCGTGTGCCGGGACTCCGTCCGGCGCGACAGCAGCGCCAGCAGCGGGCTGCGGCTGGAGGCGCCGCACACGACGGGCGCGACTGCCCCGCAGATCCCCTCCGGGTCGGACGAACCCTCCTCGGCCTGGTTGTGCCGCCACCGGTTGTCCGTGCCTCGATCACCGGCGAAGGGGTTGGTGGCGTCCAGCGTCACGTCGACACAGCTGGCCTGGTAGTTGAGCCGGACGTCGTTGTCCAGGAACCGGTTGGCATAGCTGGGGAAGTAGTGCAGCAATGCGTCGAGGACCGCCACCCCGACCCAGTTGCGCTTGAACTGGTTGTCACGGACAAGGGCCTGATCGACGCTGTCGACATACAGGCCGACGACGTTGGAGACCACCCGGTTGTCCAGCACCTTGGTGTTCTGGGCGACCAGGAGGCCGATGCCGGCGATGGTCCGGTAGACCAGGTTGTTCGCGATCCGGACCGGGTGGATGCCCTCATCCATGAGATCCACGATGCCCGCCAGGAGCACCGGCGTGGTCGTGCTCGCACCCAGCGGCCCGGGGGCCGGCAGGGCATCGATGCCCGAGTGGACCCGGTTGTCCTTGATGACCGAGCGCGCATCGAAGCCGGTCAGGATGCCCACCGCATAGCACGCGAAGGGCGCGTCCGCGGCGATCCCGGTGCCCTGGTCGGGCAGCCGGTTGACGAGCTTCCGGAGCTGCTTGCGGACGTCTGTACCGGCAGGCGTGACGTTGGCCACAGCGTTGAGGCACTGGTCATCGCTGCTGTGACGCAGGTGGTAGTAGCGGATGGAGTTGCGCCCGATGTTGGCGATGGTGCCCTGGCCGCTGGCCACGATGCCAGCTGCCTTGAAGTCCTGGATGCTGTTGAAGATGACCGCAGCGTGTGTCGGCACGTTCGGGCTCGAAGGCGTCACGGAGGTGGCGCCGGTGATCGCGAAGTCCGGGCCCAGTGCGATACCGATGTCGAAGCCGCACTCGCCCAGCGTGTTGGGCCCGGCAGCGCGGATCTGGTTGCCACGCACGATGGTGTCGAGGGTCCCGATGACCAGGATGCCGATGGGCACATCGATGCAGTCGCCGGTGGTCGGCGCGACCAGCTTGAAGCCCTGGAAGGTGACGCCCGTGGCATCGCCGATGCCCACCAGGAAGTCGTCAGACAGCGAGGGCGGCGGCTTGATGACCGCGGTCCATTTGCCGGTCGACCGGACGGTCAGGTCGTTCACGGTGATGACGACCTGCTCGGTGTAGGTGCCGGGGCAGACCAGGACGGTATCGCCCGGGTCGGCCGCGTCGATCGCGGACTGGATCGTGCTGCGCGCCTTGGCGGAGGCCTCGCAGTTCCCGGGTGCGGCACGGCCATCGCCATCGACCATCCGGGTGGTGCCACCGGCAGCCATGCCGGCAGCCGGTGTCAGGGCGGCAACCAGGCCGAATGTCAGGGTCATACCCGTCAGGGCACGTCGCAGGCTCATCTATCCCTCTCGTTTGTGGCCGGTCGTCGGCCACCCCATGATGACCGACGGCGCGATCACCGGCTTGACTGGGACGCGCGTCGCTATCATCAGCAGGAGGTGTTGCTCCGGGGCACCCGCGGAAGTCCTATCCAAGGTCGGCCGCTGGTCCGGGTGTGCGGCCGCCGTGGTACTCCCCCCGGGAGCCCGTTCCGGATCACGAACGCCGTGCAGACCGCGGCAAACGCAGCCAGCTGGGGCAGCATCGTGGTGGGCTTCCTGCAGGGCTCCCTGGGCATCATCGGCAACCTGTTCGCGTTCATGCTGCTGCCGTTCTTCCTGTTCTACCTGCTCAAGGACCAGCCCGCCATGGCGAAGAACTTCTATCGCCAGACCCCGGCCCCCTGGAAGCCGGACGTGGAGTTCGCCATCTCGACGTTCATCACGGTCTTCGCGACGGACACCGAGGCGGAGCTGTGGCGGGCGCGATCATGGGCGTCGCCGTGGCCATCGGGATGTTCACCAGCGGGCTCATCGTGGGTGACACGCTGGGCACCTTCGTGCTGCTGGGGCTCATCGCGTTCGTGATCGAGCTCATCCCCCAGATCGGGCCCATCATCAGCTACATCCCGGCGCTGCTCATCGCGCTCGCCGGCATCATCGGCGCCATCGTGGCGCTGCCGGCGGCGTCCATCCTCCGCGACACCTTCGCCCACTTCTTCCAGCTCGGTCGGTCCCGCTGTCGCGGGAGCCGGCCACCGTCGACGAGCGCTTGGCCGATGCGGCCGGGGGCTCGTTGCTCGTCCGGTTCAGGTGAACGCGGAAGCGCTGCCTGCGGCGTGGGACGAGCAGCGCGCCCGCTCCTGAGCCATCCGACGCCTCAGGCGGCGGTCTCCTGCTCCAGGTCCAGCAGATCCTCGTCGGCGTCCTCGGTGAGCTTGAGCCAGACGAAGAGACCGGCCAGCAATGCCAGCGGCACCAGGACCGCCGCGGCGACCAGCAGCCCGATGACCGCTCCAAAGAACTTCAGGATCCCCATCGTCGTGTCGACCTCCGCGTCTTGTGCTCGTTCCTGACCAGTGTAGGACCTTCCGACGCGCGGGTGTCGCTCAGCGTTCGGAACGCAGCCGCCAGGCGGGTCCCTGGTGCACCATCATGTCGATCTCCTCCGGCGTGAACTCCGCCAGCACGTGGTGCGCACCGGTCCGGGCACCCATCAGCAATCGCACGACATATGATCCTGCCTGCTCGAACAGGAACACGTCCCGAGGTTGCTGCTGGTCCAGGTAGCGCCCGAGCACGCGCAGCGCCGACTCGTACTCGCCGGCGATCGCGGGCGCGCCATCCATCTTCGTGCCCCGTCGGGCACGTGCCTCCTCCATGAACCGGGCGATGTCGTCGTCCAGGAACGTGTAGGTCTCCTTCTCGCGACGACCGGCGACCTCGTCCATATGGGGTGTCGACTCGTGGGTCATGAGCGCGACGCCCTGGACCACGAACCCGTCAGGGGCCTCCAGGATGAGCACGTCGCGCATGCCCCGCTGGTCGATGAATCCGCCGAGCGAGCGAAAGACCTCTTCGTAGTCCTGTCGTGGTCGTCCGTCATAGATGCGCATCCGTGCCTCAGGGATCGGGACCGGGCCGAGCAGCCGCTCATCCGTGCGTGCGGTGGCCACCTTCTGACCTGCGCCACCCGCCCCGAGTGTAGCCACGGCCGTCATCACGGGCAAGGCGTTCGGGCCGCGCCCTGTCTTGCCGACGCATCACATTCCTCGGACTCGGGCTACGGCCGCGAGCTGTCGACGCCGTGCATCCCCGAGTCCACCAACGTCAGGACGACGGCGAGGGCGTAGCGGACATCGACGTGCTGCCAGTCGCAGCCGGACCGGGGCTGGTGCCGCGTCCGGGTGACAGGGCGCCCGCCTCGACGGCGCCCGTGGCGACTCGATCGAGGAGCGCGATCATCTCCTCGTCACCTGCGAACACGAAGGTTTGGCCGGTCTCCACGATCTCCGCCTGCCCGGCGAGCCGGCCACCTGTGCGGGTCGCGGGCATGAGTCGGATGAGGACGGAGATGTTCATGGACCGGATGTTCGCTGGGGCGCGTCCAATGGACGTCCAATGGCACTACGATGCCCCGGGAAACGACGGGGATCGTGGAGGGCTCTGGACGGTGCGTGGCGGGGACAGCCGGGACATGATCCCTCGGCCGCGGTTGGACAGGCTGCTGGCGGCATCCCAGGTGTCGCTCATCGAGGCGCCCGGTGGCTATGGCAAGTCGACCGCTGCGATGCAGCTGGCGACATCCCTGGATGTCACCGTCATCCGGGCGCAGTTGGCCGAAGACGTGGGCGCCGGCGCACTCCTGGCGACCCTTGCCGCGGCGGCGCGGCGGGCAGGTGTGCCGACCATCGCTGCGGCCTTCGACGCCGATGACCCCGCTGGGACCCTCGAGACCCTCTTGGAACGACTCGCCGCTGTGGAGCGACCTGTCGTCATCATCATCGACGAGGTGCAGCGCGCGGATGCAGCGGCGGCACACTGGCTGGCACAACTGGCCCTGGGGCTGCCCGCGAGCATACGGCTGGTGATCTCGGGGCGCCGGCTTGGCCCGGAGCTGGCCGCACTCGCGGTGGAGCTGGGCACGTCGATCGTGGACATCGACGCACTGCGCTTCGATGCTGACGAGGTCGCGGCTGTGCTGGCAAGCGGCTGGGCACGATCGCCGACGCCCCACGATGTCGCAGAGGCCCGCGCCCGAACCGATGGCTGGCCCGCAGCGGTGACCCTGCTCGCGGCACACCACAGGGCTGCGGCTGATGGTCTGGTTGGCACCGACGGGGCGGCCGTGCTGCAGTCCATGATGGATGACCTGGTGGCCGCCGCCAGTCCTGCGACACAGGAGCTGCTGGGTTCGCTGGTGGAGCTGCGGCTGCTGTCCGCGCCGATCCTCGCGGTCGTCGGAGGTAACGGCGCACTGGACCGCCTGCTGGACGCGGGCCTGCCGATCCGGTTTCGAGCAGACGGCTGGGGTGAGCTGCCCGATCCCATCCGGGATGCACTGCTGCCGCGGCCACTGCCGATCGCCGTGCGCCGGGATATCGCCGCTCGGTACGCTCGGCGGGGAGAGCTCGCCGAGGCGATGGGACTCCTGCTCCGGGCAGGAGACCCCGACGGGGTCGCCGAGCTGCTCACGACACAGTCTCGCGATCGACTCCGGGCGGGCGGTCTGGAGCTGGTGGAGGCGGTCCTCGACCATCTCCCGGACGAGGTCATCGCAGCCGCCCCGACATTGCTCGTGGAGCTCGTCCGGGCCGCCGAGCGGCGCACGAGGTTGCGCGGCGCGTTGATGGAACGAGCTGGCCGGGTCCTGCCCGATCCGTCCGCTGAGCAGCGCGCGGTGGCGGTCGAGGCGGCCCTGGACGTGGCTCGCGCGGGCGACCTCGAGGCAGGCATCGCTCGCGTCGATGACGTCCTGGCTGCCGCCGCCCCCGCCGAGGTCGCGACACGCGGCCGGGCACACCATGTGCGGGCACTCTGCCGACTGGTGCTGGACACGGCCGGCAACATCCGGGACGTCGCGGACGAGCTGGAGCGTGCCATCGGGCTGCTGGACGCGGCTGGGGAACGCGACTGGCTGGCGGAGGCACACCAGGTGCTCGGCTACGGCTGCTATATGAGCCTCGGCGCGCTCGAGCCCGCTGCGGATCACCTGGGCAAGGCGCTCGCGCTTCGGCCAGCGCCCGACGCCGCCCGTGCCGGGACGCTCACCTTCGTGTCCCAGGTGCTCAGCCAACAGGCTCGCTTCGAGGAAGCCGCGGTGGCCATCCGGGAAGCGGCCACCATCGGGCGTCGCCTGGGCGACGACCGGACCATCGCCTACGCCGCATGGTCCGCCGCCGATCTGGCCTGCCAGCGTCGGGACAGCGTCGCCATGGGCCTCGCGCTGCAGGAGGTGGAGGCACACCCTGGCGGCTGGTTCGACCAGCTCGCGGGCACCGAGTTCCTGGCACATGCCGCGGAGATGCACGCGGCGCTGGGCGACGAGGTGGCGGCACGCGCGATCCTGGCACGCGCCATGGAGTGCGCGGACGGATCCGCGATACCGGACGCCGCGCTCGCGGCCCAGGTCCGGGTCGAGGTCACGTTCGGTGAGCCAGCGCGCGCACTGCCGCTCCTGGACGCCCTGGAAGCCGACTCCGCCACGGCGCATCGCGACCGCTGGCTGGCGCTGCTGTACCGGGCGGTCTGCCAGGCACGGATGGGCGACTCGGCTGGGTCGCGAGACCTGCTGGATCGCTCGCGTCGGGCAGCGAGCGAGGCGGGCGACCCTGACCGACCAGACCGCCGGGAGCCGGAGTTGGTCGGCATGATCGGGGCACCATCCCTGACCACCACGCCGGTCCAGGGAGTCGCCATCTTCCTGCTCGGCAGGTTCGCCCTGGAGCGCGACGGCGTCGACGCGTCGCCGCCACCGGGACGACCGACCACCCTGGTCAAACTGCTGGCCCTGTCCCGCACCCTGACCGTTGACGGTGCCATCGACGAGCTGTGGCCGGACGCCGACCTGGACGTCGGCCGCGCCCGGCTGCGCAACCTGCTCAATCGTGTCCGGGCCGCGTGTGGTGAGGTGGTGCTGCGCCAGGAGGCGGCGCTGATGCTGGCGCCCGATGTCATCGTCGACGCCGACCGCTTCGAGCAGGAGGCGACCGCTGCGCTCGCCGCCCCGGTCGACACTCGAGTCGGGCTGTGCCGTGCTGCGCTCGCGTGGTCGGCTGGGGAGCTGTTGCCCGCCGACCGTTACGCCGACTGGGCAAGCATCCCGAGGGAGCGCATCCGACGCCGCCAGCTGGCACTGCTGGACCTCGTGGCACAGGACGCCATCGCTCGCGATGACCTGGATGAGGCAGGTCGGATCCTGGACCTGGCCATCACGACCGACCCCATGGAGGAGGAGCGGTATGTCCGGCTCGCCCGGGCCCTGCTGGCCCAGGGTCGTTCGCGCCGAGCGACGCGGGTGGTCGACCAGGCCCTGGCCATCTGCGCCGACCTGGGGGTAGATCCGGGCGATGAGCTATTGCAGCTCCGGAGCGAGCTCCGATGACAGGCGTGATCGATCGGCCGCGACGCGAGTCGATCGGCCGCGACGCGAGTCGATCAGCCGCGACGCGACTGAACCGGCGAACGAACAGGTCGAGATCCGCCATGCCAGTCGTCCGACGACTACGATGGCCGCAGAAGGGCACGAATCAGGCCCCACGCGGTCCTTCCTTGGTCCATTCAGGCGTGGGATGACTGGCAGCCCAGGGGACCATGCTGCGGATGCCTATCTCGTCCGCGTCTCCGTGACCTGCGGCGCCTCGGCCAGACGTTCCACCAGGACACGAGTCAGGCGCCATGCGGCATCGGGGTCGCGGGGCAGCTTCACGCGGAGCTGGTTGGAACCATAGGTCAGCCCGCCGGCCAGCGCCCGCAACGGATCGGATGCGGCCCGCGGCGCCAGGATGCGTGCCGTGGTCGCGCGTGACCAGTCGGGCCCGAAGCGCACGATGAGCTGGCCATCCTCGCGGGCCAGGGACACGATGGCAGCCGCCTCCGCCGTGAATCGGAGCTGTGCCACCTCCAGCAATCGCTCCACGGGTGGGGGCGGCGTGCCGAATCGGTCGACCAGCTCGGCGCGGACAGTGGCCAGCTCGGAGTCCGTGGCCACGCGGCCGAGTCGCCGATAGAGCTCCAGCTTCGCCGGCTCGTCCGGCACGTAGTCGTCGGGCAGGAAGGCGTCCACGGGCAGGTCGATCACGGTCGCGATGCGGGCGTGCTTCGCGGGACGTTCCTCGAGGACCGCCTTCTCCTCCTCCACCGCCTCGGCCAGCATCCGGGTGTACAGGTCAAAGCCGACCGCGGACATGTGGCCGTGCTGCTCGCCACCCAGGATCTCCCCGGCGCCGCGGATCTCCAGGTCGGCGAGTGCGATCTGGAAGCCGGCACCCAGTTCGGACGCGTTGAACACGGCCTGCAGACGCTTGCGCGCGATGTCCGTCAGCCGCTCCCGGCGCCGATACAGCAAGTAGGCGTAGGCCCGGCGGCTGGAACGACCCACGCGCCCCCGGAGCTGGTACAGCTGGGCCAGGCCCAGCGCGTCCGCACGGTCGATGATGATGGTGTTGGCATTGGGGATGTCGAGGCCCGATTCGATGATCGTGGTGCACACCAGGATGTCGTAGTCGCCGCGCGCGAAGGCGATCATGACCCGCTCCAGTGCCCCGTCCGGCATCTGGCCGTGACCCACGATGATGCGAGCGCTGGGCAGCAACCGGCGCAGCTGCTCCGCCTGGGCCTCGAAGGTCTCGACCCGGTTGTGGACGTAGTAGATCTGGCCGCCCCGGTCCAGCTCGCGCAGGATGGCGTCCTTCACCAGGCCCGCTGACGCCTCGGCGACCCGCGTCTGGATGGGCAGCCGGTCCTCCGGCGGCGTCTCGATGACGCTCATGTCCCGGACCCCCACGAGCGCCATATTGAGGGTGCGCGGGATGGGTGTCGCGGACAGGGTCAGGACGTGGACCTCGGTACGCAGTCGCTTGAGGCGCTCCTTGTGGGAGACTCCGAAGCGCTGCTCCTCATCCACCACGAGCAACCCCAGGTCGCGGAAGCGGATGTCCTTGCTCAGCAGTCGATGCGTGCCGATGACGAGGTCCACGGAGCCCGCCGCCATGCCCGCGAGTGTCGCCTTCTGGTCCGTGGCAGGCACGAACCGGCTGAGCATCCGGACCGTGACCGGGTATGCCGCGAACCGCTGGCTGAAGGTCGCCAGATGCTGTGCCGCGAGCACGGTGGTGGGCACCAGGACCGCCACCTGGGTCCCTTCCTGGATGGCCTTGAACGCCGCCCGGATGGCGACCTCGGTCTTGCCGTAGCCCACGTCGCCGACCACGATGCGGTCCATGGGCGTGTCACGCTCCAGGTCCGCCTTGACCTCCAGCACGGATCGCAGCTGGTCGGGCGTCTCCTGGTACGGGAACGCTCCTTCCATCTCGGCCTGCCACGGGGTGTCCTCGCCAAAGGCGTGGCCGTGTGCAGAGGCCCGCGCCGAGTAGAGTTCCAGCAGCTCCTTGGCCAGATCCGCGACGGCCTTGCGCACCCGGGTCCGGGCGCGCTGCCACTCGCCACCACCCAATCGCGACAGCTGCGGCTGCTCGCCACCCGCGTAGCGCGTGATGCGCTCGATCTGCTCCACGGGCACCCAGATCTTGTCCGTGCCCGCGAAGTGCAGCTCCAGGAAGTCGCGCTCCTCGGCGCCCTCACCACCTGCCGAGCGGCGCACCAACCCGGTGTAGCGCGACACGCCGTGGTCGACGTGGACGACCATGTCGCCCGGCGTCAACCGCTCCAGGATGTCCCGCGGCACGACCCGTCGCAAGGCACGCGGCCGCCGGACCCGCACGGCACCGAAGAGCTCCCGGTCGGTGACCAGGGTGATGCCGTCCGGACCACCTGCGAAGCCGCCATTGAGGCTCCGGTCGATGAGCGTCAGGCTGCCGGGTGGTGGCGCGTCCGGCAGGCGGCTGGTCGGCGTGGCCAGGATGTCCGCCTCCGACAGCAGCTCGGACAGCCGTGCCGACTGGTCGGACGCAAGGATCACGCGCGCGCCCTCGCCTCTCCAGCGCCCGACCGTGGCGCCGATGGAGCCGATGGGCACCGGCGGCATCGACGGCTCGTGCCAGCCGAACGGGTTGCCGCCGGGCGGTGCGCCCTCGGCCTCGCTCTCCCAGGTCAACCGGAGGGTGCGCGCCGCCGAGAGGTGGCGCTTCCAGTCACGCTGCTCGGGGTAGGCACCTGGCCAGCCGGCCGGCAGCTCAGCCATCTTCTCCAGGTCAGCGCGTCGCTCATCCGCCTGCGCCCACAGGAAGCCGGCCGCGGCATCGATGTCCAGGGGCTCGTCCAGCAGCCACAGCGCGTCGCCCACATGGTCGAGTGCGGTCGACGGCGCCAGGAAGCCGCCCCAGGTCTCCGCGGCGTCACCCAGCGAGCCCGTCTCGAGTGCCGCCAGGTCAGCCTGCAGCCGATCGGTGAGCTTGCCCGCCGCCTTGCCCAGCCGGGCTCGAAGCTGCTCGCCCGTGGCCTGGGTGACCAGGAACTCGCT
>JBBQNA010000116.1:0-10987 GCA_038329515.1 Candidatus Limnocylindrales bacterium | reverse complement strand
ATCAGGTTGAGGGCGCGCACACCGAGTCGTGGCTCGGCGAACGGAAGGTCGAGGCCGTTCGTGGCTGCTGCGTCCGTTTCCTTTTGTGGCTTGTTTCTCATTGCGGGAAACATGGTACTGCAGGAAACATCATGGTACTGCAGGAAACATCCGCCTGCCATCCACATCGTCCAGCCGCTCGTGCACGCAGAATGCATGCGCTCCGTATGTCGCGGCCGTGAGCAGCACCTATAGTCCCACCCATGTCACCGTCGATCCAGATTCGGAATGTCCCAGAGGCAGTCCATGACACCTTGCGAGCTCGGGCGGCGGCGGCGGGACAGTCACTCTCCGACTACCTGCTCGCTGACATCACCCGATTGGCCGGGCGACCCCCGATCGCTGACGTCCTGCAGCGTGCCGGCGCGCGCTCGGGAGGAGCCGGCACCAACGATATCGTGGAAGCAGTGCGCGAAGGACGAGATCGCCCCTGATCGTGGCCGACACTTCGGCCATCGTCGAAGCACTCCTTGGTCGCGACGCGGCGTTCCTGTCCCTCGCGGAGGCGCTGGGCGTGCCGCTTGATCACGTGTGACGCGCGGCTGGCCCGCTCGATCGGTCATGGCGATAGTCGAGCTGTTCGGGCCGGCCTGACCCGCCGGACCGCGGCGCACGACCCAGTGTGCCGGCAGTCGGCAAGCCTTACCGTGCGGTGGACCACCAGGGCGAGTTCAGGGCGGCGGTCCACGGGTGTCTCGTCCGCACCGGCGCGCATCGCCAACGCTGGCAGAGCTAGCCCTTCCCGACCAGTTGCGCGACCCGGGTGTGCGAGATCCCGATGACCGTGCCGATATCCCGCATCGAGAGGCCCCGCTCCCGCAGTGTGGCGGCGATCCGGGCAGTCTCCGCGGCAACCTCGGTCCGGAGTTCCTCAGCCCGTTCGCGGCGTGCCTGCAGTGCCGCGACGGCCCCGGCATCGATGCCCGGTGGTCGCACCTCGTCGATCACCGTTATCCCGGCTTCCTCGAGGGTTTGTTCGTCGGGCAGCTCCAAGCGGGACGCGATGGCATCCCGGATGTTCGACCGAGCCTCGTCGAGGGTTCGACCCCACGATGCCGGCCCGTGGTCGGGATCCGTCAGGGCGGACCAGGCGCGTGTCGGCGCGTCGTAGTCGTAGCGGACCCGATAGGTTCGAGCGTCTTCGCTCACTGCCCCCTCCTCAGCCAACCTGCACCGAGGCAGGGCTCCATGTCCTTCTCGATCGCCCGAAGCGTGCCAGGCGGGATGTCTCCAGGGTGAAACGCAACCTCAGTCACACAGTCCCGGATCCGATATCGGCGATGTGAACCTCGACCCTGAGCCCAGACGCCACCGAACTGCTCGATACGCCTGCCCACTGCTCGGGCCGTCATCTGCGTGCCGTATAGCACATGTACATGCTAGTCCAGCACCTGTACACAATATCAGGCAGGGCGGGCGTGACGCAAGCGGGACAGTTCGTATAGCACTGCATATTGCTTGCTATACTACACGGGTGATGGTCGACGCTAGCCCGCTCATCTACCTCGCGAAACTGGACGCGTTGGACGTGTTCGGTCTGGCCGGGCACGTACCGCTCATCACGCCCGAGGTCGAGCGGGAGACTGCTCGGCCGGGTCTGGCATACCGGTTTCCTGACGCTCTCATGATCGCCGAGGCCCTCCGTGACGGAGTGCTCGTCCGGACCGAACTGTCGGAGCAGGAACGTACGGTGGCCAGTCAGCTGGGCGCCGAGGCCGGCGGCCTGGATGCCGGCCAGTCGGAGGTGCTGGCTGCTGCCGGGGCACGAGAGTTGCCGGTCCTGCTGCACGAACGCCGCGCCATCCGGCTGGCGAGATCGCTCGGCCTCGAGACCTGGAGTCCGGTGCGCCTCCTGATCGAGGGGACACCCGACCGGGAGCTGTCGCGAACACGGGTACTCGAGTTCGCGCGGATGGTGCAGATGCGCTTCGAGGATGCCGAAGCTTTGGTACGACGGATCGAGGGAACCACGTGATGATCGATCGACAACAGGTCAATCTTCGACTCGAACGAGAGCTGGTCGACTCACTCGACGACCTGGCACAGGACGCGCACGTCGACCGGACGGAGGTCGCGCGACGGATCCTGACGGAGGGCATCGCTCGGGCACGTATGGACCGGGCGCTCCGCGACTATGCCGCTGGCCACTCAAGCGCATGGAGGGCGGCTCGGGGAGCCGGTATCTCGCTGTACGAGATGCTGGACGCGGTGCACCAGGCTGGGATCCCCTATGAGCTCGACCCGGACGACCTGGCCGGGATCGGCACGGATCCAGCGTCACGACGGGTCGCCGAGACATCACCCAGCTACGGCAACGACACTCCCGGCACCGCCTCCGAGGACATCGCTGGCCTCCGCGAACGGTACCGGCCCGCCGCGGTCCGGGTGCTCTTCGTCGGAGAGTCGTCGCCCGCCGGCGGTACGCATTTCCATCTTGCGAACTCGAATCTGTTCCGCGCGACGCGTGCGGCATTCGCGGCCGCCCTGGGCGCGGATACCGTGCCGGATGGAGCGTCCTTCCTGCCGTGGTTCCGCGATCGCGGGTGCTGGCTCGTGGACATCGCCGATGCGCCGGTGAACCAGTTGACGGATACGGCTCGTCGTGCAGCAGTCGAGCGCGGAGTCCAGCCGCTCGCCGAGCTGCTTCGGGATGTCGATCCAGGTCGCGTGGTGGCGATCAAGCGCGACATCGAGGACCCGGTCAAGCGGGCGATGGCGCTCGCCGAGACGGATGTCCCACTCGTCACGCTCCCATTCCCGGTGCGTCAGTGGCGCCCCATCTACGAACGGGAGCTGGCGGAGCTGCTGCGTGCCGAGCTCGACCTCAGTGCATCGCCCAGCCACCGTCCACGTTGAGCAGCTGACCCGAGATGAACGACGCGTCGTCGCTGGCCAGGAATGCCACCGCGCCGGCGATGTCCCCGGGCAGCCCGCGACGCGGCACGGACTGGAGACGTGCCATATCGAGCGCCAGCTGCTCCCGCTGGCCGGTCTCCGCGGTCAGCTCCAGCTCCACATCGCTCTGGATGGCACCGGGGCTGATGCTGTTGACCGTGATGCCCTCCGGACCGACCGATCGCGCCAGCGAGCGGGTGAAGCCGATCATCGCCCCCTTCGATGCGACGTAGTGCGCAAGGTTGGCCTGACCCGTCAGGAACGTCACGGACGCGATATTGATGATGCGGCCCCAACCTGCGGCCACCATGCCCGGATGCACCGCGCGACAGCACAGGTAGACACCCTTGGCGTTGGTGTCCATGACGTCGTCCCAGCCCGCTTCAGTGATGTCCGTCCAGGGTCCGTGGACCTTGGTGATGGCCGCGTTGTTGACCAGGATGGTCACGGGGCCGAGCTCATCTGCGACGAGACTGACCATGCGCGCCACCTGGGCGGCATCCGATACGTCCGCCTGGACGACCATGGCCCGGCCGCCGGCCACCGTGATGGCGGCCACGACCGCGGCCGCGTCCCGGGCACGCCCATCCGAGGCGTAGTTGACCGCAACGGCGGCACCGTCTGCCGCCAACCGCTCGCAGATCGCCCGACCGATCCCGCGCGCGGCACCCGTGACGAGCGCCACGCGACCTGACGACGGTCCGCTCATACCTCGTCCTCGGATGCCGGACCGGCGATCTGGATGAGGTTGCCACACGTGTCGTCAAGCACCGCCGTAACCATGGGTCCCATGGCCGTGGGCGGCTGCGTGAACCGGACGCCGGCGGCCGTGAGGCGCTTCACCTCGGCGTGCACGTCGTCCACTGCGAACGAGTTCATCGGGATGCCGTCCTCCACGAGCGCGGCCTTGAACGGGCCAACGGCGGGATGCGAACTGGGCTCCAGGACGAGTTGCGTGCCGTCTGGCTCCTGCGGCGACACGACCGTGATCCACCGGTGTTCACCCAGGGGTACGTCCGCGGCGGGCTGGAAGCCGAGCACGCGCGTATAGAAATCGAGCGCCGCGTCCTGGTCGTCGACGAAGATGCTGGTCAGGTTGATACGTGGCATCGATCATGTCTCCTGTTCATTGATGGCCCACCGCTCGGTGATCGCAGACAGTGGCCGGGTGTCCAGGTAGTGGAAGCGGTATCGACCCTCGCGCTCCACACGCACGAGACCCGCAGCCGCCAGCACGTCGAGGTGTTGGGTGATCGCCTGGCGAGTCGAGGTCGATCCGTGGCGCATGATCAGGCGGGTGCAGATCTCGAACAGCGACTGTCCGTCACGCTCCGCCAGCTCGTCCAGGATCGCTCGACGCGTAGCGTCCGCGAGTGCCAGGTAGATGTCTCCGGGCATGCCATCGATGATATGCAAGTTTCTACTTGCCTGTCAAGCTGAGAGTGGCTCGGGTCGCGGCGGCGCGAGTGGCGCGCTCTGGGGGCCGAGTGGCGCGCTCTGCGGCGGCGCCACCTAGGATGGTGCGGTGAGCAAGACGCCTGGTTGGCAACGACGCCGGCGTCCTGTCGTGACCAAGGGGCGCTCGGTCGGACCTGAAGGGCTGCCCCGAGCGCATCACGGCCGCCGGCCACCGTGATGGCGGCCACGGCAGCGGCCGCGTCCCCGGCACGCCCATCCGAGGCGTAGTTGACCGCAACGGCAGCACCGTCTGCCGCCAACCGCTCGCAGATCGCGCGACCGATCCCGCGCGCGGCACCCGTGACGAGCGCCACGCGACCCGACGACGGTCCGCTCATACCTCGTCGCCCAGGAATCGCACGGGCACCCAGCGCTCGGGGTTGTGGACGTTGCCGTTGCCCATCGTGGACCACGTGTTGCCCTGGAAGGGCGAGGCACCCGGCCAGCTCGCACCCATGGTCGCGGCCCCCTCCGAGTCGGTCCAGTCGTGCTGGGCCCGGTATCCCTGGATCCGGATGGTGTCACCGACCGTGGGCGGGAACAGCCCCGGATCCCGGCCGACGCCCTGCAGGCCGGTCCACGGCAGCGCGAAGCGGGCGATCCAGCCCTCGTCGACATCCTGCGACCAGTTGACCGTGCCCTTGACCTGGACGGAGTGACGCACTCCGGGCAGGTCGTAGTCCATCTCCCCGATGCGGCCCAGGGTCTCGCCGCCGCGCGCCGTGTAGTAGATGAAGTCGGGCAGCTTGAACAGCGCCTCGAGCGCCGCCGCGTCACCCGCCTCCAGCAGGCGCTGGACCCACGTCCAGCGGAACTCGTAGATGGTGTTGATGGGGTTGACGCCAAGCTCGTAGTATCCGGCATCCGCCTCGACGAAGATCTCGACGTCGTCGTCGGTCATGTAGATCTGGTCGTGATGGACGGTCGAGGCAGCCCGGACATCCGGGTCCGTGACCCGGTACGCGGCGTACAGACACTCGTCGTCCCACAGCAGCGCGACTCGCGTCTCATGACCAGTACGCGCACCGTCCTCGATGCGCCCGAAAGGTTCCGACCACGTGGCCCGATCCCAGACAGCATCCAGCGGTCCCGTCATCGCTGGCGGCGAGGCGACCCGGAGGCAGTCATAGCTCGGGATGGGCGGCAGCGGCCGACCCGGCACGTCCGCCACGGTCGCCCAGCGTGCCACCAGATGGAATCGGGGCGTGCCGCCGATGACCAAGTGGCCATCACTGATGAGTTCGGGCGGGATGGGCGCGGGGCGGCTGCCCGACGCAGGCGTATCAGCCATGCAGGTGCCTCTCTCTGACAGATGGACGAGGGCGTGCTATTTGACGGCGCCCGCGGTGATGCCGCGCACGATCTGTCGCTGGCCAACGAGGTAGACCGCGACGGTCGGCGCGAAGCCGAGGAGCGCTGCGGCCGCCAGGACCGGCAGGCTCGACGAGAAGAACTGGGACTGGGTGATGATGGCCAGCTGTGCGACGAGCGGCTTGTTCTCCGAGGTCTGGATGATGAGGAATGGCAGCAGCACGTCGTTGTAGGTCCAGACGAAGTTGATGATGCCGGTCACTGCCAGGATCGGCTTGGACATCGGCAGCACCACCCGGAACAGCGTCTGGAGCGTGGACGCGCCGTCCACCTTCGCGGCATCGATGGTCTCCAGGGGCAGGGTCTTGAAGTACGCCGCGAACTGGAAGGTCGTGAGCGGGATGCCGAACACCACGAAGCCCAGGATGAGCCCGACGTGGGTGTCCACCAGCCCGAAGCTGCGGAACTGGATGAACAGCGGGTACATGATCACCTGGACCGGGATGAGCAGTGTCGCGAGGACCAGCAGGAACAGGAACTCGCGGCCCCGGAACCGCATGATGGTGAAGGCGTACGCGGCCAGACTGCAGACGATCCAGAGCACCACGACGGCGCCCATCGAGGTGACCACCGAGTTGATGAGGCTGCCGGGCATCAGGCCGTGATCCCAGGCTGCCCGTATCGCCCAGAACAGGTCCTCGCCCTCCGGGCCATAGCTGGCACCCGATGGCCTGCCAAGGGCCGTGATGATGGTGTACGCCACCGGCAGGATGACCACCACCGACAGCACGACCAGGATGAGGATGGCGATGACGTTGCCCGCGCTGGGCAGCCGCTGGGGCTTCCGTCGGGTGGGCGGCAGAGCGGCCTCGACGATGGATGTGGACCAGGTCATGACTGGTTCGCGTGTGAGTACATCCAGCGCACCTGGAAGATGGCGACGACGAGCACGATGGCGAACAGCGTCAGCCCCAGCGCGGAGGCGTACTCCTGGTTCAGGCCCTTGGTGAACGTGGTATAGATCCGGACCTCCGGGGTGGTGCTGGCATATCCGGGACCGCCGCGCGTGGATGTCGCGATGAACGGGAACAGCCACAGGAACATGCCCGCTGTGGTCACGACACCCCAGTAGCCGATGGTCGGGCCGACCCCCGGGATGGCGATGTACCGGAACAGCTGGAGTCCGTTCGCGCCGTCCAGCCGAGCGGCCTCGAACTGGTCCTCCGGGATGGTCGCCAGCGCCGCCAGGTAGATGATCGAGCCAAGGCCGAACCAGGCCCAGAACACCAGCCCATACACAGCCCACATGGCGGTCGTCGCATCCGAGAACCAGGCCACGGCGAGGTCCCCCAGGCCGATGGCGCGGAGCGTCGAGTTGATGGGCCCTTCATAGCCCAGCATGAGGCTGAAGATGAGCCCGGCCATGGCCGCCGGCAGCAGGTACGACAGCAGGTAGATCGCGCGGTAGGTGCGCCAGCCCCGGATCGCCCGGAACAGCGCGAAGGCGACCAGCAGCGGCAGCAACACGAACAGGGGCAGCAGCAGGAAGCCCTTGAGCGAGTTGCCGACCGACTGGATCCAGATGTCGTCGGACAGCATCCGCTCGTAGTTGGCCAGGCCGAGCCACTCACCCTTGCGGTGGAGACTGGTGATGAACCCCTGGATGAGGGGATACACCTTGAACACGATGGTGAGCACGAGCGCGGGCATGATCAGCAGCATTGCCACGAGGAATTCGCGGCTGATCGATGGACGACGACGACGCGTCGTGCCGACTGGGATGCTCATGGGCCGACCCCCGACTGCGAGCAGAGTGTGGGCCGGCCGACATCACTGCCGACCGGCCCGAGATCACGGATGATCATCCGCCCCTGGGGTCAGGGACGGGTGTCGGCGATCGCCTCCTCGATCGCCTCGGCAGCGGCCTCGGGGGTGGTCGACCCGGCGAGGATGAGCTGCAGCTCGGCGATGAGCGGGGTGTAGATCGTCGACGGCAGGAACCCTGTGCAATTGCCCTTGGTCTCGGCGACCGCTGCGGCCAACTGGTCCAGGGAGGCATTGCCGACCGGCTTGCTATCGAAGCCAACGGCGGCCGGATAGCTGCCCGCGTCGGTGACAGCCGAGCCCTGCGCGGGTGAGGTCATGAACTGGGCGAACGCGATCGCCTCGGGCTGTGCATCGGACCACTTCGCGACCGCGAAGCCGGAGCCGACCGACGAGTCGATGGAGTCCGACAGCGGGCCGGGGCCCACACCCACGAGCGGGAAGTCCTGCTCGATCTTGGGGCCGATGAAAACACCCAGGTCGTCACCCAGGACGGCGCCGAGGACCTTCCAGTCATACGCGTCGCCCAGGAGGCCGGTGTAGAAGCCGGCGCCGCCGCTCGTGAACAGATCCTGTGCCTCGGGCGCCAGGTTGGCGTCAGCGACACCGTCCTGGAACCAGCCGCGGTCGATCATGTCCTTCCACAGCAGCAGCGCGTTCAGGAACCACGGGTCCGTAGCCTTCGTCGCACCAGCGGCGAGCCCCAGGCACTCCTCACGCGAGGCGGTCTGGTTGAGCAGCGCCGCGAACTCCGTGAGGGCTCCGTAGTCCTTGGGGCCGGCTGCGATGCATGGCTTGCCGATGGCCTTGATGGCCGTGCACGCCGCGTCCATGTCCTTCCAGGTCACGGGCGGCGTGGTCACGCCGGCCTCGGCCAGGATGGCCTTGTTGTAGTAGATGGGGTGCGCCTGCAGGCTCCACGGGATCGCGAGCACTTCGCCGTTCGCGCAGTCGTAGTCGGGGTAGCAGAACGCCTCGGTGCCGGCATACGCGGCCTGGTCCACGATGTCCCCGAGCGGCAGGTTCATGTCCGGGTACGCGAGGATGTTGCCGGGCTCCGTCAGCAGCACATCCGGGCCGTCACCGGCGAGGTTGTAGGCGCCGAGCTTGTCGATGTACTGGCCGTAGGGAACGATGTCCTGCTTGAAGGTCACATTGGGATGTTCGACCTGGAAGTCGGTGAATCGCTGCTGCCACCACTCCTCGCCCTGGTTGCCCCAGTGCATCACGGTCAGCTCGACCGGATCCTGGGCCACCGCCGGAGCCGCCACTCCGATGGCTGACGCTGCGATGGCAGCGACGCCGATGAGCCTGATCGCACGAGACATAGGTCCCCCTCTTCCTTCTCCCCGGGCGAGGCCGCCCGGTTCACTATGGTAAATCAGGTTTCGCATGGCAAGTAGTTACAACTGCGGCGCGACGATGTGGCAACCGCGTCCCCCGGGATCCACCACCCACTCCGATTAGGATGGTGCGGTGAGCAAGACGCCTGGTTGGCAACGACGCCGGCGTCATGTCGTGACCACGGGCCGCGCGGTGGGACCGGAAGGGCTGCCCCGAGCGAATCCGCTCAAGGAACGTATCGATGCCCGAGAACGCGAGGCCGTGGCCGCGCCACTCCGCGCGATGCTCGCCTCGGTCCCAGAGCGGCAGCGCATCGTGGCCCACCTTGGACCCACCAACTCGGGCAAGACCTACTCCGCGCTCCAGATCCTGGCGAGTGCCCGATCCGGCGCGTACGGCGGTCCGCTGCGGCTGATGGCCCAGGAGGTCTACGAGGGGCTTCGGGACAAGCTGGGGCCGGACGTCACCGGCCTCCGCACGGGGGAGGAGCGGATCAATCCGGAAGCACCGTTCGTGGCCTGCACCACGGAGCTGCTGGTGCCGCGGGACGTGGTCGTCATCGATGAGGTCCATTGGCTGGCGGACCGGGAACGCGGCTCGGCCTGGACACGCGCGCTCCTGACCCTCCCCTGCCAGGAGCTCCACCTGGTCGGTTCGGCCGATATCCTGCCGGCCCTTCGCGCGGCGTTCCCGGAGCTGGAGGTGCGGGCGTACGAACGTCTCGCGCCGCTGACGTTCATCGGCCCCGTGCATATGTCGGCGATCACGCCCGGCACGGCCGTGATCGCGTTCTCGCGCAAGGCCGTCCTGGCGCTCGCCCGGGAGCTGTCACGCAAGCACCCTGGTCGTGTGGGCGTGCTCTACGGCGCGATGCCGGCCGCGGAACGCCGTCGCCAGGCCGAGCGATTCCGCAATGGCGACTACGACGTGCTGTGCGCCACGGATGTGCTTGGCCACGGCCTGAACCTGCCCATCCGGACCATCCTGTTCGCCGAGTCGCGCAAGTGGAACGGCACGGAGCGGACCGATATCGAGCCCTGGGAGGTGGCCCAGATAGCGGGACGTGCGGGCCGCTATGGGATGCACGACGCGGGTGAGGTGGGCACGCTCACGGGTCATCGATGGGCGGAGCCGCGGGCCGCGGTCATCGAGGCGGGCCTGCATCCGCGGTTTCTCGCAGAGGACGGGTTGCCATCCTTCCGGCGCCTGGGCAGCGTCAACCTGGGACCCGAGTTCGACGATGTCGCCGACTATCCGCCCCATCGCTGGCCGGGGCTGTTGCTCCGATGGGAGACCATCGCACGGGCGTTGGTGGCGGCCGAGGTGGGCAGCTGGATCCGGGTCGCGGATGTCCAGCCGATGGTGCGTCGACTGTCGGCGCTCGGTGCTCGGACGCTCAAGCAACTGCCGGCCGAGGACGCCTGGTCCTTCGCGCTGGCTCCGATGGACGGCGATTCGCAGGCCGAGCTGATGGCTCGATTGGCGGCGGCCGTCTCCGACAACGCCTCGTTGCGGGACCTGGTGCGTATCGGCGGCCTGGGTGGCGCCCCGGCCGGCGTGGCGGAGGAGGTCGCGGGTCTCGCCTCGCTGCTGCGCTGGTTCACGCGTCGGTGGCCAGGCGCCGGTGGCATCACGGCCGCGGATGCGGATCGGCTGGAGTCGGTGGCGGCGGAGGCGGTCGGCACGGCCCTCGCGAATGAGATCACCAACAACCGATATGGCCAGTGCGAGACGTGCGGCAAGCCCGCGATCCCGGGTCGACCACAGTGCGACGCGTGCTTCCGGGGCGGCTCACGCGGCGGTGTTCAACGCGTTGCCGCGCCGGGTGCGGCCACGTCCCGGCCGGTCCAGGATCCGCGGCGGCCGCCGGTCACGCCGCGTGGCGGTGGTCTGCCGCGCGGCGCGCGTCGGCCGCGCTAGCAGATGGCAGCCGATCGCCCAGCGCGCCGACCGCTCTCACGCGTCGGCTGGGTCGTGGTCATCGGGTTGGTGGGCATCATCATCCTGATCGCCGCGATCCCCGATCGCCCTGCGGTGCCGAGTGCGTCGCCGAGCGCCGGTGCGTCGCCGAGCGCCGGTGCGTCGCCGAGCGTCGGTGCGTCGCCGAGCGCCGGTG
>JBBQNA010000115.1:0-11005 GCA_038329515.1 Candidatus Limnocylindrales bacterium | reverse complement strand
TGCGATGGTCGTCGCGAGGACGGCACTCGAACACCACCTGACGGACCCCGGATCTTCCTTGCCAACCGGTCCGTGGAGTCGGACGACTTGACTTCATGCCACGACCACTATCCGGTGCCGAGCCTCGAATTCGACGGGGGTGAGCATGCCGAGTGCCGAGTGACGACGCTGGCGGTTGTGGAAGATCTCGAGGTATTCGAAGATCGCGTTGGCAAGCTCGACCCGTGTGCGCCAGGGCCTCCGGTCGAGGAGCGCGACCTGCATCCGGCTCCAGAACGACTCGATCATCGCGTTATCGAAGCAGCTGCCGACCGAACCCATCGACGGCACGAGGCCGGAGTCCAGTGCCCGGCGGGTGAACGCCCATGACGTGAATTGCGTGCCCTGGTCGCTGTGGATCACGGTGCCTTCGGGCGAACGCTGGTCGATGGCCATGCCCAGGGCGTTGGTGACGAGGGCGGCGGTCGGTGACGCATCGATCGACCAGCCGACGACGCGCCGGGAGAAGGTGTCGAGCACCACCGCGCAGTAGACCTTGCCCTCGCGAGTCGGATGCTCGGTGATGTCGGTCACCCAGAGCCGGTCCGGCTCCTCACGACCGAACTGCCGCTGGACGTGGTCACCGGCGGTCACGAGCCGGGGTGTCCGTCGATACCGGGGTCGACCGGATGCCCCGGCAAGACCTGCCCGCGTCATGAGCAGCTCCACCGCACAGCGTCCGACGACGAGTCCGTGGCCGAGGGTCAGTTCGGCATGGACGCGCCTGGCGCCATAGGTGCCCCGGCTGTCGAGGTGGACGCCGCGGATGATGCCGGTCAGATGCAGGTGGCGGAGGGACCGCGCAGATGGTGGGCGGGTGCGTTGGGCATAGAAGCCGGACTCCGACACCCGGAGCAGCCGACACGCGAGCAGGACCGAGTGACCCTCCGCGGCCATCACGGTGATCGCCGCGAACCTGCTTTTGGGTCCCTGTGCTCCGCGAGCAGCTCCGAGGCACGACGATGGACCGCGAGCTCCGCCTCGAGCTCCCCGATCCGCCGCTTCGCCGCAGCGAACTCCTCCCGCTCGACCGAGGTCAGGCCGGGGACGAGGCCCTGGTCGATGCGTTCCTGGTACCGCCAGGCGTCGATCGTCTGGTCGCTGACCTTCAGATCCCGTGCAAGGTCCGCGACCGTGCGGCCAGCTGCATGCAGGTCGAGCACGCGACGACGGGATTCGGCCGGGTACGACCGTCTGCCCATGGCTGCCTCCTATCGGTCCGGCAGCATGACAGTCCAGCGTCACGACTCCACGAGATGCAGGGCAGACCAGGCACCTACTACATCGGCGAGTGGCACTTCCACCCGTTCATGTCACCTGTCCCAAGCGGGACGGACCTCCGCCAGATCCGTGCCATCGCCCGCGATCGGGACTACCAGTGCCCAGTGCCGATCCTGATCGTGGTCGGCGGCGACCCTTCGGCCGACCCACTGATGGTGGTCTCGGTCGTCGATGGGTCGGACATCGTTGGGCTCGACCTGAGCCGGCGCGCCGATGGATGAATCATTGCTGACGAGCACTCGGATCAGAGGGGACTGATCAACCCCCGGACGGCCGCCGATGGGCGTTCAACCCTGATGCGCCTTCCTTGAGGTTCGTCGTCGCGCCATCAGGACCGCGGCGGTCATCCCGACCGCGAACAGGACCACCCCTAGTTCGGTGCACAGCTCTGATCCGGCCACCCGGCAACTTCCAGTGGCCCGCACCGAGGGCCCGAGGAACGCCAAGCGTGCCTGGGAGCCAGACGGCAAGACCCAGACCTATCTGTGCCAGTTTCTGTGCCACCCCGGATCGGCCGCGAGCGGCTGTCCAGTCGACCTCGGGCCTCTGAAGGCTCCTTGAGACGATTCCCCGCACGAAATCTGGCTTTCGGTCGGCTTCCGGGCTATCATCCCGGCTGCGAGCGGGAGTAACTCAGTTGGCAGAGTGTCTGCTTCCCAAGCAGGATGTCGCGGGTTCGATCCCCGTCTCCCGCTCCAATTCCCCCGGACACGTTCAGTTACAGGGCAACGCCTGGGCCGGGGCACCTCCGCCGCCGATGTCCACCGCCGAGAACCTCGACCCTCGCGTCGAGCATCGGGCTGGAGGGTCCGCCAGCGGCGTACACACGATCGATCCTGACCGATCCGTCGGCAGGTACGCCGCCAAGGGTTCGGTACCCGAGCCAACGCCGCTCAGCGTACCTGGACGCATTTCCGCTCCGCCTGTCCGCGGTGCGATTCCTGCCCGACGGGAATCGCCGCTGGACCCCCGAAGGACGCTGCATGTCACTCTCCACGCCTGCCGATACCCGCGCCCTCCCGACCCCCGACGAGGAGTCCTCGGTGTTGGGCGCACTCCGCTCCCGGAGGCGGCTACGGATCGAGATCCTGGCGGGCCTCGTCGTTGCGCTCGCGCTGATACCCGAGGCGATCTCCTTCTCCATCCTCGCGGGTGTGGATCCCCAGGTGGGGCTGTTCGCGTCCTTCACCATGGCCGTCACCATCGCCATCGTCGGCGGTCGGAAAGCCATGATCTCGGCAGCGACCGGCGCCGTGGCACTGGTCATCGCGCCACTCGTCAAGGACTATGGGCTCGACTACCTGGTGGTAACGGTGCTATTGGCCGGTGCCATCCAGATCGTGCTCAGCCTCCTCGGGGTGGCCAAGCTCATGCGCTTCATCCCGCGCAGCGTCATGGTCGGCTTCGTCAACGCCCTCGCGATCCTCATCTTCACCGCACAGCTACCGTATCTGATCGACGTACCGGCCATCGTCTATCCGCTGGTGGCGATCGGCCTGGGCATCCTCCTGTTCATGCCCCGGTTCACGCGCATCGTCCCCGCACCGCTCGTCGTCATCGTGCTGTTGACCGGCGCGGCGGTCGCCTTCGGGATCGCCATCCCGACGGTCGGTGACCAGGGGCAACTGCCGACCAGCCTGCCGTCACTGTTCGTCCCGAATGTGCCATTCACCCTCGACGCGCTGGGCATCATCGCGCCGTACGCCTTCGCCATGGCGATGGTCGGCCTGCTCGAATCGTTGATGACCGCGAAGCTCGTGGACGACATCACCGACACGCACTCGGACAAGACCCGCGAGGGCTGGGGACAGGGCGTCGCCAACATCGTCACTGGTCTGTTCGGCGGCATGGGTGGTTGCGCCATGATCGGCCAGACGATGATCAACGTGAAGACCGCCGGGGCCCGAACGCGGATCTCCACGTTCCTGGCCGGCGTGTTCCTGCTCGCGCTGGTCGTCGGCTTCGGCGGGACGGTGGCCCAGATCCCCATGGCGGCCCTGGTCGCGGTCATGATCATGGTCTCGGTGGGCACCTTCGACTGGCACAGCGTGCGACCCGCCACGCTCCGCCGGATGCCCATCAGCGCGACGGCGATCATGGCTGCCACTGTGCTCGTCACCGTCGTCACCCACAACCTGGCCTACGGCGTCATCGTCGGGGTCCTCGTGGCGACGGTCTTCTTCGCCCGACGCGTGGCGCACTTCACCGAGGTCGTGGACATCGCCCACCCCGACGCGGACACCCGCGTCTACGCGGTCAGGGGCGTGCTGTTCTTCGCGTCGAGCAACGACCTCGTCTACCAGTTCGACTACGTCGGTGATCCCCAGAACGTGATCATCGACCTGTCCGAGGCGCAGATCTACGACTCGTCCACCGTCGCCGCACTCGATGCCATCGTGTTCAAGTACGGGTCCAAGGGGAAGCACGTGCAGATCATCGGCATGAACGACGCCAGCCAGAAGTGGCATGCGCTGAGCGGCCAACTCGGAGCCGGCCACTGAACCGACCGGAAGCCCGGAGGGCAGGGCCGGGCGGCCGCCCGGAAGGCCGTGAGCTAGTACAGGACCCGGGTGCGGATGCTCGTCTCGAGCATCGCCATCTGGTGCTCGACCTCGCCTGACACCTCGCGGTTGAGGTCCATCACGAGGTAGCCGACATCCTGGGTCGTGGCCAGGATCTGGCCCTCGATGTTGGCCTGCGCGTCCGCAACGATGCGGTTGATGCTGCTCAGCACGCCGGGGATGTTGCGATGGATGTTGAGCAGCCGGTGCCGGTCACCCAGGGGTGGTGGCTCGACGTGCGGGAAGTTCACGGACCCCGCCGTCGCGCCGGTGTTCACGAACTTGACGAGCGCGTGCGCCACCTCCCGGCCGATGGCATCCTGGGCTTCTTCGGTGGACCCGGCGACATGGGGCGTGAGGATCACGTTGGGGATCCCCTGCAGCTCGCTGGCGAACGTGTCGCTATCCCCATCCGGCTCCGCGGGAAAGACGTCCACGGCCGCACCCGCCAGTTGACTGGAGCGGAGCGCAGCAGCGAGGGCCCCAACGTCCAGGACGCTGCCGCGACTGAGGTTGATGAGGTACGCGCCGCGACGCATCCGCGCGAGTTCCCGCGCCCCGATGAGGCCGCGGGTGCTGGGCGCGTCCGGCACGTGCACGGTCACGAAGTCGCTCTGGGCAAGCAGCGCGTCGAGCGACTGTGCGGACCGGTTGTTGCCCATCGGCAGCTTGGGCGTGATGTCGTGGAACAGCACGTGCAGGCCGACGGCCTCTGCCAGGACACCCACCTGGGTGCCGATGTGACCGTAGCCCACCACGCCCAGCGTCTTGCCGCGCACCTCGTAGCTCGCCGCGGTCGACTTGCGCCAGCGGCCCTCGTGCATGTCACGGGTGCGGTCGGTCAGTCGTCGCGCGAGCGAGATGATCTCCGCGATCACCAGCTCCGCGACACTCCGGGTATTGCTGAAGGGGGCGTTGAACACGGGCACGCCGCGCCGCGCGGCGGCGTCCAGGTCGACCTGGTTGGTGCCGATGCAGAAGGCGCCCAGCGTCAGCAGTCGGCCAGCCCGGGACATGGCGCGATCGGTGATGTACGTCCGGCTCCGGATGCCCAGGACATGGACGTCGCGCAGCCGCTCCACCAGCGTGTCCTCGTCCAGGGCACCGATGACGGTCTCCAGCTGGAAGCCCTCCTGTCGGAACACGTCACGGGCGCTCTCGTGGATACCCTCGAGCAGCAGCACCCGGATGCGGTCCTTGGGGAACGAGGTCTCGTGCGGCAGCTCCACGGTCGCGGTCATCGGCTAACGGTAGCGCGTCCGGACGGGTCAGGCCGGCAGGGTCGACGCCTGTCCCCGCCGCAACACATGTCCTGCTCGCGCATCGAGGGCGTCGCCTCGGTACATCGCGAGGTGGCCGTTCACCACGACAGCCTCGATGCCCACCGGCAGCAGCGTCGGCTCCTGGAACGTGGCCCGGTCGGTGACGGTCGCGGCATCGAAGACCACCACGTCCGCGATAGCACCCGGACTGAGCCGCCCCCGGTCAGGGAGCCGCATGATCTGCGCAGGCAAGCCCGTCATCCGGTGCACCGCTGTCGGCAGGTCGAGCACGCCACGCTGCCGGACGGCGCCGGCCAGGACCCGCACGAATGAGCCATAGGCCCGCGGATGGACCCGCGCGGTAGGGCTGACGACGCCGAACTGGTCGGAGCCGATGGCCGACGACGGATGGGCGATGGCCAGGTCCACGTCCGCCGCATCCATCATGAACAGGATCATGGTGGTCGAACCCTGATCCGCGACAAGGGTGTCGAACACGAGCTCCAACGGGTCCACGCCGGCGCGCGCGGCTGCCTCGTCGATGCGCTGGCCCTCCAGATGCCGCAGGCCGGGATCTACGACCGCCGCGATGATGATGGCCGACCAGCCGCCACTGGATGCGATGTAGTTGGGCCAGCCCGGCAGTCCGGTCCGGACCTCCGCCGCGATCCGTTCGCGCACTGACGACGATCGCAGGCGCGCCACCAGCTGCGCGTTGCCACCCTCGTGGACCCAGGGCGGGATGAGCTGGTTCAGCAGGGTGCTGGCGGCGATATAGGGATACACGTCCTGGGTGACCGCGACGCCCGATGCCCGCGCGGCATCCAGCAGCGCCAGTGCCGCGGGCATCCGGCCGTGATACTCGATGCCCGCAGTCTTGATATGCGAGACCTGGACCCGGATGTCCAGCTGACGACCGATGTCGACCGCCTCCAACAGCGCCGCATCGAGACGGTCGCTCTCGTTGCGGATGTGGCTGAAGTAGATGCCATCGATGGCGCGCAGCGGCTCGCCGATGGCCACGATCTCATCGGTCGCGGCGAACGAGCCGGGCGGGTACACCAACCCGGTGCTCATGCCCCACGCGCCCTCGGTCAGAGCCGCGGCCAGCACCTCGCGCATGGCCGCTCGTTCGTTCTCGGTCGCGGGGCGGTCCTCGGCGCCCATCACCGTGTGCCGGATGGTGCCGTGGCCGACCAGGGGGATGCAGTTCACGGCCGGACGCGCGGCGTCGAGCTGGTCGAGATAGCTACCGAAGGAGCGCCACGCCCAGTCCAGCGAGGGGCCCAGACCACGTCCGGCCAGCCGGGTCGCCTCGGCCAGCGCCGGGTCGTCCGCGAGCGGCGCGGGTGTGAAGCCGCAATTGCCGATGACCTCCGTCGTGACGCCCTGGGCCAGTGAGTTCAGGGCATCGGGGTAGGCGGGCAGGGTGTAGTCGGCATGCGAGTGCATGTCGATGAAGCCCGGAGCGACCACCAGGCCATCGCCATCGATGACCCGGGCAGCGCGCTCCACCGGGTCCGCCCGACCCACCGACACGATCCGGCCGCCGGCGATACCCACATCGGCGACACGGCCCGGTGACCCTGAGCCATCGAGGACCAGGCCGCCCCGGATCAGGACATCGAGCACCCTGTCAGGCCTGTCGCGCTGCGCCGACGCTGCCCACCGGCGTGATGAGCGGCGACCCGGAGAGGAACGCGGCAGCGTTGTCCGACGCCATCCTGATCATGGCTACCCGTGCCGCCAGCGTGGCCGAGCCGATGTGCGGCAGCACGACGCAGTTGGGCAGCTGCAGCAGCAGCGCATTCGGGTCGGGGTTCGGCTCCACGACCTGGACATCAAGGCCCGCGGAGGCGATCCAGCCCTCGCGCAGCGCACGGGCCAGCGCCACCTCATCCACGACCGGGCCACGGGCCGCGTTGACCAGGGTCGCCGTCGGTTTCATCAGCCGCAACTCGCGTTCGCCGATGAGCCCGCGCGTCTGGGGAGTGAGGGGGACGTGGAGCGACACGATGTCGCTCTCGCGCAGCAGCTCCTCGAAGGACACCCACCGGGGCAGCTCGTCATCGCCGGGTGTCCGCCGGTTGGCCAGCACGGTCATGCCGAACCCCCTGGCGCGCCGCGCGACAGCCCCGCCGATCTGGCCATAGCCGACGATGCCCAGGGTGGCGCCGTGCACGTCACTGCCGAGCATCAGGTCCAGGTCGTCCTGGCGCCACTGGCCGGCGCGCAGGTATCGCTCCGCCTCCGTGATCCGCCGCCGGGCGGCGAGGATGAGCCCGAAGGTCAGGTCCGCGGTGGTCTCGTACAGGGTGCCCCGGGAATTGGTGACCGCGACACCGCGTCGGTCCGCAGCCGCGACATCGATGGAGTCGTAGCCGGTGCTTGCCAGTGCCACCAGGCGGAGGTCCGGTGACCGCTCCAGGAACGCCTCGTCGATGTGGTCGCCGTTGACGCACAGCAGGACGCTGGCCCCTGCCGACAGTGCCAGCAGCTCGGCGGCACTGGGGTGTCGTGCCTCGGTCCAGACGCGAACGTCTGCGAGCGGCGCCAGACGCGCCGCCGGGTCCCCTGGCATGCCCAAGCGGGAGATGGTCACGATGGGTCGGGCGTCGGTCACGACGACGCCCCGTCTGCGGCCGCGACATCGCCGGTCGTGACCACGGCGGCGTCGTCCGCCCACGGCGCGGCGAGATCGGCATCCCATGGCCAGATGGGCCGGGTGATGCGCCGGAATGGCATCCGGGTCAGGTCGCTGTCGCAGGGTCCCGTCGTGGACATCTCGATCACCTCCGCCGCGATGGGCGCATAGCGCGCACGGAATCCGCCAGCGGACTTGACCTGGACCACCCGGAAGTGGCTCGGGTCACGCCCCACGTGGCGATACACCACCGCGTCGAGGTGCCACGGCTTGCGCTCGCTCAGGATGACGTGGATGGGGCCAACCTCCACGACCGCCATGCGCCCGATATCGGTCGGCGGCCAGGGTGCATCGAGCGCCATCCGGCCCAGTGACAGGTTGGTCACCACACCCCGGATGCGCACGGGTCGGAACGTTGGCGTGATGGATCCCCCGACCTCGAGCTCCACGCTCGCCCCCAGCCCTGCTGCGATGCACGCGGCCACGCCCGCCGCATCGGTCACGGTGAGCGCGGCACTCATGGGCTCCGGTCGCGCGAGCAGCGCCTCCAGCAGCTCCGTGCCATCGCCCGCGCCACCGGCCGTGGTGGAGTCGGAGCCGTCGACGAGGATCACAGGAGTCGCGGTCGCAGCGGCCGCCCGGTCGAGCGCCTCGGAGATGGGGGTCTGGTTGACCAGGAACTCCGCACGCCGGTCCCAGCACATCCGGCCGAGCTCGTCCGCGATCGAGGCCCCCAGGGCCGGGTCATCATCGGTGACGACCTCCACTGACCAGCCGATGTCCGGCAGGTCCAGCCACGGCTGGGTGGTGAAGATGGACACAGCCAGCACGCCCGGGCGCTGCTCCATCTCCCTGGACGCCTCGATGAGGTCCCGATACGCGCCTGGCGCGATGGAGTTCTGGCGCTCCGCGGTGGTCATCATGCGCAGCTTGCGGTGGCTCGTGATGGGCCGTATCTCGCCCCGGATGGCACGCACCAGGATGCCCATCGCCTGGGTCGCGGCCTGGTAGTGGTCCACATGGGGATGGGTCTTGAAGCCCACCAGGGCGTTCGCGGCGCGGGCCATGCGTGGCGTGCCATGGACATGGGTGTCGAAGGTTGCCGCGATGGGCACGTCCGGCCCGACGATCTCGCGCAGGGCCACCAAGAGGTCGCCCTCCGGGTCGTCCTCCTGGGTCGTGACCATGGCGCCATGAAGCGGCAGCATGATGGCGTCCAGCTCCTGCCGATGCTCCTGCGCCGTGTCCAGGATGATCGCCCGCACCCGCTCGTATACGGAGTGCTCCACGGGGCCGCCCGCGTTGGCGGCGTGGAAGGAGACCGTGGGCAGCAGCTCCAGCCCTTCGATCGCGGCGACATGCGCGATGGCCGCCAGCTCCGGCCGCTCCGACTCCGCTGCGTCGAAGATGGCGGCGCCTTCCGCGTAGTAGCCCGCGGCCCGGATGTAGTCCAGGGACATGGTGCCCTGCGAGAAGCTGTTCAGCTCGTGCTTGAAGCCGCCCACCAGCACCAGTGGCGGCCGGTCGCGGCCGCGACGACCCACGGGTCAGACCCTCTCGGCGGCGAGCCGTCGGGCCGCGACCTCGATGTGCTCCAGGGCCTCCGCCAGGTCCTCGCGGGTGTGTCCGGCGCTGAACCCGTGATGCCACGCGGCGTGGAAGTAGACGCCCTCCTGGAGGGCCAGCTGGTAGAACCGGTTGGCGGCCACGGTGTCGTGGCCCAGAACGGCCCGATAGTCCACCGGCGCATGATCGAGCCCGAACAGCATGCTGAAGCGCGATCCCTTCGACTGGACCCGGACCAGCAGGCCTGCCCGCTCGAAGACACCCTGGAGCTCCCCGTAGAACCAGTCCTCGAGCGCCCGCATCCGGGGGTAGAACGCCGCATCGGTGACCTGGTCCAGGAACGCGAGACCGGCGAGGATGGGCACCAGGTGGGCGTTGTAGGTGCCGCTGTGGATGGCCGGTCCCAGGGGGGAGACCACGGACATGACCTCGCGGCTGCCCATGAATGCGCTCAGGGCCGTGCCGCCACCGAGCGCCTTGCCCAGGGTCGTGATGTCCGGTGTCACGCCGTACGCCGCCTGGGCACCACCGACCTCGGTCCGGAAACCGCACAGCACCTCATCGAAGATGAGCAGTGCGCCATATCGGCGGGTGATGGCACGGGCTGCCTCCAGGTAACCGGGGAGCGGCAGCAGCGTCCCGGAGTCGTGGTTGACGGGCTCCATGATGACCGCCGCGATGTCATCACCCTCGCGCTCGAAGACCGCCTCCAACGCCGCCACGTCGTTCCAGGGCAGCACGATGGTCAGCTCGGTCATCGACTCCGGCATACCCGCACTCTCGGGCACGGTGCGGGGATGATCGGCAGGCCCCGCGACCTCCGGCCGCGGCCAGAAGCTGAAGCCCAGTGAGTCGTTGTAGCCGTGGAAGTGGCCCTCGAACTTGACCACCTTGCGGCGTCCCGTGGCCACGCGCGCGGTGCGCAGGGCGTGCCACGTGGTCTCGGTGCCCGATCCTGTGAAGCGCACCAGCTCGGCGCTGGGGATGACCCCCGCGACGCGCTCCGCCATGCGCGTCTGGGCCTCGGTCTCGTAGCCGCACATGATGCCCAGCTCCGTGGCCCGGATGATGGCTGCCGTGATGGCCGGGTGACCGTGGCCCAGCAGGCTGGCGCCAAAGGACATGTTGAGGTCGATGAACTCCCGGCCGTCCACGTCAACGACACGACCGCCGAAGGCTCGCTGAGCCAGGAACGCCCGTCCGAGCGCCGGATGGATGCGCGCCGAGGCCGTCACGCCACCGGGTAGGTGGCGCTGCGCGCGCTCCCAGATGCGGTCGGACGCGCTCACGTCGGTACGGGCACGCTCCAGCAACTGGTGGGTCCTCCATGGACGGTGTCGACCTGACGCGATGTCGGTCGGTCGGGAAATCTGATCAATGATATGACATCGCTATGCATGCGTTGGGATCAGTCGCCGAGTCGGGTGATCTGGACCGTGGCGTCGGAGCGCCGCAGGACCTCATCCAGAAGGTGGGTCCCGATACCGGCGCCGGTCGGCGGCAGGATGTGACCATCCTCGATGGTCACGGACTCCGGCACCAGCTCGCTGTACCACGTCCGGATGTAGGCCCGGACATGCTCCTGGTAGATGGCGTTCGGTGCGCTGAGCGCCAGGTGCACACCGGCAAGCAGCGTGAACGGGCCGGTGCAA
>JBBQNA010000114.1:0-11032 GCA_038329515.1 Candidatus Limnocylindrales bacterium | reverse complement strand
GCGTCGCGGCTTCTTCTCCACGACGCCCGTGCGTGCCGTGCGGGACGTGACGCTGACCCTGAAGCGTGGCGAGAACCTGGCCGTGGTCGGTGAGTCGGGCAGCGGCAAGACCACCCTTGGGCGCGCGGTCCTGCGCCTGGTACCCATCGCGGGCGGTCGGGTGCTGTTCGATGGCAGCGATGTTGGCGCACTCGCGGGTGCGGACCTGATGACCTTCCGGCGTCGCGCTCAGTTGGTATCCCAGGATCCGTACTCGAGCCTCAGCCCGTACATGCGCGTGTTCGACCTGGTCGCGGAACCACTGGTCGTCCATGGCGGCGTGTCCCGCGGGGACCAACAGCGGCGGGTCAGCAGCGCCCTGGAGTCGGTCCGATTGGCGCCCACCGCGGAGATGCTCGCGCGCTATCCACACACCCTGTCCGGCGGCCAGCGACAACGGGTCAACATCGCCCGTGCCATGGTCCTGGAGCCGGACTTCATCGTGGCTGACGAGCCGGTGTCCATGATCGATGCCTCCAGCCGGGCGGAGATCCTGTCGTTGCTGCGCGACCTTGGCGTGGCGCGCGGCCTGACGATGCTGTCCATCACCCATGACCTGGCGAGTGCCCGCCACTCGGCGGACCGGATCGCGGTCATGTACGCGGGTCGGGTGGTGGAGGTGGCGCCGGCACGGCAGCTCATCGAGGACCCTCGACATCCCTACACCCGGGCGCTGCTCGCCGCGGTCCCGGAGCCCGATCCGGCCAATCGTCTGCGGGAGCGACCGGTGGTTGGTGGCGAGCCACCCAGCCCGAGTGCTCTGCCGACGGGTTGCGCGTTTCACCCCCGTTGCCCGGTCGCCATCGCGGGCACGTGCGAGCTGGTCGATCCGCCGCTCGTTCGGGTGTCAGGTGGTGGGCTGGTGGCCTGTCATCACGAACCGGCAGTCGGGGTCGGCGACACGGCTGGTGACGCTCCGGGCGTCGCGGAGACCTCCGGTGACGCCGAGACCTCCGGCGACTCCGACGCCTCCGGTGACGCCGATGCCGCAGGTCCGGCGGACTCCAGCAGCTCGACCGCGGCGAGGATCCAGGGATCCTCCGCCTCGGAGTAGCTCAGCCACTCACCCTCGAGCGGCACATCCGGTGTCACGCCACCGTTGCCCGGGCGTGTGCCGTCGGCCAGCTCCAGGCCGACCGTCACATACTGGAGCACCGAACCGTCCGGGAAGGGCACCTCCGTGATTCCCCGGATGCGGCCAGGCGTCACCTGGCCCAGGACCGTGGCGCGTCCGGACGCCTGGAGCATCAGGGCGAGTCGCTCTGCCTCACCGGCGCTGCTGTCGTCGACCAGGACGGCGATGGGTACCTCGGACAACCCGCTCCGCAGCGTGCTGTCCGGCAGCTCGAGCGCGATCGTCTCGGTGCGCGAGTAGAGCGCGCCCGGGCTACCGTCGGTGACGTGGCTCATCAGCGCCAGGGTCACGCCCAGTGCGCCCCGGTTCGCAGCCCGGACGTCGATGACCAACCCATCGATCGGGTCGTCATCCACGAGGCTGCCAAGGGCCGTGGCGATCGCATCCGGCATCGCCTCGCCCTCGACGGACGGCAATCGCAGGTAGCCGATACGGTCATCCGCGCCGATCCTGTGTGCGACAGGCAGGATGAGCGGCTCGATGCGCCGTCGCTCCACCGTCACCTCCCGGACCGGTCGACCGGGCGACTCCACGCCCAGCGTGACCGTGGTGCCTTCCGGCCCACGTACGGCACGGATCGTCACGCACGGGTCGCCGTCGACAGAGACGAGGCGGTCGCGCGGCTGGATGCCCGCCTCCGCGGCGCCACTGCCCGCAAAGACATACAGCACCAGCGGCCCGGCGCTGTCATCTGCGGAGGAACTGGTGTCCAGCAGCGTGCCGATGCCGGCATAGGTCGCCTCCGCCGGAGGCAGCGACTCCACGAGCAGCGGGCTGCCAAAGACCACCTCGTCGTCCTGGAGCAGCCCGACCATCTCCTCGACGAGGTCGTAGACCTCCCAGGCATTCTCGGTCTGCAGGAAGTACGGCGCGTACTCGTCGCCCACGGCCGCCCAGTCGACGCCGTTGAAGGTGTCGTCCAGGTACCCCGCGTTGATGGCACCCCATACCGCGTCGAACAGGCCGAGGCGGGCATCCTCGGGCATGAGCAGGGGTGCATCCGGGGTCCGTTCCGGCACCGGCGACGCGATCAGGCAACCGGGTCCGGCTGACTGTGCCGCTACGGGTATCGAGGGTGAGACGGTCGAGACGACCAGGAGCACCAGGGTGGCTCCCAGCGGTAGTGCCAGCGATGGCCTCATGGTTCTCCTCGGGTGCGACGACTTCGTGGGTGGAGGGTAACGCGCCGTGGCATGTGAGCCGCAGACTTGACCCGTGAGCTGCAGACTTGACCCGGTGGCCGGCGACCCGGCAGAGTGCAGGCGACAGGAGGTGCACGATGGGCGACACGACCCCCAAGCGACCGCCGGGACCCATGCAGCAGCAGCTACCCGCCTGACCGACTCGAGGACCGCCGATGCCAGCCCCCTTGACCATCCTGTTCATGCCCGAATCGGCATACGGACCGACCAACAACTGCGTGGGCATCGGCGACCGGTTGTTGCAGCTGGGGCACCGGGTGGTCTTCGCTGCGGAGGCCTCATGGGCCGGCAGGCTGGCGCCCCTGGGCTTCGTGGAGGACCTGGTCGACCTCGCACCTCCGCCACCGCCCTCGGATGCGCCACAGGATGCTGGCTCGTTCTGGAAGGAGTTCATCCGGGACACTGCGCCGGAGTTCCGGAAACCGACCATCGACCAACTGCGGACGTTCATCCAGCCCACATGGCAGGCACTCATCGACGGGGCGAAGTATTGCGAACCGCAGTTGCGGGACATCCTCGCTCGCCAGCGGCCGGACGTCATCGTGGAGGACAACGTCGTCTGCTTCCCGGCCCTGATGACGAACGGCGCCTCGTTCGTGCGCATCATGTCCTGCAACCCGCTGGAGATGCCCGGGCCGGGCGTCCCACCAGCGTATTCCGGCCTGGCATCCGCTGACCGGTCCGGATGGGCGGCGTTCCGGGCGGAGTACGACCGGACGCACCGGCAGATGTGGACCGGGTTCGACACCTGGGTCCAGGAGCAGGGGGCTCCTGCGCTACCGGACCTGGAGTTCATCCCCGCAGCCGCGGACTTGAACCTGTACCTCTATCCCGGCTCGCTCGACTACATCGATGCGCGCCCGCTGGACGCGACATGGCAGCGCCTGGAGTCGAGCGTCCGGACCACCGATGCGCCCTTCGAGCTGCCGGAGGTCGTTCGAGACCGACCCGCGGACAGCGCCCTCATCTACCTGTCGCTGGGCTCCCTGGGTTCCGCGGATGTCGTGCTCATGCGCCGCCTGGTGGAGGTACTCGGGCGGACGAGGCATCGGTTCATCGTGTCCAAGGGGCCGGAACACGCCGAGTACCAGCTCGCGGACAACATGTGGGGTGCCGAGTTCCTGCCCCAGACCCGCATCGTGCCCCAGGTCGACCTGGTCATCACGCATGGCGGCAACAACACCACGACGGAGGCCGCCCACTTCGGCAAGCCGATGATCCTGCTACCGCTGTTCTGGGACCAGTACGACAACGCCCAGCGGGTCCACGAGACGGGGTTCGGGGTCCGGCTCGCCACGTACACCTTCACGGAGGCGGAGATGTCGGGTGCCATCGACCGACTGCTGGGTGACGACGCGCTGGCCGCGCGGCTGGCCCGGACATCTGCGGCGATCCAGGCAGCGGATGGCGTGACGCGGGCCGCCGATCACATCCAGGCGCTCGGCCTGCGTCGCGCGGGCGCGGCGTAAGTGGAGCTGGCGCACGACCTGCCCGTCATCGATGGCAGAGGGGTCGTCGGCGACGGCCCGGCACGATCCCTCGTCGACCCAGCCACGGGCGCGCCGGTCGCCCAGATCCGCGATTGCACGCCCGCCCAGGTGGACACTGCCGTCGCGGCCGCGCGGGCGGCACTGCCCGGGTGGAGTGCCCGGACACCCGGCGAACGGGCGCTCGTGCTGCTCCGGCTGGCGGATCTCGTGGAGCGACATGGGGATCGCATCACCCAGGTCGAGGTGGAGGAGTCGGGCAAGCCGGTGTCCACCATGCGTGACGGGGAGCTGCCGTTCGCCGTGGACAACCTGCGGTTCTTCGCGGGGGCAGCGCGGTCACTCGATGGCACCGGTGCCGGGGTGCTGTCTGCCGGCTACACCTCGATGCTGGTCCGGCGACCCATCGGCGTGGTGGGCTCCATCGCACCCTGGAACTTCCCGTTCATCATGGCGGTCTGGAAGCTGGGTGCGGCGCTGGCTGCCGGCAACTGCGTGGTCATCAAGCCGTCCTCGCGGACACCTCGGTCGGCCCTCATCCTGGGCCGCCTGTTCCTGGAGGCGGGCGGGCCACCTGGAGCGGTGAATGTGGTCACCGGTAGTGCCGACGTGGGCGAGGCGATCGTGACCCATCCCGGGGTGGACATGGTCAGCGTGACTGGTTCCACGGGCACCGGGCAGCGCGTCATGGCGGGTGCGGTGCCGGGTGTCAAGCGACTGAGCCTGGAGCTGGGCGGCAAGGCGCCGGCGCTCGTGTTCGCGGATGCGGACATCGGCGCCATGGCTCGCGCCGTGGCGCTGGGCGGCACCTACAACAGTGGCCAGGACTGCACCGCGGCCACGCGGGTCTACGTCCACCGGAGCCGACTCGCGGATGTCGTCGATGCGCTGCGGGCGTCGATGGCTGCCATCCGGTTCGGCCCACCGGGAGCGGAGACGACCGATATCGGGCCCCTCATCTCGACCGCGCACCGGGACATGGTCCATGGGTTCGTCAGCCGCGCCAGGACGTCCGGCGCGGAGATCCTGGTGGGTGGTCAGGTGCCGGATGGGGTGGGCGCCTACTACCCGCCGACGCTCGTCATCGGCGCGGACCAATCGAGCGAGATCGTGCAGGGTGAGATCTTCGGTCCCGTGTTGGTGGTGGTGCCCTTCGACGACGATGACCAGGCGATCCGGCTGGCCAACGACACGCCATATGGCCTGGCGTCATCGGTCTGGACGAGCGACGTAGGGCGGGCGCTCCGGGTCAGCCACGCGCTGGACGTCGGCGTGACGTGGGTCAACGACCATCTGCCCATCGCGTCCGAGGCGCCGCACGGCGGTGTCAAGGGCAGCGGCTTTGGCAAGGACATGAGCCAGGAGGCGGTCCTGGAGTACTCCGTCACCCGCCACATCATGATCCGACATGCCGTACCGCCCGAGCGTGAGGGCTTCCGGCCCGCCTGAGCCGGTAGCGATCCCTCCGTTGACCACGTGGGTCGCCAGAGTGAGCTTGCGAGCTCGACCCGGCGTTGCTGGGGTTCCTCGCCGAGGGGCGCCGAGGTGGCCGCGGCACGGATGGCTATCCTCTTCTCGATGCATGACACGACCCATACCCTGACCGCCATCCTCGACGAGCACATCGCGCTCGCCGGCCGGACCCGAGCCACGCTGGTGGAGGATATCGCGGCCCTTGCGGCGGACCTGTGCTCGACCCTGGAGCGCGGCGGCAAGTTGGTCACCTTTGGCAACGGCGGGAGTGCGGCAGACGCACAGCACTTCGCCGCCGAGCTGACAGGGCACTTCGTCGTTGAGCGTGATCCGTTGCCAGCGGTCGCGCTGACCGTGGACAGCTCGGCAGTGACAGCCATCGCCAACGATTACAGCTACGACCAGGTCTTCGCCCGCCAGGCCGCGGCCCTGTGCGGGCCCGCTGACCTGGTGGTGGGCATCAGCACCAGCGGTGGTGCCGCGAGCGTCGTGAACGGGGTCCGGGCAGCCCGGGTCGGTGGGGCACGCACCTGGGGCCTCACAGGCGGCACCGGCGGTCGTCTGGCGACCGAGGTCGACCGGACGCTGATCGTGCCATCCAGCGCGACGGCCCGGATCCAGGAGATGCACATCCTCGTCATCCACGCGGTCTGCTCCGTACTCGACGAGTGGTGGGTGGCGGGCGGTCGACCCGGCAGTGGGCCCGCGGCCGGAGCGTGAGTGAGGCCTCCCCGACACTGGTCGACCTCGTCGCGGATGGCACGGTCGATGCCGAGCTTGGCGCGCTGCTGTGGCTGCTCGCCGAGTCGAGCGTACCCCTGACCGTCATCGGCCCCGCGCCCGTGGACGACCGGCGGCGCGTGGCGGAGGCGATCATGGCGGTGCCCCCGGCCGTTCCCTGGATGATCGTGGATGCCGACCTGGAACGACCCGGACTGGCGACACTCGGCGCCCGACTCCGAGGCGGCGCGCGCGTCGCCATCACCCTTGATGCCACCGATCTGCGTGCCGGCCTCGCTCGGCTGTCTGCACCACCCGACGGCCTGCCCGAGGATGCCGTCCGTCGACTGGGTGTCGTGCTGGTGGTCGGCGTGGCGCCCAGCACGTCGGTCGGGCCTGTCGTTGACCGCGCCCGGATCCTTGCCGCCCACTATCTCCGGCCGACGGAGCGAGACGCCCAGGGCCACGTGCAGCGACGACCGCCAGCCGTGCTGGCCACCTGGGTCTCGGATCGGGACACCTTCGACCACTTCGCGTGGGGCCTGACACCCGAGCTAGCGGATCTCGTCGATCGAAGCCAGGCGAGCTTCGAGGAACTGCAGGTCGGCCGTGCGATAGAGCTCCAGCAGTTGGCCGCGATCCGTCCCGCCGACGGCGGTGCGGCCCTCGCCTTGGCCCTCGAACGGGAACCCGCCAGACAGCCCGCAACGGCACGTGGGGTGCCCAGGCCGTCGTCGGCCGGGAGCGTGCTCACGGACCCGCATATCCACTGACCGATACCCGGTCGTGACCGGGCCGGCCGGCCGGCGATGGTAGGCTCGCGACAGGGCCGCATCGAATCTCCCGTGAGGACTCCATGGACCAGCCAGCCACCCCCGTCCGACCTGCCACCCTGGGTGCCCTGCGCGCCAGGGGCTACCGACCGCAGAGCGTCAAGGCGGAGCTGCGTGCCAACCTCATCACGGCGCTGGCCACGGACGAGCCCCTGTTCGCGGACATCGTGGGCTACGAGGCATCAGTCATCCCGGCCATCGAGAACGCCATCCTGGCGGGCCAGGACTTCGTGCTCCTGGGTGAGCGTGGCCAGGCCAAGACGCGCCTCGCCCGCTCACTCGTGGCGCTTCTGGACGAGGCGATCCCGGTCGTGTCCGGCTCCGAGCTCAACGAGGACCCGCTGGCGCCCGTCCTGGAGGCGACGCGCGAGCAGATCGCCACGGAGGGGGATGACACGCCCATCGAGTGGCTCCCGCGCGACCGCCGGTACGGCGAGAAGCTGGCGACACCGGACATCACCATCGCGGATCTCATCGGTGAGGTGGACCCCATCAAGGTCGCCGAGGGTCGCTACCTCTCGGATGCCTCGACCATCGCGTTCGGGCTCATCCCGCGCACCAACCGGGGCATCTTCACGCTCAACGAGCTGCCGGACCTTGCGGAACGCATCCAGGTGGGCCTGCTGAACGTCCTGGAGGAGCGCGACATCCAGGTGCGCGGCCACAACCTGCGGTTGCCCCTGGACCTGTTCTTCGTGGCCACGGCGAACCCTGACGACTACACCAGCCGAGGACGCATCATCACGCCCCTCAAGGATCGCATGGGTTCCCAGATCCGGACCCACTATCCCCGGACCATCGAACACGAGCTGCGCATCATGGCCCAGGAACGGGCACGCTTCGACGACTCGGACCTGGTCATGGACGAGCCCGACTTCATGCTCGAGATCGTGGCCGAGCTGTCCCACCTCGCACGGCGTGCGTCGGAGGTCAGTCAGCGGTCGGGTGTCAGCGTTCGGGTCAGCATCGCCAACCTCGAGACGCTGCTGGCGAATGCCACGCGACGCGCCGTGCGCCTGGGTGAGAGGTCAGCCGCGCCCCGCATGAGTGACCTGGGGGCGCTGGTGCCCTCGACCATCGGCAAGCTGGAGCTGGAGTCGCTGAGCGACGAGATCCCGGAAGAGCGGATCGTGGACCGGCTGCTGGCGCGGGCGATCCACGACGTCTTTGGCCGGCGGGTGCGACTGGATTCGCTGGCGGAGGTGGTGGAGGCGTTCGAGTCGGGACTGGTCATCCGCACCGGGGAGTCGGTGCCATCCCGCGACTACGTCCGCTGGATGCGCGAGACGCCGGGCATGCCCGAGGCCGTCGGCCGGCTGGGCCTCAGTGAATCCCCGGCTGCGGTGGCTTCGGGCGTGGAGTTCCTGCTGGAAGGGCTCCACCTGCATCGGCGACTGAACAAGGACCGGGCGTCGACCGGCGGGCTGTATCGGGGCTGACGATGGCCGAGAACCTCGACCGCGACGCACCCCTCGATCGATTCGCCGGTCTCCCGGAGGACTGGGCGTCCTCCCTCGGATCGGACTATCGGTATGCGCGCTGGGATGGTTCCCAGCGCCTGCCGGACCTGACCGCGGATGACGTCCTGGACGCGCTCTCGGACGACCTGGTGGAGGAGGGCGACATCGAGAACGCCCTGATGCGCCTGCTGCGACGGGGCATGTCGCGGACGGACGGCGTGCCCGGCGAGCCCGTGCGGGGCCTGGACGCGCTCCGGCGCCGGTTGGCGAAGGAACGCAAGGAGGCGCTCTCGCGCTACCGGCTGGACGATGTCCTGGGCGACATCCGCGAGGAGCTGGCCGCCATCGTCGCCGCCGAGCGACGGGGCATCGAGCGGCGCATGGCTGGCGGAGCCGGTGACGACCCGAGCCGCGACCCGGACCTGGAACGACTCGCCGCGGACCTCGCCGCCCGTCGGCAGCAGCAGCTGGACTCGCTGCCCACCGACGTTGGCGAGCGGATCCGAGCCCTTGCTGAGTACGACTTCCTGGAGCCCGTCGCGCGCGAGCGCTACCAGGCACTCGTCCAGCGGCTCCAGGGCCAGGTGCTGGATGCTGCGTTCCAGGGCATGTCCGATGCCATCCAGGGCGCGACACCGGAGCAGCTCGCCGCGAACCGGGAGATGGTGCGCGACCTGGACAAGCTGCTCACCCGCCGACTGAGCGGCGACGAACCCGCGCAGGACGATGTCGATTCGTTCCTGGCCCGGCACGGTGCCTTCTTCCCGGGGGCGCGGACGCTGGACGACATCATGGAGCAGCTCGCCGAGCGGATGTCCGCGATGCAGTCCCTGATGCGCTCCCTGTCGCCGGAGCAACGGGCGGAGCTCGATTCGATGATGGACGCGTTGCTGCGCGACGACCGACTCCGCTGGGACCTCGCCCAGCTTGCCTCGACGCTCGACCAGCTGCTGCCGGGTGGCCTCGGTGACCGGCTGCGCTTTCGGGGCCAGGAGTCGCTGGGTCTCGATGGTGCGCTCGCCCAGCTGGCCCGTATCGGGCGCATGGATCGACTGTCGGAGCAGCTCGAGGGGCTGGCGGGGCCGGGCGCCATCGATGACATCGATGAGGACGAGCTGCGGGACCTGTTGGGCTCGGAGGCCGCGGACGATCTCGTCGCACTTCGTGACATGGCCCGTCGCCTGGAGGAGGCGGGGTACGTGGCGCGCGACGGGGAGCGGCTCGACCTCACACCACGGGGTGCCCGACGCCTCGGCCAGCGGGTGCTCGACCAGCTGTTCGCGCGCCTGTCACGGGATGCGTTCGGCGACCATGCGCTGCGTCGAACAGGCACCGTCGGCGAGCGAGCCGAGACGTCCAGCCCATGGGAGTTCGGCAGGCCCTTCGAGCTGGACCTGCGGGGCACCCTGTCGGGTGCGCTCGGACGGGCCGAGAATGCACCCGCGGCCAGCGCTGCCCGGGTGGCGGCCGGCGGCCGGCGGCTGGTGCTGTCACCCGAAGACTTCATGGTCCACGACGGCGAGGACCGATCGGACGCCGCAACGGTGCTGCTGCTGGACATGAGTCGGTCGATGTTGCTGCGTGACTGCGCCCTTGCGGCCAAGAAGGTGGCGCTGGCGCTCCAGGCGCTCATCCGCAGCCGATTCCCGCGGGATACGCTGCATATCGTGAGCTTCGCCTACTCCGCGCGCGAGATCCCCCAGGAGGCGCTCGCGACCCTCAGCTGGGATGCCTACGAGTACGGCACGAACCTGCAGCATGGGCTCATGGTCGCCCGACGCCTGCTGGCGAAGTCGCACTCGACCAACCGCTCGGTGCTGGTCATCACGGACGGCGAGCCAACGGCGCACATCGAGGACGGTCGCGTGGAGTTCGCGTACCCGCCCACCCGCCGGACCATCAGCGAGACGCTCAAGGAGGTCGTGCGCTGTACACGGGAGGGCATCGTCATCAATACCTTCATGCTGGAGCAGTCACCCGCCCTGGGTGCCTTCGTGGATCACGTCACGAAGCTCAACCGGGGTCGTGCCTTCCACGCCGATCCGCAGGACCTGGGTGAATACGTACTGGTCGATTACGTCGGCCGCCGCACCGGCCGTCGTTAGGGCCCTCGCTGCCGCCAGGTCGCGCGCTACCCCCGGATGGCACTCACCAGGGTGAGCACGCCGAAGATCGCGATGATGACGCCGGACACGATGGTGATGATGCGCAGCACGCCGGGTGACACCCGCGTCCGGAGAACCGCCACGGCACTCACGCAGACGAGCCACCACGCCACGGAGCCAAGGCCCAGGCCGAGCCACAGGGCCGCCGCACCGGTCGTCGTCGCGGGCACGCCGACGCTGACGACAAGCGCGGCGTAGAGCAGGACGGTCAACGGGTTGGTGAGCGTGAGTGCCAGGATCGACCCATATGCCCGAGCCAGGCCGCGGGTCGTGGCGGGCGTGGCGGCGGGTGGTTCATGCGCGCCGCGCACCGTGCGTGCCCCGACCACCACCAGCACCGCACCGCCCACGAGGCCCAACGGCCGCGACAACGAGATGAGCAGCTCCGATGCAGCGCTGATGCCGAACGCGGCGACGGCGCCATAGATGGCATCGGCGCTCGCCACGCCCAGGCCCGAGGCCATGCCCATCCGCCAGCCTGAGCCGAGCGTGCGGCGGATGACGAGCAGCGTGATGGG
>JBBQNA010000113.1:0-11308 GCA_038329515.1 Candidatus Limnocylindrales bacterium | reverse complement strand
CGAGGGCGAGCTGGGCATCCTGCCCCATCACGCTCCGCTGCTGACGACGCTGGGCTTCGGGGAGCTGCGCATCCGGACCGGGGGCCACGAGGAATCGTTCGCCATCGCGGGCGGCTTCCTCCAGGTCCGACCGGACAAGGTGGTGGTCATGGCCGAGACGGCCGATGTCGCGTCGGAGATCGACCTTGAAGCCGCTGAGCAGGCACGCCGGCATGCCGCGGCCGCGCTCGCAGAGGGCTTCACGGAGCCCGCCGACCTGGCACGTGCCCGCGCCTCGATGCAGCGCGCCCTGCTCCACATCCGCGTCGCCGAGCGCCGGCGCCGTGAGGGTCCGCGGCAGCGGCCGTAGCCAGCATGGCTGACGCCCGCCCGTTCCACTGGGAGTACCAGGCACCGCCGGTCCAGCGCGAGGCATTCCGGATCGTCGGCGGTACCCCGCTCCGGGGCACCGTGCCCGTGAGTGGCAGCAAGAACGCCGCGCTCAAGCTGCTGGCGGCCGCGACCCTCACGGGTGAGCGCTGCAGCTTCACCAACGTGCCTGAGATCGCGGACGTCGCGGTCATGGTCGAGACGCTGACCGACCTGGGCATCGTGGTCGACCATCCGGCGCGCAACACCTACGAGGTCGCGTCCGGGGATGTCGACTGGCTGTTCGTGCCGCTCGAGGCGGCAGCCAAGATGCGCGCCAGCTTCATCCTCCTGGGCCCCCTCCTCGCACGCTTCGGTCGGGTCATCATCAGCAACCCTGGCGGCGACCGGATCGGCCGACGACCGGTCAACCTCCACGTGGATGCGATGCGCGCCCTGGGCGCAGAGATCGAGTACCGCAACGGCTACTACTTCGCGCGCTCGCCCGGACGCCTGCGCGGCGCGCACATCACGTTCCCGACGGTGACCGTGATGGGCACCGAGAACACGCTCCTCGCCGCGACCCTCGCGGATGGCCACACGACCATCCGGCCAGCGGCCCAGGAGCCCGAGGTGGACGACCTCATCGAGTTCCTGCAGCAGATGGGTGCCGAAGTCGAACGGACTGCGCCCGACACCATCGAGGTCGAGGGACGGCGACGGCTCCGGGGCGCCGAGCACCAGGTCATCGCCGACCGCATCGAGGCGGGTACGTTCGTGGTCGCGGCGGCCATCACGGGCGGTGAGGTGACGCTCACGGGCGCTCCCCAGCAGCACCTCGGTGCATTCCTGGAGGTCATCACGGATGTCGGCGTGAGCGTCGAGTCGGACGGGGACGCACTGACCGTGCGTGCCGGGGATGCCTACCGACCCGCGGATATCACCACGGCGCCATATCCCGGCCTGGCCACCGACCTGCAATCCCCGACCGCCGTGCTGCTGACCCAGGCCGCGGGGACCAGCCACATCCACGAGACGATCTTCGAGGATCGCCTGGAGTGGATGGAAGAGCTGCGCCGGATGGGTGCCTCGGTGGACATCCCCGACGCGCACCACGCCTACATCCATGGGCAGTCCGTGCTCCACGGCGCTGAAGTGGAGATGACCGACCTGCGTGCGGGTGCGTCCCTGATGCTCGCTGCACTGGCGGCCGACGGCACCAGCCTCATCCACGGCGCACACCAGGTCCGCCGAGGGTATGAGAACATCGAGGGCAAGTTCCTCGAGCTGGGGGCAAGCATCGAGGTCGTCTCCGAGGGGTCGTCATCCAACCCATGAACTCTGGTTCGGCCACGTCGTGAAGATCGGGATCGACCTCGGCACCGCCAACGTCCTCGTCTACGTCAAGGGCAAGGGTGTCGTCATCCGCGAGCCATCGGTGGTGGCGGTGAGCGAGGACAACATGATCGTCGCCGTGGGCGAGGAAGCACGCGAGATGATCGGCCGGACGCCCGGCAACATCACCGCCATCCGGCCCATGAAGGACGGCGTCATCGCGGACTACGTCATCACCGAAGCGATGCTCCGGTACTTCATCCGCAAGGCCGGCCGCTCGTTCACCAAGCCGGACGTGATGATCAGCGTGCCATCAGGCGTCACGAGCGTCGAGAAGCGTGCCGTGCGTGACGCAGCGCTCAAGGCAGGCGCCCGGGAGGCGTACCTCATCGAGGAACCGCTGGCAGCCGCCATCGGTGCCAACGTGCCCATCTCGGGTCCGTCCGGCAACCTCATCATCGATATCGGTGGTGGCACCAGCGAGATCGCCGTCATCGCCCTGGGTGGCATCGTGGTCTCCCGGTCCGTGCGTGTCGGCGGCAACCGGTTCGACGAGACCATCGCCAGCTATATCCGCAAGAAGTACAACCTGATGGTCGGCGAGCGGACCGCGGAAGAGGTCAAGATCGGCATCGGAACCGCGCTGCCGCTCGACCGGGAGCTACACATGGAGGTCCGCGGCCGCGACCTCATCGCGGGACTGCCACGCACCATCCCGCTCACCAGCTCGGAAGTCATGGAGGCCCTGGAACAGCCGCTGCAGCAGATCGTCGCGTCCGTGCGCCAGGTGCTGGAGGAGACGCCGCCGGAGCTATCCAGCGACATCATCGACAAGGGCATGGTCATGTCCGGCGGGGGTGCGTTGCTGCGCAACTTCGACAAGCTGCTGACCCAGGTCACGGGTGTGCCCTGTCACGTCGCCGAGAACCCGCTGAACTGCGTCGCCCTCGGCACTGGCCTGGCACTGGAGCACTTCGACTTCTTCCGCAAGTCGCTGGTGCAGCGGATCTGACATGGCGGATGCCTCTGGCCGCTCGTTCCTCGACCTGCACAGTCACAGCTCGGCATCCTTCGATTCCGTGGCGAGCCCGCAGAAGCTGATCGCCAAGGCGCTACGCATCGGGCTGACACATCTTGCGATCACGGACCACGAGCGCATCGATGGCGCGCTGCGAGCGCGTGACCTGGCCCCCGCCGGGCTGACCATCATCGTGGGCGAGGAGATCCGATCCGCCGACGGGGACATGATCGGGTTGTACCTGGAGCGGGCCGTGCCGCCAGGCCTGTCCGCCGCTGACACGGCCGAGGCCATCCACGAGCAGGGTGGAGTGGTCGGCCTGCCGCATCCCTTCGACCGGTTCCGGTCATCCGGTGGCACCCAGTCCCTGGAGCAGCAACGCACCCTGGATGCATTCGCGGCGGTCGTGGACTACGTGGAGATCCACAACGCGCGTGCCTATCGGGATGCGAATCCGCTGGCGGGCGCGTTCGCCCAGGATCGGGGCCTGCCGGGTACCGCATCGTCGGATGCCCATAGCGTGATGGAGCTGGGTGTCGCGCAGACGGTGGTGCCGGGGCCCGTGGACAGCGCGGCAGCGCTGCTGTCATTGCTGCCGCAGGCGACCATCATCAAGGGCCGTGCCTCGTACCTGGTGCGCGGCTGGACCCCCGTGGCAAAGGTCCTGCAGCGAAGTCGCGGCAATCGCCGTATCGTGGCCGCCATGCCCGGATCCTCGGGCGCCGCGGTCCGACCGTGAGCGACCCTCGCCCCCCGGTGCAGCCGACCGGCGCACCACCCTCGACCACGCCCGACACCGATGCGGTGCCGGGCCATGGCTCGATGATCCAGCAGCTGGCACACCCAGACCTGTCGGGTATCTCCAGGGAGGAGATCGCCGCCGCCGGGGCACACGATCACCCGGGAGTCAACGAGAACGTCGAGCAGGGTGCGGTGCCGCTGTCCAAGCGGTTGCGCAACCCGCGGGCGATCGTGTCCATCGTCGTGCCCTTGATGGTCCTGCTGTTGCTGGCCGCGGCCCTCCCCGGGTTCCACCTGGACCGGCTGCCGGCGCTCATCCTCAACGCGAATCCGTGGTGGCTGCTGGCCGCGGTCTGCATCTACTACGTCGGCTTCCCCATCCGGGGCTACCGATGGGCGATCCTCATCCGGGGCGTGGGTCACCCGCTCAAGGTCAAGGACGCCACCGAGATGGTGCTCATCAGCTGGCTGGTGAACTGCGTCGTGCCGGCCAAGATGGGCGATGTGTATCGCGGCTACCTGCTGCGCATCAACACCGGGGTCCAGCTCAGCAAGACCTTCGGCACCATCTTCATCGAGCGCATCTTCGACCTCATCGCGATCGTGGTCCTGGGCCTGGCGGCGGGCTTCTGGAGCTTCCGCTCGGGTATGTCCGAGGAAGTGAGGATCATCTTCGCCGTCGGCCTCGTGGTCGTGCTCGTGCTGGTCATCGGCCTGTTCGTGGTCCGCAACTTCGGGCGCCGGATCCTGACGCGCCTGCCGGTGCCTCACCGGATCGTGGTGCTCTACGACCAGTTCGAGGAAGGCCTGTTCTCGGTCGACCGGAAGAGTCTCGTCCCGATCGCCATCGCGACCGTGCTCATCTGGACCACGGAGGCCCTGCGGCTCTACTTCGTGATCTTGGCCATGGGCTTCCTGGACACCAACATCGGCATCAGCGGCGCGTTCTTCGTGGCTCTCATCGCCTCGCTGCTCACGGCAGTGCCGTTCACGCCGGCCGGTGTCGGCCTGGTGGAGGGGGGCATGGTCTTCGTGCTCCACTCGGTGTACGGCGTGGCCCAGACCGAAGCGCTCGCCATCTCCCTCGTGGACCGGTCCATCAGCGTGCTGTCGGTCATCGTCGTCGGCAGCATCGCATACGTGTTCTCATCCAAGACACGTGGCAACCCGGACTTCACAGGTGGTACGCCCGCTGTCCGGACGACCGAGGTGGCCGCACTCTCCACGCCCCGTGGCCAGGGCTCCTAGGCCCGGACGCGAAACGACCGACCCCGGGCAGGGTCGGTCGTCGCTGTGGTGAGAACCGCGACGTCAGGTCGCGGATCGCGCGTGGTCGGTCAGTTGCCCTTGGGCATGGCGGCAACGGTACGGATGGAGGTCGCCGCAGGCTGCTGGCGCACGGCAAGCCGGCGCATGCGCAGTGCGAGGTAGTACTCCATCACCTGGCGCACCTGGGGCTCGCTGAGCATGTCATCCGCCCGGAGCGCGTACTCGACACGGGCCGTGGGATGGCTGGTGCCAGCGGCCATGACGCCGAAGTAGCCGGGGGTATCGCCCTCGTCTCGCAGCTCGCGAAGTCCGCGTGCCAGCTTGGTGGCGGTGCCCAGGGACGGCGTCCGGTCACCCCGGACCAGGCGCGAGATGGTCGAATGATCGACACCCGACTGCTGGGCCAGCTGCCGCTGCGACATCTTCTTGGCCTTCAGCTGGGCTCGAAGCCAATCGTTGAAGGCTCTACCGTTCTGGACGCTCATGGGTCTCCGATTGACAGGACACTGCGCGACGGATGGGCACGATCCGCCGTCGAGACCCGGGCATCGGGGTGACGGCATGGCCATCATCGGTCGCGCACGTGGTGCCCGAAATGGGTGAGAGGTACCAGTCGGTACGGGCCGAGTGGTGTAGCGGAAACGAACGATCGGGTACCCAGGGGTGCAACGAGGTGCGGACCGGTCGGTATGCGCGCGCGCACCACTCAGGTGCGGCCGCCACGGGCCAGGAATGCCTCTGGCGGCAGCGGATCGAGCCTCGCGTCCGCCAGCAGCGACCGGACGCGTGCCATGTTCATGGCATCCCAGCCGGCATCCATGCCGGGCGTCTCGAGGATGACTGGCAACCGGGCGAGTCGCGGATGCTGGACCAGGTGGCGCAGGCCGCTGATACCGATGACGCCCCCGCCGATATGCTCGTGCCGATCGACCCGTGCGCCGCGCCGGACCCGTGAGTCGTTGAGGTGGATCATGGCGAGGCCACCCGGCCCGAGCGCCGCATCGGCGCCCGCCAGCAGGTCATCGATCGCATCCGGATCGTCGAGCGCATAGCCGGCACCCCACAGGTGGGCGGTGTCCAGGCAGATGCCGAGCCGGGAACGGTCAGCGCCGTGACGCTCGGCTGCATCCAGGATCGCGCCCAGCTCCTCGATGGTCACGCCAACGCCGCCGCCCTGACCCGCAGAGTCCTCCAGCACGAGTCGCGGGTCGACGCGATCCGCGTGCCGCAGCTCCAGGATGCGCGCCAGCGCCGTCCCCACCCGATCGATGCCCGCCTCCATGCCGCTGCCCCTGTGCGAGCCGATGTGCACATTCAGGGCACGGGCGCCGAATGCGCGTGCTGCATCCAGCTCGTGACCCATCCGCAGGATGCTTCGCTCGAAGATCACTGGGTCGGGGGTGGCGAGGTTGACCAGGTATGACGCGTGCACGAACAGCTCGATGTCGGATGCCACGAGCGCCCGCCGGAACTCCGCCACGCCCTCGTGCGGCTCGGCGCGGGGCTGCCACGCCGTGGGCGTGTCCGTGAACACCTGGATGGCGCTCGCGCCCACGGCCCTGGCGCGCTCCGCGGCGTGTCGCAGGCCGGACCCAAGGGGCATATGCGGCCCCAGCAGCCGTCCTTGGATACCTGCCCGGGCCGCATCCGGCTCGATGTCGATGACCGGTGCGGTCCGCGCTGGCTCCATCGTGCCAGATGGTAGTCCTGCGGTCGCCTGACCCGCACTCGGCCGCTGACCCGCACTCGGCCGGCGACCCGCGCTCAGCCGCTTGACCGGGCGCGCGTGTCGACCGACGATGGCCGGCATGGCCACCGAACCCACTGAACCTGCCGCACCCGCCGAACCTGCCGCACCCGCCGAACCTGCCGTCCGGCAGCGCTACACCTTCAGCCAGCGGGTCCTCCACGCCTTCGTCGTGGACGGCCGACTGACGACCATCCCCGTACGGGAGCGCAAGCGACAGGTCATCCTGCGCTACCTGGCCACGACCGACTTCGAGGAGGGCCGGGACTACCCGGAGCGCGAGGTGGACCAGCGGTTGGCGCTCCGGCATCGCGACGTGGCGGCGCTCCGGCGGTACCTTGTGGACGGCCGATATGTGGCTCGCGAAGCGGGCATCTATCGTCGTCGCCCCATGCCCGACTGGCCAGTCGACCCGGACGAGGGGAGTGCCGATCAGCCGATGGCGGACCGCAGCCCGGACGAGTAGGAGCCGCCGACCGTCGGCTCGATGAGCCCGTAGTCACCGTCGCGGCGCTTGTACAGCACCGCGATGCGCTCGTCCTCCGCGTTCACGAACACGAAGAAGTCGTGGCCGAGCTCCTCCATCCGGGCGACCGCGTCCTCCTCGAACATCGGCTCGATGTCGAAGCGCTTGAGCTTCACCACCCGGGGACCGCCGTCCGGGCCCGTTGCGGCTGCGCCGGTCTCGCCAGACTCCGGCAGCGCGGCCAGGCGTCGATCCGTGGCCCGGTCCCGGCGCTCCTTCAGGTCGACGACCTGACGCTCCAGCCGATCGATCACCTGGTCCGCGGCGGCCCGATGTGTCGCGGCATGCCCGACGGCGCGCACCGGGCGGCCATCGACCACGAGCAGCACCTCCACGATGGCCGCCTGGTCCTGGTCGCGATGCTGTTCGCGCGACAGCTCCACCGAGGCCTCGCCCCGGTCTTCCAGCAACCGTTCCAGGCGCGCCAGCTTGCGTTCGATGTACTCCCGGTCCGGCTCGGAGACGTCCAGGTGTCGACCCTTGATCACGGTGCGCATGTTGGAACCTCAGTGCGGTGCACCGATGATACGCGCGTGGTCGCTATCGCTCCCGTGCCACGGTCAGTGCGGAGACAGCCCGAGCTCCGGCCGTGAGGAGTGCCACGGCACAGCCGGACAGGGTGGCGCCGGTCGTGGCTACGTCATCGACCAGCACGATCCAGCGGCCGGCCACCGATCCACGGGCTCGATCCCGGACAGCGAAGGCGCCCGCCAGGTTCTCTGCGCGCGCAGCACGTCCCAGCGAGTGCTGGGCGATCGTCCGGTGGCGCCGCTCCAGCACGGACGCGACCGGTAGGCCAAGGCGCAGTCCGCACGCCTTCGCGATGTCCTCAGCCTGGTCGAAGCCACGTTCCCGGAGTCGGGCCGAGTGGACCGGCACCGGCACCAGCAGGTCACCGCCGCGACCCACCCGCCTCCAGCGGTCCGCGATGGCGACACCCAGCGGCATGGCGAGGCGTCGCTCGCCTCGATACTTGAGGACGTGGATGGCGTCCCGCACCGGACCCGTGAACGCGGCACACCACTCCACCTGCACCAGACCGACGGGGAGTGCCAGCGCGAGGCCGATGGGCACGCCCGGGGGCTCGTCCAGGCGGCGGCGGAGCGGCCGGCTGCATCGCTCGCAGAGGGGTGTGCCCTCCAGGCCGCAACTGGCACAGGTCGGGGGCAGCAGCAGGTCCAGGATGGTGCGCACCGGGGCATCATCCTCATGGCCCCATATCGCGCGGTTATCATCCCGGACGATGGGGAGCGACGACACAGCCCGACCGATCGGCGTGGGACAGGCCTCGGTCGACCGGCGAGCCGGGTACGGCCGACTCATCGCCTTCATGCTGGCCCTGCTGGGTCTCCTCCTCCTCCTGCTGGTCATGGACGGATACACCCAGTCAAGGGGCTGGGGCTTCGATGCCGAGGCGTACCTCGCGGCTGCCCAGAGGCTGGCCCGTGGCGACCCGATCTACCAGCAGTACTCCATCGATATGCCCTACCGACCGGGACCCTACGGCCTGTACCTGTACGCGCCGCCGTTCGCGGTGGCGACGCTGCCCTTCACGGCACTCTCGGTCCCGAGCGCCGAGGTCGTCTGGTACCTGTTGCGGGTAGTGATGCTGGTCTTCGCCTGCGCCGCGATGCCGGTACGCCCGACCATCAAGTGCCTGGTCTTCGCGGTCGCCGCCATCTCCTCGCCCGTACTCATCGACATGAACCTGGGCAACGTGAGCGTGCTCGTGACGTGCATCCTGGCGTTCGTGTGGCGGGGCCTGGACCGGCCCCTGGGTTCGATCGCGCTGGCCATCGACATATGTGTCCGGCCGACCCTGGGACTGCTGCTGGTCTGGTACGCCACGCGCAGGCGCTGGCGGCCGATCCTATGGACGCTCATCGCGGGCGTGGTGATCGTGCTCCTGACCCTGCCGTTCGCCGGCATCCAGGGATACCTCGACTTCGTGAGCGTCCTGCGCAACCTGACCGGCGTGACCGGCCAGGACAACAACCTGGACCTGGGATCCACGGTGTTGCGCACGGGCGCCGGCCCCCTGGCTGCGTCGCTGGCACTGTATGGCGGCTATGCAATGGGGCTCGGGGCGATGATCGTGAGCCTGCGCTATGACCGCGAGACCAGCTTCATGGTCACCATCGGCGCCACGCTGCTGCTGGCGCCCTTGCTCTGGGATCACTACCTGGCGGCGCTCCTGCTGCCCGCCGCATTCCTGGCGCAGCGCGGCATGATCTGGGGACTGGGTCTGCCGTTGCTGGCGTGGTTGCCACCCGAGGTGTTGCCACTGCTGGCCATCGGCGCAACGGTGGTGCCCTTCGTGGTCCGTCGTCCCGGCGAGCGCTCGCCGTGGGCTCATCCGCGCCTGACCGGATCGACGGGCCCGACCACGGCCGCGGCAGCACGTTCGTGACGCGGCCATGACCCGATCGGGTGACGGCTCGACACGCCTCCGGCCGTCAGACCTGGTGTGGCCGCTCACCGTTGTCATCGCGGTGGTCGTGCTGGCGTTGTTCTCGCTCGGGACACAGGGAGGTCTGGGCTGGGGCTATGACCTTGGCGCATACACCGACGCTGCCGACCGCCTGGCCCGGTCCCTGCCCTTGTACCAGGCGATCACCCAGCAGGGTCCCTTCGAGCCAGGGCCACTCGGCCTGTATCTCTATGCGCCTCATCTGGCCGTCGCGCTGCTGCCGCTGACGGAGCAGGCAGTGGGCGATCAGGTGGCCGTCTGGACGGTGCTCCACATCGGCGCCCTGGTGCTGGCGTGCGCGGCCATGCCTGTCCGTCGGAACGTCCGGGCAGCGACCTTGCTCGCCGCGGCGCTCTGCTATCCGGGCATCTCGGACATGATCCTGGGCAACATCAGCACGTTCGTGTTCCTGGCGACCGTGCTCGCGTGGCGCTCGCTCGAGCGACCGCTGGGGTCCATCGCGCTTGCTGCGGGCATGACCCTCCGCCCCACCATGGGCATCCTGCTCATGACCTGGGCGCTCCGCCGAACCTGGCGACCTATCATCTGGACGGTCCTGGCGGGCCTGGTGCTGGTCGCCATCACGCTGCCGTTCGTCGGCTTGGACGCGTACCGGGGGTACGTGACCATGTTCCGAAACCTGACCGTAGGCCTGGCAATCGACCACAACAGCAGCATCGGATCAAGCGCATGGCAGGCGGGCATGCCCGCCGAGTGGGCGGACCGGCTGCAGCTGGCCAGCTACCTCTTCGCGCTGGTGGTCGTGGTGGCGTCTGCGCGCCGCGATGCGCAGAGCGCGTTCGCGGGGGGAGTCGCGGCCTCCCTGTTGCTGTCGCCCCTGATGTGGAGCCACTACCTGCTGTGCCTGCTGGTGCCTCTGGCACTGCTCGTGGAACGCGGCTACCGGTCGGTGCTGCTGCTGTTCGCGATGACCTGGATCCCGGTGCTCTTCATTGGCGCGAACCTCATCTATCCGCTGCTGGTGGTCCTGGTGGCCGCACTGGTCACGTGGCTACCCGCCCGGCGTCTCCGGCAGGATCGACCTGTTCCGGACGCGCAAGGCGTCCGGCCATGGGCACCAGGCCGGAGTTGAGGGGTCGAGCGACCGGGGGCAGACGTCGGATGGTCCGATGGCACGCCTGCGCGACGGCAGCGCCAGTCACGGTCAGTCCGTGGGCTGGACGACGGACCCGATGCCCGGTGCCAGGCGCACGACATCGCCCGCCCGCAGTGCTGACTGCGCAGCCGTACCCGCGGGCAGCTCCAGGACGCCGGTCGCTCCGCGGACCGGCATCACGAGACCGCGCCACGCCTGCAGGTCCGCACGGATGGCGACGATGCGCCGATCACCTGCAGCATCGGGATCATCCACGAACAGGGCGTCGATGGGAAAGCGCATGAACAGCATGTGAATGCTGTTCACGGGCAGGAACAGCCCCTCGTCGGCATCGAGCCTGGGCCTGCCCATGAGCCCTCGGAAGCGCGCCCAGAAGCTGGTAGCGAGCCGGACCTGCCCAGCGATCAGGGCCCCGTTCGCAGCGCTGACCCCGACGACGCCGTCGCGTGCGGCGGCCAGGTCCGTGGCCACCGTCACGGGGCCATTGACGGTCGCCACCCGACGCTTGGGTCGTGCATCAGATCTTGTCGCCCAGGTTGACCATGATGCTGATGATGGCGGGGCCCAGGATGACGATGAAGATCGACGGGAAGATGCAGCCGACGAGCGGGAACAGCATCTTGATGGGCGCCTTGGCGGCCTGCTCCTCCGCCCGCTGACGACGCTCGATGCGCAGCTGCTCGGACTGGATCTGGAGCACCTTGCTGATGGACACGCCGAGGGTCTCGGCCTGGATG
>JBBQNA010000112.1:0-11363 GCA_038329515.1 Candidatus Limnocylindrales bacterium | reverse complement strand
GGACCTGGAAGAACTCGTCCAGGTTGCTGGCAAAGATGGCCAGGAAGCGAGCACGTTCCAGGAGCGGGTTGCGCTCGTCTTCGGCTTCATGCAGGACGCGGGCGTTGAACTCCAGCCACGACAGCTCGCGGTTGAGGTACGGCAGCCGACCAGCGAGGCGACTGGCGGCGCGGCGACGAGATGGTCGTTGGATGGTCGTCACGGTGGCGGTGCTCTCACTCAGGTCAGGGCGGCCTGACGGGTGCGGAAGCGTAGCACGGAGGTCGCTCAGCCCAGACGGTGGATGGCGTGCGGATCGGTGCCCCGGCGAGCCGCGTCCTCGGCGCAGGGGCACTCCTCACGGAGGCGCGCGAACGTGTAGTAGCCCGTGTGGTGGCCGTCTGCCCAGGTCGGGGCCACCGCGTACTGGCCGACCAGCTCCATGGTCGTCAGCTGCGTCTGCGCCTCGCTCAACGTGGGGTTCGAATCGAGCCAGCCGGGCTGGCCCGCCTCGCCGCGGCAGAAGGCACAGGGACACAGCCAGCGCAGGGTCACGAAGTCATATCGCGTCTGGTGGCCATCGGACCAGTCGACCTCCAGGATCGCCGCCGCTCGATCGGCATGGATCCGCGTCGGCATGAGGTACTCGCCGCCGGTGGTATAGCTGGTCATTCGTGTGATTGTCGCATCGGTGCCGTTCGGGTGGATCTGACCCTGGATCTGACCTGGGTCTCGACCGCGGCAGGTTCATCGGTGTTGCTCGGGTGCGTGGCGATCCGTTCGTCGCTGAGAGGAGTGTCGGACGGACGGGCCGTTCGGTCATCGGTCGAGCGGCCACCTGATGCGATCGACCCTGAGGCGTGTCCCTTGGCCCGCGATGGGGTGCCAAAGGGCACTGTCTGCACGGGCGAGGATGAGCCCATCGTTGGGTTCAGGCGAGTCCCTGACCGGTTCCCGGGCGGATCCTCGTTCTGACCAACGAGGTACGCAGGATGGCTCAGGCACATCGGCTCGGACTCTGGCAACGCCTGGTCAACATCCCCTTCCGGTGGCTGACTCGCCACGGGCATGGGGCGGAGTATCGGTACCTGCTGACGGTCCGCGGCCGCGCAAGTGGCCAACCTGTCACTACCCCGGTCGACGTCATGTCCAGTGGGGGACGGCGGTACCTGGTGTCCGTATATGGCGACTCGAACTGGGTCATGAATGCCCGTGCCGCGGGTGAGGTCGAACTCGTGCGAGGGGACAGTCGGGAGCGACTCGCCGTGCATGAGCTACCAGCAGAGAGCGCCGCGCCGGTCCTGCACCAGTACGTGGAGGAGGTACCGGTGATGCGTGGCCGGTTCCTGGCCCGCCACACTGACTCGGACGCGACCTTCCTGCCAGACGCGCCGCAGCATCCGGTATTCGAACTCACGGCGATCGCGGCATGACCACCCGGACACGCTTCGAGGAGTTCAAGGTCACCGGCGACGAGCTCCTGGCGCAAGCCAGGAAGCTCCTGCACGAGGGCAATGTGCGGCGCTTGATCGTCAAGAACGAGGCGGGCGACACATTGGTCGAGGTGCCCTTGACGGTCGGCCTGGTGGGCGTTGCCCTGGCGCCGCTGCTGGCGGCACTGGGCGCCATCGCGGCGCTCGTGACACACGGCACCATCGTGGTGGAGCGCGATGAAGTCGTTGATGGCAGCCCTGACTGATCATCAGCGGCAGTGATGGCGCGTGGCGCCGGACAGCCCGCGACCCCATCACGAGCCCTCGACGATCGGGATCCCAGGCTCGTCGGCTGGACGGACAATGTCGAGGCGGTGGGCCTGGAGTACCCCGCGCACGATCGCGGGGGCCGAGCCAGAGTGCCGGGCACTCGTTAATACTCTGGTATCACTGGTCCGTCAGGATGTGCCGCATGGTCATCCCTGATGAGTCGGAGCGTCTCCAGCTGCTCGCGGCCAGCCTGGAGGCACTGGCAGACGATGTCCGTCGCGGCCAGCGCGTGCGACTGGCGACGTGGCGGCAGCGGCTCGTCGGCTCGCCGTACGCTGGCAGCGCCGCGAATCTGGCCGCATACCTCACGTTCCGACATCACGACATCCGGGATATCCAGGACCGGCTGTCCATCCTTGGCCTGTCGTCACTGGGCCGGACCGAGGCACACGTACGTACTGGCATCGCGACCGTCCACGCGGCGCTCGAGGCGCTCCTGGGTGATGCCGCATCCATCCACAGGCTGAACCGGCTGTCCCGACTGCGCGCAGTCCAGGGTGGCACCCTTGCCGCGCGGGCCACGGCACTCCTGGGGCCTGAGCCGGCCGAGCGTCGGACGCGCGTCATGGTCACGCTGCCGACCGAAGCTGCGATGGACCCCCGCATGGTCCAGGAGCTCGTGGATCGAGGCATGGACGTCGCGCGTATCAACGGCGCTCACGATGGACCTGACTCCTGGCGTGCGATGGCCGACAACGTTCGCTCCGCCGCCCGCGCAGCAGGTCGCAGTTGCCGCGTCCTGCTCGACCTGCCCGGTCCCAAGCTTCGGATAGCGCCCCTCCCGAGCAGTGTCGGCAAGCTGGACCTGAAGTCGCCGCGGGAGAGCCTGGGAGCGACGTACCTTGTCCTGGATGGTTCGGGGGCGCCGGGTACATCCCAGCCGGTGGATGGCGTGGAGCCGCGGATCGCGGTCGACCCTGACTGGCTCGAGCGCCTTGACCGCGGCGACCTCATCACGTTTGACGATGCCCGTGGACGACCCCGCAAGTTCCGGGTCGAGTCCCGAACACCGGACGGCGGCGTTCGGGTCACCACGGAGCGGGGGATATCGGTCGTCCAGGGAACGGTGCTGCACCGGGAACACAAGCACTCGGGGAAGTCATCGGTCACGGTCGGGCCGTTCGAGCCGTCAGCCGGAACCATCGCTGTGCAGGTCGGCGATGTCATCCGGCTGGTCGCCCATGGTCCAGCGGAAGGTGCTGAGCAGGAACCCATGGCCGATGGCGACCCACCCTCGATCGCGTGCGCACAGGACGGTGTGCTGCGCGCCATCGAAGTGGGGCATCACGTGATCGTCGATGATGGCCACGTCGTGACCGAGGTCGAGGAGGTCGATGCGGATCGGGCGCTGCTGCGCGTGGTCTCCACGCGTCGACCGACCGAACGACTCCGTGTCGACCAGGGCCTGAACTTCCCCGACTCAGCGATACGGGGCCAGGGGTTCGGTGAGGATGACGCGCTCGCGCTCGACGTGGCAGCCGAGGTGGCCGATATCGTTGGTCTGTCATTCGCCCAGGGACCCGAGGACGTCGACCGCCTGATCACGGAGCTGGAGGCGCGTGGCGCTCACGACGTGGGTGTCATGGCCAAGATCGAGACGCAGCTGGGCATCGAGCATCTGCCGGAGATCATCGTTGCCGGCGCTGCCAGGCGGCCGTTCGGGGTCATGATCGCGCGCGGCGATCTCGCTGTCGAGATCGGCTACGAGCGGACCGCCGAGATGCAGGAGCAGCTCATGTGGCTCTGCGAAGCGGCGCAGGTGCCGGTCGTGTGGGCGACGCAGGTCCTGGAGTCGCTGGTGAAGACGGGCGTCCCGACCCGTGCCGAGTTGACCGACGCTGCGATGGCCCAGCGCGCCGAGTGCGTGATGCTCAACAAGGGTCCTCACATCCTGGAGGGGATGGACACCCTCATCGACGTCATCAGCCGGATGCAGGCCCACCAAAGCAAGAAGTCCCCCAGATTGCGAGCACTCGCGTCCTGGTGATGGAGCACGGACCGTCCGCGATCCAAGGCTCGGGCCGCCGGGTTCGCCGACGACACGCCACCTGCCTCCCGGCCTAGACTGTGCGCGATACACCGCCGGGAGGGGAACCCGTGCGGGAACCCCGCCGGCGCATGGTGGCCGGCCACCACCCGAGGAGCCCCATGCCCCGCGCACCGCGACCCGATGACCTGTACGCCCTGCGCGTGCCGCTGGAGGTCCGCCTCTCCCCGGACGGAGCCCGGATCGCGTTCGTGGTCACGGAGACCGCGCCTGACAAGGACGGCTACCGCGCGTCTGTCTGGCTGGTGCCCGCGGACGGACACACGCCCGCACGGCGGCTGACATTGGGCGCGCGGCGCGACGTGTCGCCGCGCTGGAGTCCGGATGGCAGCACGCTCGCGTTCCTGAGCGACCGTGCCGGCATCCTGTCCACAGGTGGCGCGGGCGACCGACCCACCGATCCTGCCGCGGGACCAGATGCATCGGGGGGCACCCAGGTCTGGCTGCTGCCGATGGGCGGCGGTGAGGCCACCCAGCTGACCCGCCTGCCAGGGGGTGTCGGCGAGTTCGCCTGGAGCCCCGACGGCGCGCGCCTGTGCGTCGTGTCCTCCGCGACGACGCTCGCCGCGACCGCACGGCGGCGAGAACCGGGTGCTGCGCCGGCACGCGACGTGCGGCTCATCGATCGCCTGCAGTACCAGTTGAATGGCGCCGGCTTCATCTACGACAAGCCACCCAACCTGTGGGTCGTCGACGTCGCCGATGGTGCGGCCCGGCGGCTGACGTCCGGGACCGCCCGCGACGACCAGCCTGCCTGGAGCCCGGACGGGCGACGCATCGCGTTCGTGTCCGACCGGCATCCGTTGCCGGACCTGACGTGGCGCTCGGATGTGTATCTCGTCGATGCCGACGGCGGGCCGCTCAGCCGGGTCACGGGTGGCCGCGGCGACCGGGCATTCGGACAACCGACGTGGAGCCCCGATGGCAGCCAGATCGCGGCCACAGGTCACAGGTTCCCGGCCGGCAACGCGTCCGCAACGAGTCTCTGGCTGTTTGCGCCTGAGGCAGCCCAGGACGGCCGCGACCTCACCGGCGCCGGCGGCCGGGAGATCGGTGCGGGCCTGAACTCGGACCTTGCTGGCGTGTCCGAGCCGGCTATCACGTGGAGTGGCGACGGCGGCTGGCTGGTGTTCGCCGCGCCGCTGGACGGCTCGTACCAGTTGTGGCGAGTGCGCGCCGCGGACGGCGCTGTCGACCAGCTCACGAAGGGCGAGCACGCAGTCACCCGGCCCCACGGCGTGCCGGACGGTAGCGGCATGCGCCTGGCCGTGATCGTGGGCGACGGCACGAAGCCCTGGGATGTAGCGGTGGTGGATGTCGCGGCACCCGGGGTTGCCGACCCGCCGGCGACACGCACGTCACGATCGGCGCGACCCCGACCCGTGACGGACCTGATGGCCGATGCCTGGGCGGACGTGCTCCCGGTGGCGCCCGTCGCCCGCTGGCACGAGGTGGAAGGGCGGCGCATCCAGGGCTGGTTCCTGGAGGCACCCGCACTGGACGGCAAGCCCGCGCCGCTGGTGGTGGAGATCCATGGCGGTCCCGCGACGATGTACGGCTGGGCGCTGATGTGGGAGTGGCAGAGCCTGGTCGCGGCAGGCATCAGCGTCTACGCCTGCAATCCACGGGGCTCCCAGGGCTACGGCCAGGACTTCTGCTACGCCAACTTCGCGGACTGGGGCGACGGCCCGATGGACGACGTCATGGCCGGCGTCGACGCGCTCATCGCGGATGGCCTGGTGAACGGCGACCGGCTGGGTGTGACGGGCGGTTCATACGGCGGGTACCTCACGGCCTGGATGGTCGGTCACACCGATCGATTCGGGGCCGCGGTCGCCTGTAGAGGCGTGTACGACATGACCTCGGAGATGCTCAGCGGTGACCTCGGTGGGCCGTTGTTCGGCAAGTTCGAGTACGGCGTCAACCCGTGGGAGGACCCGGACCTCTATCGACGCCACAGCCCCATCACCTACGCCCGCGACATCCACACGCCGCTGCTCATCCAGCATGCCGAGCAGGACCTGCGCTGTCCCATCACCCAGGCGGAGGAACTGTTCACCGTGCTTCGGTCGCATCGCCGACAGGTGCGCCTGATGCGCACCCCGGGCGAGTCCCATGAGCTGACGCGGAGTGGCGCGCCGTTCCGGCGCGTGGAGCACATCGAGCGGATCCGGGACTGGTTCGTGCACTACCTCGTGGATGGCAAGCGGGGTCTGCCACCCACGTGACGATCGCCGCCGCGATCGATATCGGCAGCAACAGCGTCCACGTCCTGGTCGCTGACCTGGACCCGGCCGGGTCCCTGGTCACGCTGCTCGACGGGAACCTGCAGCTGGGTCTTGGCCTGATGGTCGACGCCCAGGGTCGGCTGGGCGCTGTCGCGCGTCGGGCCGCGGTCGCGGCGGTGGCGGACTTCGCCCTGCTTGCCGATGACATGGGAGCGGACCCCATCCTGCTCATGGGCACCCAGCCGCTCCGCCGCGCGATCGACCGGTCGCTCCTCCGACGCGAGATCCGCGACGCCCTCGGCCTGGAGCTGGTGGTCCTGAGCCACGACCAGGAAGCGGCGCTCACCCTGCTGGGCGTGACCGGTGGTCGGAGGGTGGCGGCGCCGCTGCTGGTCATGGACGTTGGTGGTGGCTCCAGCGAGGCGATCCTCATCGCGCCGGGTGCCGATCCGGTCGTGGGTGTGGTCGCGGTCGGCTCGTTGCGTCTCTCGGCCTCTGTCGTGAGCCACGACCCGCCGACAGCCGTGGAGATCGCCGAGTTGCGGGCACGCGCCGCCGGGCTCATGGCCGGCATGCCCGCCGGTTCACCCGCAAGCGGCATCGTCTCGGGTGGATCGGGTACCAATGTCTCGCGCCTACTGGGCCGGGAGCGGACCACGCGCGTGACGCTCGAGGACCTCGCGACCGGGCTGGCCCTGCTCCAGTCGTCGGCCGCCGCTGACCTGTGTCTGGCGACGGGCCTGACAGAGCGGCGTGTGCGCCAGCTGGCCGCTGGTATCGCGCTCGTGGAGGCGCTCATGCTCCGATATGGCCTGTCCGTGACCGAGGTATCGGATGCTGGTTTGCGGGAGGGCGCCGTGCTCGCGGCAGAGAGGCTGGGGGGCGCATGGCTCGCCGGTCTGCGGGGTCTTCTGGACGGATAGCACGCGCGCACAGCAGGAAACCCGTCTGACGGGGCATGATGGCAGTCACCTGACGACCCCACCTGGGTCCAGACCGTGGGAGCGCATGGACCTGCCCATCCGATCCGAGACCGGCACGCGGCCTTTGCGCCTGTCCGCCGTCGTGCGTTGGCGCCCGACGCTGCGCGCCCTGCTGGTGGCCACGGCGATCGTGCTGGCCTGCGGCTTCGTCATCGCGGTCATGACCGCCGGCCCGTCGCAGTGGTTCCGGCCCACCGGGTTCGGCTTCGATACGCGCTCCTATTGGGGCCTGCGAGCGCCGCTCTACCCCGGCCCGGGCACCGACGACGGATACGGCTTCTATCGCTACTCGCCCGCGTTCGTGCCCTTCCTGATGCTCGCGAGCGCCGTGCCGTGGCCGGTGTTCGCGACTGGCTGGATCGCGCTGCTGGTCGGTATCTATGTCTGGATGGCGGGCGACGAGAAGTGGCCGCTGCTGGTGTTCGTGCCCGTCCTGTTCGAGTTCTACCTCGGCAACATCCACCTGTTGCTGGCACTGGCGGTCGTGCTCGGCTTCCGATGGCCCGCGACCTGGGCGTTCGTGCTGCTGACCAAGATCACGCCCGGCATCGGCCTGTGGTGGTTCGTGGTCAGGCGCGAGTGGCGGTCCCTGGCCATCGCGTTGGGCGCCACGGCTGCGATCGTCATCGCCGGCCTGCTCGTGTGGCCTGGGATGTGGCGCGACTGGTACGTTTCACTGACCGTGACCGGGCCGGCCACGGGCATCAACCAGGTCCCCATCCCGCTGCCCATCCGGCTCCTGGCCGCGTTCCTGCTGGTCACCTGGGGCGCTCGCACGGACCGCCGCTGGACCGTCATGGTCGCGGCGACCCTGGCGCTGCCGACACTCTGGTTCCACGGCCTGGCGATGCTGGTCGGCATCGTGGCCCTGGAGCGCGGCCAGCCGGAGCGACTCGCGGCATCCATCGAGCGGTTCACCCAGCGCATCGGCGTGGCATCCCGTGACCTTGGCCCGGGTCGCGTCGAAGCCTGACCCCGTCGATGTGTGGCGCTAGCATGGCGCCATGAGCCAGGTCACCGACCATCCTGCTGCGACATCACATGCCGACGCGCGCGCCGCGGCGTCATCCCTGGTACGTGCCTGGGTGGGCCGCGATGGGTCCCCAGGTGCGCTGCTCGACCGCATCGGTGGCGTGGACCAGGTGGGTGTCAACGAACGGGTAGACAGCCTCAAGAAGCGCTCCATCAAGCACGCATCCAAGCTTTGGGCACTGGACCTGACCATCCGGATGATGGACCTGACCACGCTCGAGGGGAAGGACACCCCGGGCAAGGTCCGGGCCCTGTGCGCAAAGGCGATCCGCCCCGAGCCGGGTGACCCGACGATCCCGTCCGTGGCCGCGGTGTGCGTCTATCCGGCGCTGGTGCCCATCGCCAGGGCAGCCCTCGTGGGCACGACCATCAAAGTGGCCAGCGTCGCCACCGGGTTCCCGTCGGGCCAGACGTTCACGGACATCAAGATCGCCGAGACTCGCATGGCCGTCGAGGCCGGTGCGGACGAGATCGACATGGTCATCGACCGGGGCGCCTTCCTGTCGGGCGACTACGCCACGGTCTTCGACGAGATCGTGGCCGTCAAGGCGGCGGCGAAGCCGGCCCACCTCAAGGTCATCCTGGAGACAGGGGAGCTGGAGACGCTCGACAACGTGCGTCGGGCGAGCGTCCTGGCCATGGCCGCTGGCGCCGACTTCATCAAGACCTCTACGGGCAAGGTCGTGCCTGCGGCCACGCTGCCAGTCACGCTCGTGATGCTGGAGGCCATCCGCGACTTCCATGGGCGGACCGGCCGTATCGTGGGCATGAAGCCCGCGGGCGGCATCCGGACCGCGAAGGAGGCCATCAGCTATCTCGTGGTGCTCTACGAGACGCTGGGTCCTCGCTGGATGACACCGGACCTGTTCCGGTTCGGCGCCAGCAGCCTTCTCAACGACGTGCTCCAGCAGCTCCAGAAGGAGCGGACCGGACGCTACTCCGGCCCGGATTACGTCACCCTCGACTGAGGTGACAGGCTCGGGCACACCCGACGACAAGACGTCGCTCAGGGAACTGGCTCGCACATTCCTGCGACTGGGCGCCACCTCGTTCGGCGGTCCGGCGGCCCACATCGCCCTGTTCCGCGACGAGTTCGTGGTCCGCCGGCAGTGGCTGTCCAGCCAGGCGTTCCTGGACCTGCTGAGCGCCGCCAACCTGTTGCCCGGCCCCAGCTCCACGGAGGTCGCCCTGGGCATCGGTCGGGAACGGGCCGGCATCCGGGGCATGCTGGTCGCGGGCGTGGCGTTCATCGCGCCGGCGGCGCTGATGGTGCTGGCCATCGCGATCGCGTACCAGCAACTGGGCAGCCTGCCGGCGATCGAATGGGCACTTGGCGGCATCCAGGCGGTCGTGATCGTGGTCATCATCCGGGCTGCCCTGGCGTTGGCACCGACCGCGCTGCCGGCACCCGCCGCGTGGCTCATCGCGGCAGGTGGCTGCGTCCTGGGTCTGCTGGGCGTCCACCCGGTGCTCATCCTGGCCGCGGCCGCGGCGGCGATGCTCGTCCACCGCAGGTTCGTGTCGGCCGGACACCTGTCGCTCGTCATGGGCTTCAACCTGCCCATGTCACCGGTGCCTGGGGTTGCCACCATCGTGGCCGTCGCGAGCAGCGGCCTGATGCCCGTGTTCGTGACGTTCCTGGGCATCGGGGCCGTGACCTTTGGCAGCGGCTACCTGCTGCTCGCGTTCCTGCGTGAGGCGTTCGTGCTGCCCGGTCTCATCACGGACGGCCAGTTGCTCGACGCGGTGGCCATCGGGCAGCTGACGCCTGGACCGCTGTTCACCACGGCGACCTTCATCGGCTACCTCCTGGAAGGGGTGCCGGGCGCGCTGATCGCCACCGTGGCCATCTTCCTGCCCGCGTTCGTGTTCGTAGCGGTCGCGCATCCCTTCCTGGCGCGGATGCGTGCCTCGGCGACCCTGGGGGCCGCCATGGACGGCATCAACGCAGCGTCCATCGGGTTGCTGCTGGCCATCGCCGTGGAGCTGGCGCGTGGCGTGTTCGCGGGTGCCGCCGGCATCGTCATCGCGGCCGGCGCCGCACTGTTGGCATGGCGCTTCCGTGTGGGTACCGTGTGGCTGCTGTTCGCGGGCGCCGCGTGCGGGGTCGTCGCTGGCTGGCTCCGGCTATGAACGCGGCTCGGAGCGAGCCCTGCGTTACCCCGCGGCGAGACTCCTGCGGCCTTCGGGCGGCTCGACCAGGATCACGGTCACAGCGTCAGGACCCCTGACCACGAGGACCTGCAGCACTGCACCGTCAGGCAGGATCTGCTCCACGAGGCCGGCCGGCATCGCGTAGCCACCGGCATCGATCCTGTGCACGAAGGCCGAGACATCAGTGACGCGCAGGGCGAGCGCCACGATGCCCGCGTCGTTCATCTTCCGTCCATCAGACGGTCGTCCGAGCGGACGTTCGTATTCGATCAGCTCGATCTCGCTCCGATCCGGACACTCGAGCACCACCGAGTGCACGATCGGTTCCGAGAACCCGAACAGGTGGGAGATGGCCGCTGGGTCGTGATAGTCGTCAAATGTCACCCTGAGACCCAGGATGTCGCGGTAGAACGGCAGCGCCTCCGACATCCGGGACACGCCGATGACCGGGTGGAAGATGCCACCGACCTTTCCGGCAGATGAGACCGACGCTACGTCCAACGTGTCCCCCATGTGGTCACCGCTACTCCTGCGCCTTGCCGGAGGTCACACGAGCCAGGATCAGGGCGCCAAGGATGACCCCACCGTAGATGGCCCCGAACCACAGCCCCGGCACGCCGGCGAGCGTCAGGATGTTCTGGATCAGGCCCAGGACCAGGACGCCGGAGAGGGCGCCGAAGAGGCTCCCCTTGCCGCCGTCCAGGCTGATGCCACCGATGACGGCTGCGGCGAACACCGTGAAGATCAGGCCCTGGCCCTGGGCGGCGGCGATGGAACCGAGTCGGCCAGCCAGCAGGACGCCCGCCAGGGCGGCCAGACAACCGCCGATGATGAGCACGCTCCAGACGACGCGGTCCGTGCGGATGCCCGCTGCCTTGGCCGCATCGATGTTGCCGCCGATGGCATACACGGCACGTCCCTGCCGGAAGTAGTGGAGCGCCAGCAACCCGATGGCGTACGCGGCGAAGCAGATCCAGACAGAAGCCGGTATGCCGAGCCAGACGCTGCTGCCCAGCAGCAGCATCGACTCCGGGAGGTCGAACAGGCTACGGCCTCCTGTCAGGCCAACCTGCAATCCACGCAGGACGATGAGCATGCCCAGCGTCACGATGAAGGCGCTCAGGCGGAATCGGATGATGAGCAGTCCGTTGATGGCGCCGATGCAAGCGCCGATGAG
>JBBQNA010000111.1:0-11371 GCA_038329515.1 Candidatus Limnocylindrales bacterium | reverse complement strand
GCCGGTCAATGGCGGGTCGTCGCATGTCCGGCGCCCGGACCGCCGCCTTCGCACCCGGAGGAACCTCCGTCAGGGGGTGTTCGCATTGTCCTCGGTGCCGGCTGGCGCTGCTCAGGTTAGAACAGGTGTTCGCCTCGATGGATCGGTTCGACAAATTCACTGACCGTGCTCGCAAGGTCCTGACCCTGGCTCAGGACGAGGCGCAGCGGTTCAATCACAACTACATCGGCACGGAGCATCTGCTGCTGGGCCTCGTCCGTGAGGGCGAGGGTGTGGCGGCACGCGTCCTCGAGAACATGAATGTCGAACTCGCCAAGGTGCGCACCGCCGTCGAGTTCATCATCGGCCGCGGCGATCGGCCGGTGGTCGGCGAGGTCGGCCTGACGCCCCGCGCCAAACGCGTCATCGAGCTCGCGATCGACGAGGCCCGTCGGTTGGGCCACAACTACATCGGCACGGAGCACCTGCTCCTTGGCCTCGTACGCGAGGGCGAGGGAATCGCCGCTGGCGTCCTGGAATCGCTGGGCGTCAACCTGGACAAGGTCCGCCACGAGGTCATCCGGGTCTTGTCGCAGTCGAGCGCGGCGGCACCGGCACAGGAGACCAAGCGTGCCAGCAAGACGCCCACCATCGACCAGCTGGGCATCAACCTGACGGACGCGGTGCGGGCCGGCAGGATCGACCCCGTCATCGGCCGGGACAAGGAGATCGAGCGGGTCATCCAGATCCTGTCGCGTCGGACCAAGAACAACCCGGCGCTCATCGGTGAGCCGGGTGTCGGCAAGACCGCCATCGCGGAAGGGCTTGCCCAGCGCATCGTCGCGGGTGACGTCCCCGAAACGCTCATCGACAAGCGGGTCCTGACCCTGGACATCGGTTCGCTCGTCGCGGGGACCAAGTACCGGGGCGAGTTCGAGGAGCGACTCAAGAAGATCATCGAGGAGCTGCGGAGCGCCAGCGACGCAGTGCTGTTCATCGATGAGCTGCATACGCTCGTCGGTGCCGGCGCGGCGGAAGGTGCCATCGACGCCGCGAACATCCTCAAGCCGCCGCTTGCTCGCGGTGAGCTGCAGTGCATCGGCGCCACGACCCTCGACGAGTACCGCAAGTACATCGAGCGCGACGCGGCGCTCGAGCGCCGCTTCCAGCCAGTGATGGTCGAGGAGCCCACGGTCGAGCAGACCGTGGAGATCCTGTTCGGCATCCGGGACGGCTATCAGCAGCACCACAAGGTGACCATCTCGGATGACGCGCTGCGGGCTGCGGCCGAGCTGTCCGTCCGCTACATCACTGATCGCCACCTGCCGGACAAGGCCATCGACCTCATCGACGAGGCGTCGAGCCGCGTGAGGCTGCGCCATAGCTCCGCGCCGCCGGACCTGCGCGCCGCCCAGAAGGAGCTGGCCCGCATCTCGAAGGAGAAGGAATCCGCGGTCACGGATCAGGAATATGACCGCGCGCAGCAGTTGCGTGACGCGGAGACCTCCGCACGGGCGACCATCGACCAGCTGCGCAGCGACTGGCAGGCGCGCCTCGCGGAGTACACCCCCATCGTGGGCGAGGAGGACATCGCCCAGGTGGTGTCCATGTGGACGGGTGTCCCCGTGACCCGCATCGCCCAGGAGGAGTCGGAGCGACTGCTGCACATGGAGGACTCGCTGCACAAGCGGGTCATCGGGCAGCAGGAAGCGATCGACACCATCTCGCGGGCCGTGCGCCGAGCACGCGCCGGGCTCAAGGATCCCAAGCGCCCTATCGGCTCGTTCATCTTCCTGGGTCCCACGGGCGTCGGCAAGACGGAGCTGGCCAAGGCCGTCGCCGAGTTCATGTTCGGCAGCGAGGACGCGCTCATCAAGATCGACATGAGCGAGTTCATGGAGCGTCACAACGTGAGCCGACTGGTGGGCGCGCCGCCAGGCTACGTGGGCTTCGAGGAGGGCGGCCAGCTGACGGAAGCAGTCCGTCGCAAGAGCTACTCGGTCGTCCTGCTGGACGAGATCGAGAAGGCGCACCCCGAGGTGTTCAACATCCTGCTCCAGATCCTGGAGGACGGGCACCTGACGGACGCGAAGGGTCGCCGAGTCGACTTCCGGAACACGGTCATCATCATGACCAGCAACGTGGGCGCCAAATCGCTGCTCAAGGACACCACGCTCGGCTTCCGGCCGCAGTCCACGTCAGAGGACCTGGAGCGCGACCGCCAGTACGACCGGATGAAGGACAAGGTCCTGGAGCAGCTCAAGACGCAGTTCCGGCCGGAGTTCCTCAACCGTGTCGACTCGTTCGTGGTCTTCCGGTCCCTCAACGTGGAGGAGATCCGGCAGATCGTGGACCTGCTGCTGGCGCGTGTCCGGGAGCAGTTGCGGATCCAGCAGATCGACCTCGAGATCACGCAGGCAGCCAAGGACCACATCATCAAGTCGGGTTATGACGTGGACTACGGCGCGAGGCCGTTGCGACGTGTCATCCAGACCATGGTGGAGGATCCGCTCGCGGAGGCGCTGCTGCTGGGCAAGTACACGGCTGGCCAGACCATCGTCGTGGACCGATCACCGGATGGCGGCCTGACCATCGAGCCGGTCGCCGAGAAGACGCCCGTCGAAGCCCTCTAGGCCCGTGGCCCGGGCGGCGAGCCGCTACGTCTGCCAGTCCTGCGGGGCCGTCTCCTCGGCCTGGGAAGGCAGATGTCATGTGTGTGGCACGTGGGACTCGGTGGTCGAGACGGTCGCGCCGGCTGCCTCCAGGACGGTTCGCGGCCGGCTGACCTCGTCGATCGGCCAGCAGGTCCCGCGTCCGTTGCGTGACGTGGCGACGACCCCGGCGCCTCGCCTGAGTGTCGGCATCGACGAGGTGGACCGGGTCCTCGGCGGCGGTCTGGTCCCGGGCGCCCTGGTACTCCTTGGCGGCGAGCCGGGCATCGGCAAGTCGACTCTGGTGCTGGAGATCGCCGCGGGTGTGGCCCGACGGGTCGCGCCCGGCGCTGACACGCACCCCGACGGTGGCTCGGACGTGCTGTACGCCTCCGGGGAAGAGTCGGCGGACCAGCTCCACTTGCGTGCCGACCGGCTAGGCCTCACTGCGGGTCTCGCGGGCGCCCGGATCCAGGTCCTTGCGGAGACCGGCCTTGACGCCGTCCTGGCGGCCGCAGAACGGATGAGCCCGGCGCTGCTCGTCGTCGACTCGGTGCAGACGCTCACGTCGGAAGGCCTGGAGGGCCCAGCGGGATCGGTGGGTCAGGTGCGTGAGTCTGCAGCTCGCCTGGCCGCGTGGTCCCACGAGCACGGCACGCCCGTGATCCTTGTTGGGCACGTGACCAAGGATGGCAGCCTGGCCGGGCCGCGGACGCTGGAGCACCTCGTGGACGTGGTGCTGGTCTTGGAGGGCGATCGATACGGCGCCCTGCGGCTGTTGCGGGGTGCCAAGAACCGATTCGGCTCCACGGAGGAGACCGGGGTGCTGGAGATGACCGGTGAGGGGCTGCGAGACGTGCCCGACCCGGCACGCGCCTTCCTGGGTGCCGGAGCGGGTGCAGCACCCGGCGTCGCTGTCGCGGCCATCATGGAAGGGACGCGACCGATCCTCGTCGAGGTCCAGGCGCTGGTGGCATCGGCCGGCATCGGCATGCCCAGGCGCGCCCTGGTCGGCGTGCCCTCGGATCGCCTGGCACTGCTGGTCGCGGTCCTGGCCCGGCGCTGTGGCCTGGATCTGGCGCAGAAGGACCTGTATGTCAGCCTGGTGGGCGGTGCCACGGTCGGGGAGCCCGCGCTGGATCTGGCGGTGGCGCTGGCGCTCGCGTCCACCGCGCGCGACGTGCCCTTGGCGGCGGGTACGGTCGCGTGTGGTGAGGTATCGCTGCTGGGCACGCTGCGACCCGTGCAGGGTCTGGAACGGCGTCTCCGGGAGGCGGCACGTCTGGGCTTCGAGCAGGCCATCGTGCCTGCCGGCGATGACACCGCACGCCTCGGTGCCGGCCTCGCTGGCCCGGGTGGTACGCGTCTCCGGATCATCGCCGTAGAGTCGCTCCGGGACGCATTGGCTCGTTCCATCGGGGTCGCCCCGGTACCTTCGGGGTAGCGCCGCGCGCGGGTCGCGGTGGTAGCCTCAGGCGGATGTATCGTTTCGTTCGACTGCTGGGCGGCAGCCTCGGGCTCATCCTGGCCATCGCCTTGACCGCCTCCAGCGCCACTGGCTCCGCGTTCGACCGCTCCGTGGCGGGCTATGTCCTGCTGCTCGCCTGGCTGGTGGCCTGGTTCGTGGCCGGCTACTCGATCATGCCCTACATCACCGTCCAGCCCGCCCACCGCATCATCGACAGCGTCTCGGACCTGTCCGCGGGCGAGTTCGTGGCGGCCGTCATCGGACTCACCATGGGTCTCGTGCTCGGCCTGCTCCTGGGCCTGCCGCTGGCCAACTTCCCCGATCCATACGGTTTCCTGTTGCCCCTCGGCGTGTCCATCGTCCTGGGCCTGGGCATGATGGGGCTCACGGTGGCCAAGCGCGATGACCTCCTCGATGCGGCGCGCGATGTCGGGCTGCTGCGGACGCCCGACGGACGCCCTGCCCGCGAAGGGGGCACCGAACTCATCGGCCCACCCACGTACCTCGATACCAGCGCCATCATCGATGGCCGGCTCGTGGACGTGGTGGCCTCGGGCTTCCTGGCGGGGACCCTGGTCGTGCCCAGATTCGTGCTGGGTGAGCTGCAGCACATCGCCGACGACAGCGATCCCGCCCGGCGCGGCCGTGGGCGTCGTGGGCTGGATGTCCTCTCGGTGCTCCAGAAGGATCATCGCATCGACCTTGACCTGAGCGATGAGGACGTGCCCGAGGTCAAGACGGTGGACGCCAAGCTGGTCGCCCTCGCCCTCGCACATGGGGGCGTGGTGCTGACGACTGACTACAACCTCAATCGCGTGGCGCAGCTTCAGGGCGTGCGAGTGATGAACCTGAACAACCTTGCCAATGCCATGAAACCGGCGTTCCTGCCGGGCGAGGCCCTGCGGGTCAAGGTCATCCAGGAGGGCAAGGAGCCTGGCCAGGGCGTCGGCTATCTGGACGACGGCACGATGATCGTCGTCGAGGGCGGCAGCTCCTATCTCCAGCGTGAGCTCGAGGTGCACGTCACCCGAGTGCTCCAGACCGTGGCCGGACGGATGGTGTTCGCCCAGCCCAACGGGGCGAGCTGAGGGCACATTCCGCGCCTGCGCACCGGGCGACCGGACAGTAGGGCACCATGTGCGGATGCGTTCCTCCACCGGCGCCTTCGCCGATGCCGTCATCGTTGCCGCCGGTTCCAGTACCCGCATGGGTGGTGCGGACAAGTCCCAGTCGACCATCGCCGGTCGTCCGGCGCTCCAGTGGGCCATCGACGCGATGCGTGGCGCCACGGCCGTCCGACGGGTCATCGTGGTCACGTCGCGCGACCGGCTGCCAGCCCTGGAGGCCACGACCTGGATCACGGGCAACGACGTGACGCTCGTGGTCGGCGGTCCGCGACGCCAGGAGTCGGTGGCCAGCGGGGTGCGCCGCGCAGATGCCGAGGTGGTGCTCGTCCACGACGCGGCGCGACCCCTTGCCACGTCGGGGCTCATCGACCGGGTCGCCGAGGCCGCCGCGATCCATGGTGCGGCCATCCCGGTGATGCCGGTCATCGATTCGCTCAAGCAGGTCCGCGACGGGCTGGTCACCGGGACCGCGGACCGGTCGCTGCTGTTCCGGGCCCAGACCCCACAGGGTGCCAGACGTGACCTGCTGACGGCCGCCCTCGACGCGTTGGCGGACGGGCCGGACCTGTTCGGGGACGAGCAGGAGATGCTCGCTCGACATGGCGTGCCGGTCGTGACCGTGCCAGGCGAGGCCGCGGCGCTCAAGATCACGGAGCCCTTCGACCTGGACATCGTGCGGGCGCTGGCTGGCGATCACGGTCCTGGCCCGACCCGCTATGCCTGGGGCACGGACAGCCACCCGTTCGGTCCTCTCGATGGCCTGCGGCTGGCTGGCCTCGACATCCCCGAGGCGCCTCGGCTCCATGGCCACTCGGACGGCGACGCGGCGCTCCACGCAGTGTGCGACGGGCTGCTCGCATCGGCGCGCATGGGCGACCTGGGCCGCCTCTTCCCTGCCGGTGATGCCACGACCCGGGGTATCGACAGCCGGGACCTGCTGCGCCAGGTCGTGACACGCATGAACTCCGCCGGGGTGCGACCCGTGTCCCTGGACCTGACCATCGTGGGCGCACGGCCGAGGCTCGGCAGCGCGCGCCTGGAGCGGATGCGCGACATCCTTGCCGAGCTGCTGCGCATCGAGACCGCGGCCGTCGCGGTCCAGGCGTCCACCGGCAATCTGTCGGGTGACGACGGTGCCGGCAGGACCATCAGCGTCTCGGCGCTCGTGGGTGTGGCAGCCGTATGACGCTCCGCTTCCGGAACACGCTGGGCGGCGCGCTTGAGACGTTCGAGCCACTGGACCCCGCGAATGTGCGCATGTACTCCTGCGGCCCGACCGTGTACGCCCCGGCCCACGTTGGCAACTTCCGGAGCTTCCTGTTCGCGGACCTGACCCGACGATACCTGGCCTGGAAGGGCTATCCGGTGACGTGGGTCATGAATATCACGGACGTGGACGACAAGATCATCCGAGATGCAGCCGCGGCTGGTGTCACCATCGGCGAGCTCACGGCGGTCCACACGGAAGCCTTCCTGGCGGAGTTGCGACGCCTGCGGGTCATGATGCCCGATGTCCTCCCCCGGGCCACGGACCATATCCCGGACATGGCCCGGCTCATCGCCACGCTCCTGGAGCGCGGCCACGCCTACCGCACGGACGACGGCTCCATCTTCTTCCGCATCGCGTCCTGGCCGACCTACGGCACCCTGGCGCGCCTCGACCCGACCCAGCAGCGGGTCGGGGAGCGTGTCGAGGCCGACGAGTACAGCAAGGACGACGTGCGTGACTTCGCGATCTGGAAGGGCGCCCGCCCGGGCGAGCCCAGTTGGTCCACGGAGGTCGGCGAGGGTCGGCCCGGCTGGCACATCGAATGCTCCGCCATGAGCATGCGCTATCTCGGCGCGAGCTTCGACATCCACACCGGCGGCATCGACCTCGTCTTCCCGCACCACGAGGATGAGATCGCCCAGTCAGAGGCCGCAACGGGCCAGCGGTTCGTGCGCACATGGCTGCACTGCGACCACCTCCAGATGGGTGGCGAGAAGATGGCCAAACGGACGGGCAAGCTGCGTCGCCCGGCGGAGATCTACGAGCAGGGCTGGTCGCCCCGGGCACTTCGCTATGCAGTCCTCGCAGCTCATTACCGGTCATCGCTGGAGTTCAGCGACGAATCGCTGGCTGCGGCATCGTCCGCCGCGGAGCGACTGTCGACGGCCCTTGCGGCACTGGACATGTACACGTCGGATCGACCCGACGACCCCGAGGTCGCGACGGCCCTGACGCGCGGCCGCGCCGCTTTCGAGGCGGCCATGGACGACGACCTGGCCATCTCGTCTGCCCTCGGTGCCCTGTTCGACCTCGTGCGGGACCTCAATCGGCGCACTGCAGAACATTCCATGTCGACTGCGGACGCGCGCCGAAGTGCCGCCATGATGCGCGACCTGGATGGGGTCCTTGGGGTGATGGAGGCCGATGAGATGGCCGGCGGTGAGGTGTTGTCGGCCGAGATCGAGACGCTCATGGAGCAGCGCATCGCTGCGCGAGCCTCGAAGGATTGGGCGCGATCGGACGCATTGCGTGACACGCTGTTCCAGCTGGGCATCGTCGTCGAAGATACCCGTGACGGGCAACGATGGAAACGGATGGAGCGGATCGATGGCCAGACCTGACGAGCCACAGCGCACGGGCGGTCGGCCACCCGACAGGGACCGGGCGCCTGAGGGCCAACGTTCCGACGATCAGCCGCCACGTGACCATCAGCCGCCACGTGACCATCAGCCGCCACGCCAGGGTGCCCCGGGGCCAGGGCAGGGGCCTCGGCCCACTGGCTATCGTCCGGACGCAGGCGGCCCTCCATCCGGCCGATTCCGCCCCGGACCTCGCCCGGGTGGGGCCCCCGGCTACGACCGGCCACGTCCACCGACTGGTGGTGGCGACGACCGCCCTCGACCGTCCGCAGGCGGTGGCTACGACCGGGGTCGCCCGCCTCAGTCAGACCGGCCGCCGCAGGGGGACCGACCGCCACAGGGTCCACGCCCCGGCGTTGGGCCCGGCCCTCGGCCGGGTGACCAGCCCCGCTCGGGAACGTCATTCGGAACTCCCGACCGGAGACCCGACCGTGGCTATCGGCCGGATGGCCCGCGCCAAGGTGGCTACGACCGGCAGGGGCGACCAGAGCGTCCGTGGTCCGGACCTCGACCCGGTGGTCCGCCACCCCGGATCTGGCCGCGTGACCCCGCGCAGCAGGGCTGGCACCAGAGCCCCGACGCAGCGCTCGCGCCACCCGAGCAGATCGGTGCTGACGAGGAGCTCGTGGCTGGCCGACGTCCGGTGGAGGAGGCCTTCGCCGCGCGACGGCCAAGCCGCCGTCTGCTCGTGGTGCCGGAGCGCCGGGCCGCGCTCGATCAGCTCGTGTTGCACGCGACCGCGCTGCGGATCCCAGTGGTCGAGGTCGAGGGCGGCACCCTGACGGCACTCACGGGGTTCGACGGCCACCAGGGCGTAGCGCTGGTCGTCGAGCCTCGCCGCTGGGCGACGCTCGACGACGTGCTGGCGCGGGCTCGCGAACGAGGCGAGGCCCCCTTCGTGCTGGTCCTCGATTCCCTGGAGGACCCCCAGAACGTGGGCACGTTGCTGCGGAGTGCCGAAGCATGCGGCGTTCACGGCGTGTTGTTCCCGGTGCGGCGTTCCGCGCCCATCGGGCCGTCTGCCATCAAGGCATCCGCGGGCGCCGTCGAGCATCTGTTGATGGTGCCGCTGGACGACCTGGCGGGCGGCCTGACCGACCTGCATAGCCGGGGACTCCGGATCGTAGGCGCCGACGAGTCGGCACCGATGGCATTCCGCGATTCCGACCTGCGCGGTCCCCTGGCGCTCGTCGTGGGGAGTGAGGGTCGCGGCATCTCGGGGCATATCCGCCGACGCATCGACCTGTCCGTCCGGATCCCGATGCGGGGCAAGGTCGGTTCCCTCAACGCCGCGGTGGCCGGCTCCGTGCTCCTGTTCGAGGCCGCAGCGCAGCGACCAGGAGGTGTCCCGTGGACGCCACCCACCGTGGCGCCATCTGACCTTGATGTCGCCGAGTCGGTCGAGCCTGCAGGCGTCATCGAGGACACCCAGTCGACGCACCAGGCCGCCCCCACCCTGGACGCGGCCGCACCTGATACAGCCGTATCCGCGGACGAGGTCGTCAGGGCACCCGATGCCGGGCTACCGCGCCTCGAACCCGCGCCGTCGATGGGACTCGCGCCGACACCGGAGCCCGTGGCGCATGCCGAAGCCGAAGCCGAACCCGACAACGTGGAGTCGCTACCCGGCGACCCCGAGCCGGAGCACGTCCTCAAGGTCAGCCAGGAGGTCGTCGGAGGTGACGACGACGCGGATGACGGGCTGTTACCCGGCGAGACGACCTGAGGCTGCCCCTGCTTGGCGTGCCAGCCTCGCCGAAACCCGCTACGCTCCTGCCTGCCGTAGGACCGAGGGCGGAAGCAGGGTCCCCGGCCGCCATTGCACGCTTCGGCGTGGGTGCGGTATCCTTCCACGTCGCCGCCGACGTAGCTCAATTGGTAGAGCAGCGGTTTTGTAAACCGCCGGTTCCGGGTTCGAGTCCCGTCGTCGGCTCCAACTGAAGAGGAACACTGCGCAGGTCATCTCTTCATCACGAGGCAGCGCGCCTCGGAGGTACGCGCAGTCCGAGGGTAGGTTGAGCAGGTGGTGAGCTCTGCTGACTGTAGATCAGCTGTCTACGACTGTGGGGGTTCGATTCCCTCCCTGCCCACCACCCCTTTGATCCGGTCGTGACCGCCGGGCCCACATAGCTCAGCGGCAGAGCACTTCCTTGGTAAGGAAGAGGTCTTGGGTTCAAATCCCAATGTGGGCTCCATCTCCAGCCGGCTACGGCTGGCGAAGCCCTGCACAGGAGTCGTCAGAGAAACCACGATGGCCAAGAAGAAGTTCGAGCGCACCAAGCCCCACGTCAACGTGGGCACCATCGGGCACATCGACCATGGCAAGACGTCGCTGACCGCGGCCATCACCAAGTACCTGTCGCTCAGGGGCGGCTCCGAGTACCGTGCCTTCGACACCATCGACAACGCTCCCGAGGAGCGCGAGCGGGGCATCACCATCGCCATCGCCCACGTCGAGTACGAGACGGCGACCCGCCACTACGCGCACGTCGACTGCCCCGGTCACGCGGACTACATCAAGAACATGATCACCGGGGCCGCCCAGATGGACGGCGCCATCCTCGTGGTCGCCGCGACCGACGGGCCCATGCCCCAGACCCGCGAGCACATCCTCCTGGCCCGCCAGGTGGAGGTGCCCTTCATCGTGGTCTTCCTCAACCAGGTGGACATGGTCGACGACCCGGAGCTGCTGGAGCTCGTGGAGCTCGAGGTCCGGGAGTTGCTGTCCAAGTACAACTTCCCGGGTGACGACATCCCGGTCATCCGGGGCTCGGCGCTCAAGGCCCTCGAGGCCACCGGCGGCGTGGACGATCCGGCGTATGCCTGCATCCAGGAGCTCATGGATGCGGTCGACTCCTACATCCCGACCCCCGAGCGGGCCATCGACAAGCCCTTCCTGATGCCCGTCGAGGATGTCTTCGGCATCAAGGGCCGGGGCACCGTGGCCACGGGGAGTGTCGAGCGGGGCATCGTCAAGGTCGGCGAGGAGATCGAGATCGTGGGTGTCCGGCCGACCCGCAAGGTGGTCGTGACGGGTGTCGAGATGTTCAAGAAGCTGCTCGACGAGGGCCGCGCCGGGGACAACATCGGGACCCTCCTGCGGGGCATCGAGCGCGACGACATCGAGCGCGGTCAGGTGCTGGCCAAGGCCGGCTCCATCAAGCCCCACACCAAGTTCCACGCCCAGGTGTACGTGCTCAGTAAGGAGGAGGGCGGCCGCCACACGCCGTTCTACAACGGCTACCGGCCGCAGTTCTACCTGCGCACCACGGATGTCACCGGCTCCATCTCCCTGAAGGATGGTGCCGAGATGGTGATGCCCGGCGACAACGTGCAGATGCAGGTCGAGCTGATCACCCCCATCGCCCTCGAGGTCGCGCAGCGTTTCGCGATCCGTGAGGGCGGCCACACGGTGGGCGCCGGCGCCATCACCGAGATCCTGGAGTAGATCGTGGCGAAGGTCCAGAACCGTCCCGTCATCCAGCTCGCCTGCACCGAGTGCAAGGAGCGGACCTACA
>JBBQNA010000110.1:0-11423 GCA_038329515.1 Candidatus Limnocylindrales bacterium | reverse complement strand
CGGCTCCATGCCCGCCACGAAGTATTGCCGCGGCAGGCCCAGGCGCATGCCACGCACTACGCTGGCTGCCTCATCGTCGTCGGTCGGCAGCGCGGCGGCATAATCGGGCACGGGCACGGGCGCCGAGGTGGAATCCCGTGGGTCGTGGCCGGCGATGGCGCCCAGCAGCAGTGCCGCGTCACGCACGTCGCGTGCGAAGGGCCCCACCTGGTCGAGTGACGAGGCGAACGCGATGATGCCGTAGCGCGAGACCCGGCCGTAGGTCGGGCGCAGGCCGACGGTGCCCGTCAGCGCCGCGGGCTGGCGGATGGAGCCACCGGTATCGGTGCCGATGCCGAGCGGCACGTGATATGCCGCGACCGCGGCCGCCGAGCCGCCGGACGAGCCGCCCGGTACCCGTGACAGGTCCCAGGGGTTGGCCACGGGTCCCCAGGCGCAATGCTCGGTCGAGGAACCCATCGCGAACTCGTCCATGTTGGTCTTGCCCGGGATGACCGCCCCCGCGGCCGCCAGGCGCTCCGCGATATGCGCGTCATACACGCCCCGGTAGCCCTCGAGGATCCTGCTGCCGGCCGTCGATGGCTGGCCCGCGGTGACCACCAGATCCTTGAGCGCGACCGGGATACCGTGGAGCGGCGGCAATGCTGCCAGCGCGGCGCTCCCCTCCCCACGAGCCTGCGCGATGCCCGCATCGGCGGCGGCGGCGGCGGCGCGCGCACCGGCCACATCCGTCGACTGCCACGCGTTCAGGGCGTGGTCCTGGCGCTCGATGACGGCGAGATGCGCTTCCAGCAGCTCGCTCGACGTGGTGTCCCCGGTACGCAGCAAGGCACCCATCTCGTGGGCGTGCAGGCGAGTCAGGTCCGTGGCCATCAGTCGCCGCCGGCCAGGATGACCGGCACCACGAAGTAGTCGCCCTGGCGTTCGGGTGCCCCTGACAGGGCAGCCTCGGCGGTCAGGCTGGGCGTCACCACGTCCTCACGCAGGATGGTCTCGAGCTCGATGGTCTGAGCCGTCGGCGGGATGTCGTCCGTGTGCAGCTCCGCCAGGACCGCGTACTGGTCGAGGATGTGGTTGAGCTGACCCTCGAGCCGCGATAGCTCGGCGTCGGTCAGTCCGAGGCGCGCCAGATGAGCGACATGCGCGACGTCGTCACGCGACAGGGAGGCCATGCCCACAGGATAGCCGGGCCTGACCGGTACCACTGTCCCTCATCCGTGCAGATGATCGGCCTCACCGGATCCCCGGTCAAGCCCGGGGCTTCCAGCCAGTGAGGCGGCGATTCAGGCCACGCACGACCTGATCGGCCAGGAAGGCGAGGATCGCGATGACCACGAGGATGGCCACGATGTTCTCCGTCAGCAGGTACCGCCGTGCCAGTACCAGCCGATACCCCAGGCCGGACTGCGCGCCGATGAGTTCGGCCGCCACCGCGTAGCCGAACGAAGCCGCTACCGCGACCCGGATGCCCCCAAAGATGTCGGGCACGATGGCCGGCAGGACGACCCGCCGGAAGACCTGGCGCTGCGTGGCACCCAGGGTGGTCGCCGCCTGAAGGTAGATCGGGGGCACGTTCCGCACCGCCTCGTAGGCAGTGACGACCAGGATGATGAAGCTGCCGAACGCGATGAGCGCGACTTGCGTCGTGCCGCCGATGCCGAACCAGAGGATGAGCAACGGAATGAGCGCCAGTGGAGGCAGCGGCCGCAGGATCTCCACGATCGGGTCGACGGCGGCGCTCACCAGGCCCGACGTGGCCATCGCCATGCCGAGCAGCAGCCCCATGGTGCCGCCGACCAGGAAGCCCGGGATGATGCGCGTCACGAGCGTGTCCCAGATGTCCCGGGGCAGACCGGGCAGCAGCTCACCATAGGCGCGCGCAAGGTCGCCGGGGCCGGGCAGGAAGAGTGCACGCACCGATCCAGTCAGGGTCAGGGCCAGCCATCCACCGACCAGCACCATGATCACGCTGATACCGATGGCGCGCCGCCGACGCCGCGTGAGGGTCCTTCGCGGGCGCTGCGTCGGCGTCGGCGTCGGCTCGACGCCCTCGGAACGCGTCGTCACCGCGTTCATGACGCCCCACTCTTGGAGGCTGCGGACACCGGGGCACCGGCGTCAAGGTGCTCCAGGAGCGTCCGCCGCAGCGCCTGGAACTGCGGCTCGGTGCGCATGGTGGGTGTGCGTGGTCGAGGCAGGTCGACCGCGAGCACCGACCGGATGGAGTTTGGCTCGAGGCCCATGACGAGGACCCGAGACCCAAGGTACAGGGCCTCTTCCAGGTCGTGGGTGACGAACAGGACGGTGCGTCGCTCGCGCTCCCATATCTGGAGCAGCTCGTCCTGGAGACGCTGCTTGGTCATCGCATCCAATGCGCCAAAGGGCTCGTCCATGAGCAGCAGGTCCGGCTCGTTGGCGATGACGCGGGCGATGTCGACGCGCTTCTTCATGCCACCCGACAACTCCCGCGGCAGGAGGGACGCGTAGTCGGTCAGGCCGACAAGATCGATGGCACGCTGGCCGATCCGGCGCACCTCGTCGGAGGACAGCCCGGCAAGTGATGGCCCGAACTCCACGTTCCTGCGTACGTCCAGCCACGGGAAGGTCGCGTCCGGCTGGAACACCACGCCCCGGCTCCGGTCCGGGCCGCGCACCTCCTGGCCGTCGACCTCGATCCGGCCATCCGTCGGTTCGATCAGCCCTGCGACCATGAACAACAGCGTGGACTTGCCGCAGCCCGACGGCCCGACCAGGCATACGAATTCCCCCGCACGGACCTCCAGATCGGTGCGCTCCAGGGCGACCAGGTCGGCCTGCCGGTCCCGAGGGTATGCCTTGCGGACTTGCAGGCAGGCGATCTTGGGCGTACTCACCGACCACCCCGGCTGATGGACGTCGCAGGTTCGCCGAGTGCGTGCGAGATCCGAGCCAGTCGAGTATCGGACACGTGCTGGAGGTCCCACGAGATGACGACGGGGAGACCGGCGCGCGCCGCGCGCGCCGCGACCTCACCGAGCGTCGAATCGTCCAGGATCGCGAGGTTCGCGATCCAGACCGCGTCCACGCCGACCGCCGCGCGTCGACCGGCGAGTCTCTCGAGCTCTGCCAGCTCGTGGTCGAGCGCCGCGATCGACAGGCTCCCGCTTCGCAAGTCCGTCGGTTCCGCCACCGGGAAGCCGCACCACGCGCTGAGTTCGGCTCCTGGCGCGCGGACGCCACCCTCCCGCAGCCACGAGCCCAGCCGCGCCAGCTCGAAGGCCATGCCCGCCGGGCCGTGAGTCCCGAGGTAGAGCATCGCCTTGGTGAACTCTGCGTGCGGGGCCAGTGCTGCGGTGTCCTGGCCGACGGCCCTCGCCAGACATGGCGCGAAGACATCGAGGCCCACGCGAAGCGGGGCGCCCGAACTCGTCTCATGCTCGCCAACCATCGTCGCGGCCCGCTCAACGAGTTGCGTGATGACGCGGCAGCGCCAGTCGAGGTAGCGGGACAGGACCGTCGGGGTCCCGAGGCCCATCAGGGCTGCCACCATCGCCAGGCGACCTGCGGCAGTGGCCGGGGCGGAGCGGATCATCGCCCGGACCTCGGCGAGATCCACGCCAGCGGCGCCAGACTCCCGGGCGCACGCGTCGCAGAAACACCCGAGATCGGTGGCGGGGTCCGCGGTCGGGCTCGGCCAGCGGATCTTGTCCAGGAAGACGCCATCCCACGGTGCATCGGTCAAGGCAGCCGTCAGACGTTGCAGGGCGGCATCGCGACCTCCGGGCCGGACGGCACAGTCGAAGGCGAACTCGCCCATGCCGCCCGGGGCCTCCACCGGCCGCCCGGATGCCCCGAGCACCCGATCCGGTCCGGGGACGTAGCGGCCGTCCCCACTCAGGAGGGGGTGCCACAACCAGACCGCGGCGCCAAGGTCATGGGCAGCGCGCACCACATTGGCCACCAGGGGCGCAGGCAAGTTCCAGCCAAGGCATACGTCGTCGATGGGCAGGATGGCCGCCGCCCGACGCAGGCGTGCGACGGCAGCTTCCGCGCTCGGGAGCCCGGCAGCTGCGCCGCCCTCCAGGTACTGGACGATGACCCGCGATCGCTCGCGGGTCATCGGAGATGCAGCGGTCACTCGTTCGCGCTGAGCTCCGCGAACACCGCGGGTGCGGGAACGAGGGTCGTCAGGTCGATCGCGGACGTGTCCAGCCCTTCAGCCTTCCCGAAGTAGTCCACGACGAACTGCAGGCGGGCCTGGTAGTAGAACGGGCTGGCTGGGTCGTTCCAGAACATCGGCCCCGATTCGGCCAGGGTGGGCACGATGACCAGGTCCGTGAGGAAGCGCTCGGCATCCGCGGGCGTGAAGCCAGCGCCCGACTGCTCGTTGATCCAGTCGGACATGACCTTGAGCGCATCGTCCTTGTCACTGCGGAGGTAGTCGATCGCCTTGTACCAGGCGCGCAAGAGGCGGACCGGGGCGTCCGGGTGGGCGTCCAGGAATGCCTGTGTGGTGCCCAGGCCGGCCAGGTCCATGGCGCCACCGGCCAGCTGCGGGCCGGTGAGGACGTTGATCATCCCCTCCTCTTCCAGCCGGAAGCGCTGGGGCAGCCCATCGCTATAGAAGTCGGCCGTGCCCTGGATGAACGCGGCGGCACCCTCCACCGGGTCCAGATCCAGGATCGTGACGTCATCACGCGTCAAGCCTGCGTAGCCCAGCGCCGTGTCCAGGACCGGCGTGAAGCTCGCTCCGCCAGGCAGGATGATCGTCTTGCCGTTCAGCTGCCCAGCGGCCTCGGCAAGCGCCTTCTCCCGGTCTCCCCCGACCGTCGGCAGGATCTCATCGTAGGTCTTGAACTGACCCGGGCGGGCCATGATGGAGTAACCCGCGAAGATGTTGGTGAGGGTGATCAGGCGCAACTCGGGCGCTTGTGCTGCGGCCAGGATGAACGGCGTATCGCCCGAATCACCGACGTCGATCGAGCCACCCAGCATCGCCTCATACATGGGCTGCTCCACCTCGTAGGTGGACTTCTCAAAGGTGATGCCCTGCTCGGCCAGGAAGCCCTTGGCCTCCGCCAGTGCCCACGGCGCATAGTCAAGGTAGGGCAGCTGTCCGAAACGGATCGTCAGCGGCTCGGGTGACGGACCCTGGGCGCCCGCTCCTGTCGTGAGCATCGACCCGCCTACCAGTGCTGCCGTGACGGCCAGCACGGCCAGGCGTCCCCGTCGTTGGGATCTCATGGTTGACTCCTTTCCTCGTTGTGTCGGATCCCACCCCTGAGGGGCGGCAGCGTCGCCCGTCAGTCGGCCATCTGGGCCTCCCGTCCATCGCTGACCACGACGCGCACGCCCCGTGCCGCGAGTGCCTCGACCGTATCTGGCCGGACCCGGCCATCAGTCACGAGCGCACCCACCTGGTCGAAGCCGAACATGAATCCGGGCGCTACCTGGTCGAACTTGGTGGCGTCGATGAGCACGACAGCGTCCCGCGCCATCCGTCGAAGGGCACGATCGACCGAGATCTCCTTGACCTGCTCGGTCATGAACCCATGGGCCAGGTCGACCGCCGATGCGCCCATGAATGCCGTGTCCGCCCGGAGATCCTCCATGGCGGCCTCGGCGAGGTGTCCCTGGAGGCTGTGCACCCCGGGCAGCAACACGCCGCCGAGGACGACCAGTTCGATGCCGGGGGCGTCGAGCAGGGCGTTGGCCACGTCGAGCGCGTTCGTGATGACGGTCAGACGCCGGTCGCGAAGGTGGCGAGCGAGTTCCAGGACCGTCGAACCGCTCGAGAGCGCGACCGTGTCACCGTCGTGCACGAGCTTTGCCGCTTCGGCCCCGATGGCCCGCTTCGCCGCCGACTCCAGATCGGGACCGAAACCTGGGTAGGCGTGCGCCTGGTCGGCGATCACAGCACCCCCGTAGGTGCGGATGACCCGACCGTCCGCGGCGAGCCGCTGGAATGCGCGTCGGACGGTGGCATCCGTGACGCCCAACCTCGACGCCACGTCGCCGACGCTCGCACGTCCGGACGCGCGCAGCACATCAAGTACCTGGGCCTCCCGGTTCGCCATCTCCACGCTGCCCAGTTTGCGCCGCATCAGTGCGCAGTGTCAACATGGGGGTGTCTGTTTCGTGCGATCAGACCGCGTTCTCATATGAATCGATCACATGGAAGGCGCGGAGTGATAGACTCCGGCGCGATGGACGCGGAACTCCTCGCCCGGGCGATGCTGCCGGAGCTGCGCAGGACAGCGCGCCCGGCGCGCTCGCGCCTTCCGTGCCGGGAGTCGCCTGGCCCGGCGTATGCCCCCGTGGGCCGTCTCATCTCGTCCCACTCGGACGCCGATCCTGGCGTCGCCACCCGGACTGGAGCCACGACATGACCACACCCGCGATCCCGGGCGCGGCACCCGCAGCGACCTCGGCCCACCTCACAGAGATCCCCGCGGAGAACCTGACCCGCTGGCATGCGTCGATCGCGGACGAGTTGCGCGCCGCCTTCGAGGCGGTGCTTCCCGCGGGCAAGTACACCCTGGGACCACAGTTGGCCGCGTTCGAGGCGGAGTTCGCGGCGTACTCGGATGCCACCCACGGCATCGGCATCAGCAGTGGCACCGCAGCGCTTCACCTGGCACTGCGGGCGCTCGGCGTGGGCCGCGGCGACGAGGTCATCACGGTGCCCAACACCTACGTCGCCACGGTCTTCGCGATCAGCTACACGGGTGCGGTGCCGGTATTCGTCGACGTGGATCCGGTGACCGCGAACATGGACCCGGCCCGAGTAGCGGCGGCCGTCACAGAACGGACCAGGGCCATCCTGCCTGTGCACATGTACGGCCAGGCCGTCGACATCGACGCGATCCGCAGCGCCGCACCGGGCATCCCCATCCTGGAGGACGCGGCCCACGCGCATGGCGCCACGCTCCATGGCCGCAAGACGGGCAGCCTGGGCGACGTCGCCGCGTTCAGCTTCTACCCCTCCAAGGTGCTGGGCGCCCTAGGGGACGGCGGGATGCTCACCACCTCCGATGATGAGCTGGCCGCGAAGATCCGCCAACTGCGCTACATGGGCCAGGCGGGCACCAAGCACGAGCATCTCGTGCTTGGCTACCAGGAACGGCTCGATGAACTCCAGGCGGCCTTCCTGCGGGTGAAGCTGCGGGGTCTCGAGAACCAGATCGCCGGACGACGCCGGGTCGCGGCGCGCTATCGGGAATGGCTCGTCGGGACGCCGGTGACGCCGGCCGCCCACGATGTCACGGGTCGCCACGTGTACTACATGGACACGGTCCTGGCGCCTCACCGTGAAGAGTTGCGCGCATTCCTGGACGCGCGGCTCATCCGGACGCAGCTCATCTACCCCCGGCTGGTGCCCGACCAGGGCGCGTACGCCACCAACCCCTGGCGCGAGGCGGACGACCTGAGCGTGGCCCGCTCACTCGTGCCCCAGCTCCTGTGCCTGCCCATGTTCGCGGAACTCACCGACCCCGAGGTGGACCGCGTGGGCCGTGCGATGCGCGACTTCTACGGGGTCGCCTGAGCCATGCGCCTGGTCATCCTGGGCGGCTCGGGTGCCGCGACGCCGGAGGTCGCCGAAGGCCTGGCCGCATGGCCCGGCGGCGTGGATCGGCGCCCGGCGCTCGAGCTGATCCTCGTCTCACGGTCCGCGGATAAGCTGGCATCGGTCGTGGCCGAGACCCGGCGACGCACGGCCGATCTTCCCGGGGCGCCGGTGACCGTGGCCGGGTCGACCGATCGGCGCGCCGCGCTGCGGGGGGCCGATGTGGTCGTGAACGCGGTGCGCATCGGGGGCCTCGCGGCGCGCGTGTTCGACGAGACATTCCCGCAGGCCCTCGGTGTCCCGGGTGAGGAGACGATGGGCCCGGGTGGCTTTGCCAATGCCCTGCGTACCGTGCCTGCCCTCGCCGACACGTGGCGGGACATCGCGGACGTGGCGCCGCACGCCTTGATCATCAATCTCACGAACCCCTCGGGCATCGTGGTCATGGCGGCGGAACGCCAGTCGGGGCTCCGGGTCATCTCCATGTGCGACTCGCCGGCCACGCTCTGCGAACGGATCGCAGAGCGTCTGGGCACGCCGGTGGGCCGGGTGCGCGCCCGCTGCCTGGGCATGAACCATGTGGGGTGGTGGGTGCCGGCGTCTCCAGACGAGCTGGAAGCCACGGTCGACCTGGCCATCGGACAGGACCGCGACGCAGTGCTGGCGATGGGTGCGATCGGAGGGCCGTACCTTCGGTACTACCTCGATCCGGTCGGGGTCCTCGCGACCCAGCTGACGGCATCCCAGGTGCGGGCCCAGCAGCTTCAGGAACTCGAGACCGCGATGCTGACGGGCTACGCGGCGGGCGCCCAGGGACTGCCCAGGCGGGGCGCCGCCTGGTATCCCAAGGCCGTCCTGCCGCTCGTGGACGCCTGGGTCAACGGGACCGACGAGCCGCTCACCGTTGGCCTGCGCAACGACGGCCGGATCCCGGGGCTGCCGGACGACGTCATGACCGAGGGGCCCGTGGTCGTTCGGACGCCGGGGATCGCCACGCCGCTGGCGGTGCCGGTCCTGCCCACGGGTGCAGCCGACCTCCTCGCGCAGCACGCCGCATTCGAGGCACTCACTGTCGAGGCGCTGACAGCGGGGGGCGGGCGGGAAGATCTGGTCCGGGCACTGACCGCAAACCCCATGGTTGATTCCGAGGAGCGTGCGGTCCTGCTGGTCGACGCGATCCTTGCCGGATCGCCCGGTTGATGCGTCCATCCGGCCGCCCGGGAGCGCGGCTCCTCCTGGCCGTGGACATCGGTGCGACGAAGACCCTGGTGACGGTTCGGGATGTCCAGACACTCCGTGACACCTGGGGCAGTGGACCGGTCCAGCGGTTCCCGACGCCCGGTGATCCACTCGCTGCGGTGGACGCGGTGGTGCATGCAGCTCGGACTCTCGCACGGGACGCGGCTGGGAGGATCGTCGCGGTCGGTGTCGTGGCGCCGGGACCGCTTGATGCCCGGACCGGGGTCGTTGATCATTCCCCCAACCTGGGCTGGCGGGATGTCCCGCTCGTGGCATTGCTGCGCGAACGACTCGAGGTACCCGTCGTGCTGGACGATGACGCCACGGCCGCTGCCCTGGGCGAGGCTCGATTCGGGGCTGGGCGCGGAGCGGACCCGTTCGCCTACCTGACGATCTCCAGTGGTGTGGGCGCTGGAGTGGTGACGGGAGGGCGGTCGCTGCGTGGGGCGCACGGTCTGGCCGGGGAGGTGGGCCACCTGGTCGTCGATCCGGCGGGTCCTCGATGCGGCTGCGGTCGACGAGGGGACGTCGAGGCCTACGCGGGTGGCGCGTCGCTGGGACGACGTGCGCGAGCGACCTGGCCTGCGAGCCGACTTGCCGACGGGACCTCCGCGCCGCGGGATGCCGCCGGGGTCTTCCGGATGGCCCGAGGCGGCGACCCATCGGCGCTTGGGCTGGTGGAGGATGCGGTGGCTGCCGTGGCACACGCACTGGCCGCGCTGTCAGCCGTGATCGACCCTGCGGTGATCGCGATGGGAGGTTCGCTCGCGCTTGGTCAGCCGGGACTGCGACGTCGCGCCAGCACGCTGGCCCGCCAGCTGGTGATGGCGGAGACCGGCCGCGGCCTTACCGTCGTCCCTGCCATGCTGGGGGAGGCGAGCTGCCTGGCCGGGGCCGCTGCGCTGGGGTTCGACCTCATCGGGCGGTGACGGCGGGGTCGGCCTGGGTAGCTGAACCCCCAGTTCCCCTTGCCTCGTCGTTGGCCACCCCAGTCCGGGGCGAGACGTCCCAACGACTTCCGAAGGCGAAGCCACCATCGACGTAGAAACGTGGGTGGCTCACGACATCTGGCTGGTGTACGAGATGGACCTACCCGATCAAGCGTCCACAGCCCGATAGGATGTCGGCGTGACCGAGTACCCCATCCTGCCGCTGTCCACGCCCCGACTGATGCTCCGTGCGCTGCGTCCGGCCGATGCGCTGATCCAGCTGGCCTACCGTAACGATCCGGCGGTCTATCGCTATCAGGATTGGGAGGTGCCCGTGAGCCTCGCGCGGATCGAGGCGTTCGTGGTGGAACAGTCCGCGGTCACAGGTCCCCGCGCCGGCGAATGGGTGCAGATCGGCGTCGATCGCGCGGGTGAACTCATCGGAGACCTGGCCGTGGGCCTCGACGCCACGGGCAAGCTGGCCATGATCGGCTACACCCTGCGAGCGGAGCGGCAGGGTCAAGGGTATGCGACCGAGGCGGTCGGCGCGCTCATCGACGCGCTGTTCGCGGCAGGCCTCCACCGCGTCGCAGCGACCCTGGATCCGAACAACACCCCATCCGCGATGCTGCTGGAGCGACTCGGCTTCCGCTACGAAGGTCGGGCGGTCCAGGCCGCTTATGTCCGGGGCGAGTGGGAGGACGACGACCGCTACGCCGTCCTCGCCGCGGAGCGGGCCGCGTGGCTAGCCAGGCCGACCGACCCGGCAACGACCGTGCGGCTGGTGGAGATCACGGAGGACAACCTGCGCGCGGTGGCGCGACTGGCGACCCATCACAGCCAGGAGCGCTTCGTGGCACCGATGGCCGGTTCGTTCGCTGATGCGCTCATCCCCCACGTCGAGGACGGGCTGCGCATCGTGCCCTGGTTCCGGGCGATCGAGGCGGATGGCGAGCTGGTCGGCTTCATGATGATCGCGGAGCACACACCACCCGGCGACATCCCGTTCCTGTGGCGATTGCTCATCGATCGCCGTCACCAGGGCCGAGGCATCGGCTCGCGTGCGGTGGGTCTCCTGATCGACCGGCTGCGAGCAGCTGGAGAGCGACGCCTGCATGTCAGCTGGCACCCCGGACGCGGCGGCCCAGAGCCGTTCTACAGGAAGCTCGGCTTCGTGCCCACGGGCCGCGTCGAGGACGACGAGCTGGTCGCGGAGCTACTCCTGGGCTGACACGACCGCATCCTCGCGCGCCAGGAGCTGACGGAAGCCCTCCGTATCGACCACGGTCACGCCAAGCTCCTGCGCCTTGGCCAGCTTGGACCCGGCGTTCTCGCCCGCCACCAGATACGTCGTCTTGCGGCTGATGGAGCCCGACACCTTGCCGCCAGCCGCCCGGATGGCATCCTCGGCAGCCTGCCGGTCGAAGCCATCGAGCGTGCCCGTGACCACGAGCGTGCTGCCGGCCAGCGGCCCCAGGTCCGGCTCCGGACCACGGATGACCGGCGCCGGTCGGAGCGGCTCCACGCCAGCATCGACGAGGTCCTGCAACACGCCCGCCGTGCCGGTGGCGGCGAACCACGCCGCGACGCTGGCCGCCACCGTGGGCCCGATGCCCATGACCTCCGTGAACCGCTCCGCGGGCAGCTCACGCAACTCGCGAGTGATCCGCGCGAACCAGCCATCGGGTCCGCCCATCGGCTCCGCTTCG